>DASQWQ010000104.1:0-42695 GCA_035640175.1 Rubrobacter sp. | reverse complement strand
GGAGCCGTCGCGCCCCGCCAAGCAACATGCTGATCGGGGCGTATTAGTATCAACGGGTCGTCGTAGAGTTTCGCAATGTTGTGGTCGTCGAGGCGGAGCACAGCCAATGGCATACGTCGTGCGCCAGCAGCTTCTACGATTGCCTCGACATCGTGGGGCTTGGCATGGTCGAAGACGAGCAGCGTGTAGCCCAAGCCGAACGAATCGTACAGGGAGTTGCCATCTGCCGTCCGTGCGTGGGGAGCCCGATGGCCGGGCTTAGCGAACGGTATATAACGCGCTGGATCCCACTCAGGCTCGGCGCTCCCATCGTCTACAATCACCGGAGACTGCTGGTACCGTTGATCTAGAACAATGCCGTCATTCATCCAATTTCGGAAAGTTGTTTGATAGAGCTGCTCGCCGTACGCCCTCCGACGCGCCTCCGCATCCGGCCCAGTAGCGTTCAGCACCTCCCAAGACATCGACCCGCCGACCTCTTTTGCGGCCAAAGCGAATTGCTTGGCGTTGCGAGTGGCCTCCGCGGCGTTTCTCAGAGCGATCGGCCGACGCTCAGCAGTATAGGAGTCTAGAAGACCTTCCCTGCCCCAGCCCTGAAGCTCAGCAGCCAACTTCCAAGCGAGGTTCACAGCGTCGTCGAAGCCGGAGTTCATGTTGTGGCCTCCAAACGGAGGATAGAGGTGAGCCGCATCGCCAGCAAGGAAAAGGTTACCGTTGCAATACGTCTCGGCGATCAGTTCGTGGAACTTGTATGGGCCGGCATAAGTTATCTCGAAGTCGATATCGTCCGACCCCATGTACTCACGCACCGCCCCATGAACGTCGAACCCGGATATGTCCTCGTCTGGCGCGAAGCCAGGTATGTGTACAGTCCATCGGTTTTCATCGATCCGGTGGATGAGGCCCTTAGTATCAGGGTTGAACATCAGGATGAACGCGGCAGGACCAATCGTGAGCGACTGCCGCAGCCGCGGGGCGCGCCAGTGGATAAGCATGTACATTCCCAACCCGCCGCGACCTAATCTTTCGATCTGCGCCGATTGGCGTACGAGGCTCCTGGCACCGTCGCACCCTACCGCGTAGCGGGCACGGACGGTATGTCTCTCGCCGTCGTGTGCACCTACGACCTCGGAGACGACGCCGTCGTCCGTCTGCGTAATAGACGTGCAGTCCCACCCAGTGGCGACGACCGCCCCCAACTCCCCGGCACGATCTTGCAGGGCCCGGTTGGCGACGTATTGCATGACGGATTGGGCGGGCTCGGCGGCAACATCCCCCACCTCGCTCTCACGGTACGCCAGCGCGCGGTACAGGCCCAGTTCGCGTCCGGTTAGCGATGTGCAGAAGGTCACGTCGAACTGCCACTCGCGCGGTGTGGTAGCCGCGCAGCGTAACTGGTCAGCTATTCCCCACCGGCGAAAGTGCTCCAGGGTGCGCATGTTTAGGTACATGGCCCTCACAGGAGTGTCGGGTATCTCCGTCTCCTTCTCGACGATCAGACAGCGAACGCTGCGCAGGCGTAGTTCAGCGGCCAGAGCCGAACCCACAGGCCCTCCTCCGACGATCAGCACGTCCGTCGACTCGGGCAGCGGCGCCGGGACGGTTCCTGGGGCGTTTTTCACTTCACTCATGTAATAGCTCCTTTCCAGCCTTATAATGAGTTAGGGCATTGGCTAAGTCGAGGATCTCTAGGGCACCCATGTACTCCTTGGTCCGAACGGCGTCTGCCGCGTTGTCGTCAGACGCCCTGAGCAACCCGTATTCACCGTAGGTGAGTAGAGTGCAGACGCTTTGGCTCGTAGGTCACCGGCTGCCGCCTTGCGAGCGGTACCACCGACTCGATCAGTCTTCTTGTGGGCTATCGCGCTGACCATAGATCTTCTCCTCACAGAGCGTTAGCTGAGCCCAAGACGGCCGTCACCTGGCTGGAGAGCACGCCGCCGTTGCCGTGGGCCAGGGCGACGGCGGCGCCCTCTACTTGGCGCTCGCTGCACTCGCCGCGAAGCTGCCTTACGGCCTCAATCAGCAGGAGCAGCCCGTACATGCCGGGGTGGTTGTAGGAGAGCCCGCCGCCGTTGGTGTTGATGGCGAGCTCCCCACCGGGGGCTATCCTGCCGCCCTCGACGAACGCACCTCCCTCGCCCTTCTCGCAAAACCCGAGGTCTTCAAGGAACAGGATCGGGTTGATAGTGAACGCGTCGTAGAGCATCGCCACGTCCACGTCCTCGGGCCCCACGCCTGCCATCTCGTAGGCTCGCCGTCCCGAGTCGGCGGCGGCTGTCACGGTGAGGTCCGGCATCTGGGAGATGTTGCGGTGCCAGTGGGCCTCCCCCGCGCCGAGCAGGTATACAGGAGGCTTGCGCAGGTCCTTCGCGCGCTCGGCCGAAGCCACCAGCAGTGCCCCGCCACCATCCGTAACCAGGCAGCAATCCAGGATGCTCAACGGTGAAGAGACCATCCGCGAGGCCAGTATATCTTCGACGGTCAGGTCGTCGCGCTTGAAGGCTTTCGGGTTCAGTTTGGCCCACTCCCGGGCGGCAACGGCGACCTCGGCAAGCTGCTCCCGGGTGGTGCTGTACTCGTGCATGTGCCGGGAGGCGGCTAGGGCGTACATACTTACCGGATAGCGAGGTCCGTAGGGGGTCTCGTAGGGGTCGGGCGGTTCGCTCAAGCCGCGAAAACCACCGCCGGAGCGTTGGGTGGAAGCGTAGGTCACCAGGGCGACTTCGCAGAGCCCAGCCTCCAACGCAGCCGCCGCGTGGAGCAGATGAGAGACGAAGGAGGAGCCGCCCATGTTGGTCGCATCAGAGTATCGAGGCCGGATGCCGAGGTACTCGCCAGCGGAAACCGTCGCCATCGAGTAGTACGCCGACGCGCTGAAAAGCCCGTCTACATCCTCTTTATTCAGACCGGCATCAGCCAGAGCGCGATCTGTGGCCTGCCCGATGAGATCCAGCGGCGTGAACCCCGGCCCGACCTCACCCAGGTCAGACTCGGCAGCTCCGACTATCGCGGCCTTGCCTCGAGTGCTCAACTCCCCTCCAACACGAAGACGGCCACGGGCTCGTCTTCCTCTCCGTGGCGCACCTCGAAGCTCACCCTCGTCCCGATCGCAACCTCTTCGGCGGGGACGCCCTCCACCCGGCTCATCATGCGGAAACCTTCGTCGAGGTCAACGAGGACGACGTTGCGGGGATCGCGATTCCGGCTGTGCACGGCGGTGGTTGCGTAGACCGTTCCTCGGCCCGCGCTCTCGTGCCATTCGAGCGCACCGCTCCCGCAGACCGGGCACAGCACGCGAGGGTAGAAGACTGCGGCCGAGCAATCGGCACAGCGCTGGTAACCGAGCTTCCCGCTCTCGAGGTGGCGTCGGTAGGTGACGGCTGGAGCCTCCGCTGAGCTCATCTCCTCGCTCAACTCTTCCAAAGGTGTCCTCCGTGCTCTGCGTTGGTAAATCCTGCTTAAACCGCCGCCTCTTCAATGATGCGGCTTCTGCTCTGGGGCCTTTCCCTCGTGCCCACCCTAGACAACCTCGAGCGCCGCAGAGTTGCGGAAGGGGACCGGCGTGTTCGAGCGCACCCACTCTAGCGCCGAATGCGGCGCCACCTCCTTCAGTACGAGACCCTCCTCATCGACGGAGAAGGTCGCGTGCTCGGTGACGATCAGGTCCGCCGGGCGGGAGCCGGTGAGCGGGAACGAGCACTCCTCGACGATCTTTGGCTCACCCTTCTTGGTCAGGTGGGTAGTCGCGACGATTACGGTCTTCGCCCCCACGAGCAGGTCCATCGCCCCGCCTACGCCCAAGATCGGCTTGCCGGGGATGGCCCAGTTGGCTATGCGTCCCAGCCGGTCCACCTGAAGCACGCCGAGCACGGCGACGGAGACGTGACCGCCCCGGATCATGGAGAAAGACTCGGAGCTCGAGAAGTAGGCGGCGCCGACGTCCTCCGTAACCGGTAGCTTCCCGGCGTTAATCAGTTCTGGGTCCACCTTCCCGGGCTCCGGGGTGGGGCCGGCGCCGACCATGCCGTTCTCCGTATGCAAGAAGACCTTGACGCCTTCGGGCACGTGATCGGCCACGAGCGTCGGGAGGCCGATGCCGAGGTTGATCACGTCGCCCGGCTCCAGGTGTTGAGCTACCCGCCGGGCGATGTCGTGCATGACTGTGCTGGCGCTCAAGTCTATCCACCTCCTGCTTGGTCGAGGAGCGGGTCGGCATCCATCCCGAGCTTGACCTCGGCCCGTACCAGATAGTCGACGTACGGGTGCGGCGTCACCACGCGCTCCGGGTCCAGGGTACCAGCCTCCACGATCTCGTCGACTTCGGCTACGACCACCTCGGCGGCCGTAGCCATGTCCGGGTTGAAGTTTCGCGCCGTCTTGTAGTAGGTCAGGTTGCCTAAGGTATCCGCCCGGTGCGCCCGGATCAGTGCGATGTCCGCCCGCAGCGGCTTCTCGAAGAGGTAGAGTTCGCCGTCGATCTCGCGCACCTCCCTACTCTCGGCAAGATCGGAGCCAACTCCGGTCTTGGTGTAGAACCCGCCCAGCCCCGCACCGCCCGCGCGGATGGCTTCAGCCAGCGTGCCCTGGGGCACGAGTCTAGTCTCCAGCTCACCGCTACGGTGACGCTCCATCACGTCGGGGTTGCTGGTGAAGTAGGACCCGATCGCTCGCCGTATCTTACCTTCGAGCAGGAGCCGTCCCAGCCCCTTGCCCGGCTCGCCGACGTTGTTGCTGATCGTCGTCAGGTCCGTAGCGTTCTCCGACGAGAGAAGCGCCTCGACGAGGGTCAGCGGCGACCCGACGAGGCCAAACCCCCCCACCATCACGGTGCTTCCCGGCCTCACGAGCGCAGCAGCCTCATCCACGGAGATGACCTTGCTCTTCACCTGTCCGCTCGACAGGCTGTTCATGCGCGGCACCTCTACCATCGCGCAGCGGTCCTCGTCGTCGCCAGCGCTACGTCTGCCATCCTGCGAGACCTCCTTCCGCCCCCTTGCTCCTAGTAATTCTGAGCGCTCACGACAAATACGTCCAATACTTCTTGTTGACCGATTGATACAAAACATGTATATAAAGCGGATGAACTTTCAACGCTTGCGTTACTTCGTGGTCGTTGCCGAGGAGTTGAACTTCAGCCGGGCTGCCGAACGGCTGCGTATGTCGCAGCCTCCTCTGAGCTACCAGATCAAGCGGCTGGAGGAGGAACTGGGGGCACAGCTCTTCCACCGTACGAAGCGGAGCGTACGGTTGACCGACGCCGGGCGCTTGCTCTTGGTGGAAGCGCGAGGCCTCCTGGTTCACGCCGAGCAAACGGCGAGCGTGGTGCACCGCGTCGGTCAGGGTGAGGTCGGGCGGCTAACAGTGGGGTTCGTGCCCTCGGCTGCCAATCGGGTCCTACCTCCCATTTTGCGGGCTTTCGGTGAGCGATTTCCGAGCGTCGAGCTACTGCTTCGGGAGGTGGACCCCGACCGGTTGCTCAAGGCTCTGGCCGACGGGCGAGTCGACGTGGGCTTCCTGTACCTTCCGTTCGAAGAAGACTCACTCGATTCCCGGCCCGTTTCGCGGGAGACTTTCGTCGCAGCCCTGCCGGACACGCACCCTTTATCAAACGAGCCACGGGTGTCGTTGAAGGCGCTCGCCAGCGAACCTTTCGTCCTGACACCGAGGTATCAGGGGGCTGGCCTGCGCGACAAGATCGTCGAGCACTGCCGGCAGGCTGGCTTCGAGCCCAAGGTGGTACAGGAGGCGTGGCTAATGCAGACTACCGTCAGCCTCGTGGCCGGCGGCATAGGGGTAACGCTGGTCCCCGCCTCTCTACAGAACCTCCAGAGAGCAGGCGTTGTCTACAAGTATGTCGAAGGATTGTCACCAGAGATCGAGCTGGGGGTGGTCTGGCGGCGCGGCGTCCCTTCCGCGGTCCTGAGGACGTTCCTCGGTGTGGTGGAAGATGTCACCAGCTGGGGAGAAGGCGAGCCAGAAGAAGTGCGAGTACCGGCTTCCGCAGGGACGACTTGGGAGCGTGATCCCTCGCGTGAGCTGCTCCGGGTGCCCCCGGAAGCTACGTTCGACGACCCGTTTGAGGAGAGTCACATGAGTAACCCGCCCAGCGTGCCTTCCGACATCCGGGGGCCCGACGCCCAGCGGGCGTCGGTGAGCGTGACGTTCGACAACCTGGGCGAGGCTGCCGACCTCGAGCGTGGGCAGTGGCCCGAAAGCGAGCTCCTTGGTCGCCACTTCTCAGTGAGGCGAATGCTCCCCCGGATCCTGGGCATGCTCGACGAGCTCGGGATTCGGGCCACTTTCTTTGTAGAGGGGCTCAACGCCGAACTCTACCCTGAGGCGTTGCTGGAGATCGCCAACTCTGGCCACGAGCTTGGCTACCATGGCTGGCGCCACGAATACTGGCCCAACCTGAGCCCCTCCAAGGAGGCCCGCCTGCTAGAATCGGGGGTCCACAAGATGGACGAACTTGGGATTCGGCCACGCGGCTTTCGGCCGCCGGGAGGAAGACTGACCCCTTCCTCGCCAGAACTCCTCGAAAACCTCGGTTTTACCCACTGCTCACCAGCGGGCCTCGGGATCGGCTTCCTCGGCAACGTGGTCGTCCTGCCGTTCGAGTGGCGGCTGATCGATGCTTACTATTACCTGCCCCGCTTCGGCGGTCTTCGGAAGAGTGCCACAGGGTCGAGCGAGCCGCTGTCCCCATTCCGCTTCCGGGAGACGCTAAGCTCGGCGCTGCAGGGTACCGTTCGCGACGGTGGGCACCTAACCCTGCTATTTCATCCGTTCTTAGAGGAGCAGGAAGACCGCTTCGAGATTATGCGCGGAGCGCTCGAAGAACTGCGGGAACTAGCAGAAGTGGGGTTGATTTGGTGCGCACCGTACCGGGACGTGGTCTCTTGGGTCCGCGAACGCCCCGGCGCTTTCGGCAACGGGCTCCAGCTCGACCCTACCGAGGCGTGAAGGTGCATCTGTCGTGTCCCTGCCTCACTATGAGGAGCTTGTAGTTACCCGAAGATCTCGTTTCCTAAGTGGTGTCAATAAGCCTCAGTCTGACGCTTGGAGCTCTCTCTACTACGAGTATTCGGCTTAAATAAGCCGATTGGAGAGCCGACGAGCGGACTCGAACCGCTGACCTGTTCCTTTCGAGTGTGCTGCTCGCCATCTGGGTGCGACCGAACGGCTTACTAGCCGAACTGCGACCTTATCCCCCTAACACAAGCACGGAAGCCACACTGAATGGAGGGCTGGGTGTCGCTCCTACACACCGATGTAGGAAGATACGCATAGCGCCCCCACTATTCTTTAGGCACGCACCACTTCCAGTTGCCGAGTCTCATCCTGGCTCAGTAAGGCGCGAATCCTGACCTTTAGCGTATTGCAGTTTCGCATGGATGTCAGCGTATCCGCGCCACTCTGCAAACGCGTCCTAAGGCACTCTACGCTCTCGCCAACTCCAGCCGCTCGGCACCGCCCTCGGTCAGCAGGGCACAGAACTGCCACCCGTTCAGTTTTCGTAGTTCCGGGCCGACGGGCAGATATCGTTTAGAATGCAGTTCGGGCAGTCTGGCTTGCGGGCCTTGCACGTTCGGCGCCCGTGAAGGATCAGGAGGTGGGAGAAGATGGTCCGGTCTTCTTCTGGTACTACCTCCATGAGGTCCTGCTCGATCTTCACGGGATCTTGACTCTCAGTGAGGCCGAGCCTGCCCGAGACACGGCGGACGTGGGTGTCCACAACGATGCCCTCGTTCGTGCCGAATGCGTTGCCGAGGACCACGTTGGCCGTCTTGCGGCCGACACCGGGCAGGGCTACGAGCTCGGACATCGTGCGGGGGACCTCTCCCCCGTGCTCCTCTACGAGGGCGCTGGCCATGCCCCGCAAGGAGCGGGCCTTGTTGCGGTAGAAGCCGCTCGGGCGGATGTCCTCTTCGAGCTCGTCGGGGGTAGAATCAGCGTAGTCCTCAGCCGTACGGTACTTCGAGAACAGGCTCTCGGTCACCCGGTTGACCTGCACGTCGGTGGTCTGGGCGGAGAGGATGGTCGCGACCAGGAGTTCCAAGGGGTTGGACCAGTCGAGCTCGGTGCGCGCGTCCGGGTACTCGGCCTTCAAGCGGGCTGTTACTTCTGAGGCGGGTGCGGCGGACGGGTTCACGATGGCCGGGGATTATACCCTGTTCTAAACTATCTCCGTAAGAAAGACCGCGACAGAGAGGAGCCCGGGCATGGCCGAGGTCACCTTCGACTACCAGAACCTCATTGAGGTGGAGGGCGGTCTGCAGAGCGGGGAGCTGGATGAGCTAGGACCCCGTTTGCGTGAGGCGGCGGACGGGCTTCTCGGAGACCCACCTGGCTTTATGCGGTTGCCGAAGACCAGCGAGTACGCTGAGGCTTCGTCACGCGCAGCCGAGGAGATCCGAACCTCGGGGGGGACGGACTTCATCCACGTCGGCATCGGGGGTTCGGCCCTCGGTCCGATGGCTTTGCACAAGGCGTTGAGCCATCCCTACTACAATACGCTCTCGGGCGAAGCCCGGCGAGGTCCGCGGCTGCACTTTGCGGAGAACACTGATCCTGCGGCGCTCTCCGCCATCCTCGACGTTGCTGACCCCGAAGGAACCTGGGTCAACGTCGTTACCAAGTCAGGGTCGACGGCGGAGACGATGGCGAACTTCCTCGTGATCCGGGGCTTCCTCGTAGACTCTTTGGGAGATTTCGGATTCCAGGAACGCACGATCGCCACGACGGATCCCGAGGAAGGGTTCCTGAAGCAGATAGCCGGCAGGGAAGGCCTCCAAGTGCTCCCCATACCGCCCGACGTGGGCGGCCGGTTCTCGGTCCTCACGCCGGTAGGGCTGTTGCCCGCCGCCGTGACCGGACTCGACGTAGACGCGCTACTCGCCGGTGCTGCGCAGTGTGTTGACGAGGTGAACGAGCAAGGCGCCGAGCACCCTGCGGTCGTAGGGGCTGCCATGCACTACCTCATGGATACCGCGAGACGGCGCAACGTCAGGGTCATGATGACCTACGCCGACGCTCTGGAGCGGCTCGCAGCCTGGTTCGTCCAGCTCTGGGCCGAATCCCTGGGCAAAGACGGCAAAGGCTCGACGCCACACGGCGCGGTCGGCACCACAGACCAGCACTCGCAGGTCCAGCTCTACATGCAGGGTCCGCAGGACAAGGTGATCGAGATCGTCGAGGTCGAGAACCACCCGCATGATCTACAGATACCAGGAGCCTACAGAGACCTCGAAGGCGTCGGCTACCTCGGGGGACACACCATGGCAGAACTCCTGAACGTCGAGTGCGACGCCACGCGCCGCGCTCTCACCGAAGCCGGACGTCCAAACTGCACCATAAAGCTCGGCGAGCCAATTGAGGAGAACCTCGGATACCTCTTCCAGGCTCTCGAAGTGCAGACTGCCATCGCCGGAGCTCTCTACGTCGTCAACGCCTTCGACCAGCCCGGCGTCGAGGCAGGAAAGCAGATCACGTACAAGAGGATGGGGAGGCCGGGGTATTAGCTGGTCAGCTAGTGTAAGCACGCTACGGCCTTACAGCCTCCGCTTGTCAGCACTTCAACACGGCGGCTCCGCCACCCACCGGTGGGCAAGTCAGCCGGGGCTTTTGTGCACGCGAAAGCTGACATGCTGACTAGCCGCCCGTAGGGCGGCGGGCTGACATGCTGAAATGCTATTTAATCGCGATCCCGAACACCACGGGCGCGGCCTTGCCGTGAAGCGGCGACTCCTCCCTGTCGTGGACCACGCGCCAGAGCGCCGGACTTTTCTGCCGCAGTTCGCCGAACGCGCGATTCCTCTCGACGTCGTCGGCCAGCAATGCGCCTCCGTTCCGGAGACGAGGCCATATTGCGTCGAACTCGCGGCGCATGTTCCTGTGGGTGTGCAGGCTGTCGTGTACGAAGAAGTCCACCGTGCGGATCTCCTCGAGGAGCCGGGGCAGAGCTCTGGTACTGGATCCACGGTGCAGCCTCCAGCGGTCTTTGAGTGTTTCTGGTACGGCTATGCCCCAGAACCTCTCGTACTCATTCGTCAGGGGAGGCAGGTCTACGCTGTGGAGCGTTCCGCGGCCGTTCACTTCCAGCGCTCTGAGAATGAAGGCGGAGCTCACACCGTAGGCCACGCCGGTCTCCAGCACTACGGAAGGCGAGATCAGACGGCACAAAAGGTAGCCAAGGCGGGCGAACCTGGAGTCCGCGGCCCAACGCGGGCTGAACGGATCCCTAGCGCGGATGTCTTCTAGGAGCCGACGCGTGTCCTCTTCTACCTCCTTGAGGGCCGGCTCGTCGAGGATCTCGGTTACGCGGCCCAGGTGCGCCTCGATATCCCTGAGCACACCCTGCCATCTTGCGGTCTCATAGGCCGGTAAGCTTCTCCACAGCCGTTCCAGGCCGAGGTCAGCATAACCTGCCACCCTGTCGCGAAACTCCCGGGGACGCCGCGGGAGTAGGAGAGCAAGGTTTATCAGCGGTTCGACCCTACGCACGGCCCACGGACGCTCCTTCGGTACTCCACGATCGGAGGTCAGAGTATAATGGGACTTGCGCCGGCGTAAGCGAACGAAGGGTTTACCCATTATGAAGTGGCTCAAGGTCTACGGTCTTCCGAAGCTCCCGCTGTTTCTGGCGCGGTGGGCGATGAAGCTCGGGCTGCCTGGTCCGACGTGGTACAAGTGGAAGGCCGCGAGTGCGGGGACCGGGGTCATCCTGGACGAGATGATCCGGGCCGCCGACGACCTGGGCTACGACGGCCAGAAGGTGGGCAAGCTCGCCATGAGCCGGATCGGCGAAAAGCAGGGCTCCGATCTGCGCGAGCAACTCGACGTCAAGACGATGAAGGACGCCGTTGATGTCGTCATGCTAGCCAACCGCTTTTTCGACATCGAGATCACACTGACCGAACAGGGCGACGGAACCTACGTCATAAACGCGGACCGCTGCCCGTGGTTCGGCGGGATGGGACAGGAAGGCGTCCCAGGCTGGGACGTGAAACCCTGCGCCGCATTCTCCACCTACGAAAAGGCGATGGTCCAGGCCATAAACCCCAACGTCAAGCTCTCCTACACCGAGAAGCGGACCACGGGCGGCCACACCTGCCGCGGCGTCTACCAGTACCGCGATGAGGAACTAGGCGACGGACCCGCGGAGGGCGTACAGCCCGAGATGGTCAGCATCGGCAAGAAGCCGAAGGCGTAAAGAGCTTCGAGGAGCCGGTGGGTAGCGCCGGCTACTTTACCGAGTAGTGGTAGCGTGTCAACAGCGGCAAGGTCAGCGCTGTAACGAGAGCCCTGTCACGGGGTTTCATCTGTTTCTGCCACGCGCGGTCCTGGCGTAGCTCGACGGTGCCTGTGTCGAAGCGGTTGGGGTTACCGGAGACGGTGTGGCTTATACCGAGCTTGACGTCACGCTCCCCCACCAGCGGCAATTCCGCGTCTTCCTCACCGGTGAGCTTCAGGATCTCCTCGAAGCTGCGACGAGGGTCGGCGACGAAATCCTCGTAGCGCAAGCGAAGGTATTTGGTGGGCATCTGGCGCCAGAGGACCTCTATGGCAGCGTTCCAGGCGTCCCAGAGGACGGCGCTCTGGGCCGGGGTCTTCTGGTGCATGAACTCGCGCTCGTCGCTGTCGGGCTGGCGCTTCTTCTTCGCCCAGGAGTACGCGGCAGCCCTCGGATCCCTGACCAGGTGCAGGAGGCGGAAGTCTACACCAGGGACCATGCTGAGGGCGTAGCCGTAGGCTGGCTCTTTGGAGGTGTCGACGATCAACCGGCTGCCTGACATTGCCTGGACGGCCTTGTACAGTCGTCCCGTGTTGTCCAAGAACTGGCCGAGACGTCCCCTTATCTTCCGCCTCCCGCCTTCGGTCAGCATCAGGGGAATGTGGCGGGTGCGCGCGCCCGCGTGTTGCAGCCGCATCATCTCGCGGGCCAGCGCTTCGCTCTGGCTGCCGAACTCTCCATCGAAGACCGGACCCCAGAACTCGCACTCCTGAGACGGCTTGCCACAGCCACAGAGCCTGTTTTCGATCAGGGCGTGCTTCCAGATAAAGTTCAACTCGCCCCCGGAGAAAAAGCCCTCGACCTGGCTCAGGGTGTTAGCCAGGATCGTGCTACCGCTCCGCCCGAGTCCCGCGACGTAGAGCACCTTGACCGGGCCTGCCGCACCGCCGCCCTTCACTCTTGATTCCCCTTTTGGAACCGCCTCGGCAGGGCTCGCTGCGCCACGTTCCAGAACGTGCCGAGGAACTCCTTGTCCGTTTCGGAGAAGCCGAACAACCATAACAGCCCGAGGAACAGCACGCCGAGGAAGCCGCCGAGAAGCATTATCGTGGGAACGGATACCGGTACCGGCAGGAACCCGAACATCGCCTCCAGCGGCAAGGTGATCTTCAACAAGTACGTCGCGGTGGCGGAGATGGCGCCCGCTGTCAGGGGCTTCAACCACATGATGTTGAAAGGCCAGTATCCCAGCCGCCACTTCACGGCGGACATAGTTCCCGTGTTCTCAACGATAATAGCGGTAGCCATACCGATGGCGGCTCCCAGAACCTCGAAGCGCGGGATGAGGATGAAGCTCACGACCACGCCCGTGATGGCGGCGACGGAGGTTGCGATCATGGCGAAGTTCTGGTTCTCGGTCATAGCGAGCATTCGCGGAGCGGGTCCCACGGAAGAGCTGTAGAGCTGCGCGACGGCGACGATAACAAGAGCCGTAACGCCAGCCCCGAACGCCTCTCCGAAAATCCCCATCACCTCGGGACCGAAGACCACGATCACAAGGAAAAGCGCGAACGCGCCGGTGAAGATCCAGCGCGACACGTCTTTATAGAGTCTGCCCATCTCCTCCATATTCTGCTTCGCGTACAGGCCGGAGATGATCGGGGAGAAGATGCCGCTGAAGGCGAAGCGCACTGCAGTCAGGAAAGTGGCCGTTCGCGCGGCGGCGTTGAAGATGCCGACCGGAGCCCCGGCGGCGAATACGCCCAGGATCAGGATGGCGGAGAAGTTGTTGAGGTACTGGGCGCCCTGAGTAATGCTCATCGGGACGGAGACACCGAAGAGAGCTTTGGTCTCGAAGGCGGTCTGCGCCCGGCGCTCGAAGAGATCGGGAAAGAGCTTCCTTAGGTAGTAGAGTCCGAGGAGCCCGGCCAGGAACATGGCGAGCGCGTAGGCGGCTATTACCCCGAAGATCTTGGCCCCGAGCACGTAACAGACCCCGACAAAGACCAGGAACAGCCCGGGGCGCACGAGTTGCTGGATGTAGGCTGCGTACGTCACGGTCTGGAAACCCTGGGTGGCCCACGCGGTCATGCTCATGAACACGAAGAAAGGAAGCACGAACGCGAACCCGCGCAACACACCCACCATCATGGCTCCGTTTTCTTTCAGCCAGCCGGAGTCGGCGATAAAGCCAGCCCCGAAGAACAGCACGGCGGAGAGAACGATGCTCAACGCTATCGGGAACAGCAAGGCCATCACTATGGTGCCGCGTACCCGCGAGGCATCCTCGTGCTCTCTGTAATGGGCAACGTAGCGCACCACACCGTTCTCCATGCCAAACCGGGAGAGGATTTGCATACCGTTGATCAGCGCGACACCAGCGGTATAGAAACCGTAGAACTGCACGCCGAGCAGGCGCGCGATGAGGACCTGGGTCACGTACCCGATAACACGCCCGACCCCCTGTCCAGCCGTGCTTATGCCGGCGCCGCGAGCTACCTTCGCGACGTAAGTGTCGTCGTCTTTGGGTCCGACCGGCTCATCTACCTGCTCCGCGGTAGGCCCGCCGTCGGAGACCTTCTCCTCGCGCACGCGGCGCACGCGGTTTTGTTCTCCCTCAAAGTCCCGTCTCGAAGTCACGGCGTCAGATTATAGAGGTTTTGGGTCCGACGGAAAGCCCCCGGCTTTTTAGGTGATCAGACACCAGGAAGCGAGCCTCCGGCGTCCTCTAGGATGTAGTCCTCGAACATCCGCTTTACGATGTCGGGGTTGTCTCCGGCGATGTTATGGTTCATGTCGGGATCGCTCCTGAGATCGTAGAGCCGTGGGTCGGAGCGGTCGTTTACGCTGAACATGAGGTACCTCTCGTCGCGGGACCACACGTACTCGTTGTAGCCGAGCGTAAAGTGGGGGCGTGGTCTGGGCTCTGGATCTTCGAGCAGGAGGTTCAGGTCCTCGCCGTCCATCTGCTTGAACGCCGGGAGGCCGGTAGCGCCGAGTACCGTTGGGGCTACGTCGTGGGTAGAGGCGTAGTAGTCGCTGGTCTGTCCGGCTCCCTTACCCTCAGGATGTCTTATAAAGAACGGTATGTCCGTCAGCTCGGGCCAGAGCGCCCCGAACGGCTTGCCCGTGTAGCCGTGCTCGCCGAGGGCTATACCATGGTCGGCCAGAATGAGTAGCAGGGTGTCGTCCATGCGTCCCGTGGACTCCATCTTGTCGAGGAAGTGGCCGAGCCAGCGGTCGACCATCGTCACCTCCCCCGCGTACAGTGCCTTCATCCTCTCCAGTTCCCCATCGTCGATCCAGTCCGAGGCGCCGTAGTTGGGCACGATGGGATCCCGGCCCTCGTAGCCTTGGTCGTAGAGAGACACGTACTTCTCTGGTGGATCCCAGGGCTCGTGCGGGTCGAAGCTGTCGAGGACGAGGAAGAAGGGCTGACCTTCCCCGGCACGCTCCAGGTAGTCCATCCCCCTGGTAAACAGCCGCGGGGCGAACCAGTCCTCTTCGGTCTTGCGGTCTTTGGTGTTGGCCAGGTACTGGCGTACCTTGTCCACCATGTTGGCGTCGTTCCCGGGGACCGTCCTCTGCCTTATCTGCTCTTCGGGGACGCCCAGTTTGGGGCGGAAGCGGTCCCTCTCCTGGCCACGGAGCCACTCGAACACCCCGAAACCACGCTGGAAGTTCATCGAGGGGTGAAACATGGGCTGGGTATCGGCGAACAACGTAGTGCTGTAGCCGGCCGCAAGCAGGGTCTCGGAGAGCGTCCTCTGCTGCTCCGGGATCGGCTGCCAGCCTGCCGGTTGGAAGGTCTCTCCCGGCAGCCTGACGAAGTTCCTGAAAGGCCAGGTCCTCATGCCGGTGTGGATCGCCCTGCGGGCGCAAAGGGTCGGCAATGACTCGGGGTAAGCCCTACTAAAGCGCAGGCTCTCCTTCGCCAGCGCGTCAAGGTTGGGGGTCTGTATCCGGTCGCTGCCGTAGACTCCGATGTGATCTTTCCTGAGACTGTCCAGGATCACCAGTATGACGTTCACTTCTCGTACCCCCGTATGGCTAGGTAGCCGCAATCCGAACCCACGGCCGGGACGCCGCTATTCTAGACCAATAGACCTCCCGTTATTCAGCATTTCAGCTTGTCAGTGCGCTTCAGCCTTCGGCTGTCGCTTGTCAGCAGTTCAGCTTAGTACGGATGCACACCATGCACTTTCGCGCGAGGGATTCGCTTGCTATGCCTGGCCGGTTGCCGGGGGCAATCATCTCGAGAAGCCTCTAGCTGACATGCTGAAGTGCTGAGAGCCGCCGTAGGCGGCGTGCTGACTTGCTGAGTCAGTATGCACCCTCGCGGCGTAGAACGGCGCCGAGGGTCTTCAGAATGATCTTGAGATCGAACGAGAGCGACCAGTTCTCTATGTAGTAGAGGTCCAGACGCACCATTTCCTCGAAAGAGAGGTCGGAGCGGCCCCTGGTCTGCCAGTAGCCGGTCATCCCAGGAACCGCCCCTAGCCTCCCTTTGTGGGACTCCTCCATCCTCAGGAAGTCACGTACCGGCAGGGGCCTTGGACCGACCAGGCTCATCTCCCCCTTGAGGACATTTACAAGCTGGGGCAATTCGTCTATGCTCCAGCGGCGCAAGAAAAGCCCGACCCTGGTCACGCGGGGATCGTTCCTGATCTTGAAGGCCGGTCCCTTCACCTCGTTGAGATCCTCGAGGTCAGCCTGGCGTACTTCGGCGTCCCTTTGCATAGAGCGAAACATGTAGCAGACGAAGACCTTCTCGTCTGCCCCGACGCGCTTCTGCCGGAAGAGCACGGGTCCTGGCGAGTCGAGCCTGACCGCGATGGCCACAGCCAGAAAGAGGGGCGAGAGGAGCACGAGTCCGACCAAGGAAACCGTCACATCGAGGACACGTTTGAGGGTGCGCTGGGTGTTGTCCAGCCCCGGGTAGCGGACCTCGAGGAGCGGCAACCCCATGCCTTCCGAGAGTATGGTACGGCCCCGAATCAGGGCGAAAGCGCCAGGCACCACCCTGAGCGGCACCCCGCGCAGCCGCACCGAGTGAACGAGCTCGAGGAGCTCCTCGTCGGGCAGACCCTCCGCTCCGACAAGGACGACGCCACGGGCCTCAGTGCGGTCCAACACTTCCCTTACCGACGCGAGGTACGCGCCGCCCCCGCTTCCGAGGTCAACCTCACCTGCCAGGACGTAGGCTCCGGGCACGTGCTCCATCATCCGGCGCAACCGCGTCCGGCCTTCGTCATCTCCGATCAGAAGAACCGGTGTCTGTCCGAAGCCGCGGCGGTAGATCCTACCAATGGCACGCTCGTAGAGGAACCTGAGCGCGCCGGAGCACAGCAAGCCGAATACGGCAGCCGACGCGATCTCCTCTATCCCGAGTTCGCTCTTGGGGTAGATCGTCGCCCCGATCGTCACCAACCCGGCCCAGCAGAACACGGCCCCGAGGAGTCCCCCAGGGCTGCGCCTTACAGGCGCCCTCTCGTAGAGGCGGAAAGCGGTGAAGAGCGTGATCCAGGCCGCGAGCAAAAGCGGCGTGAGGCCGATGGCTGGATCCGACCCGCCGCCCCAGGCGGCTCCTACCAGCCCGAGAACGAGCGCCAGTCCGTCCGCGAGCACCAAGATTAGGGCGCTCGTACAGCGCCGCAGCAGCTTGAAGCCAAGGAGCCTCTTCAGGATGTCTCTCAAGATCCGCACCGGGTCCTCCGTGCGAGAAGTATACCGCCGCGCAATGCCAACCAGCTCCCGCAGAGTGTGTAAGATTGAGGGTGGACAGAAGGCGACGAGGTGGAGGGCGGAGGAGTGAGAACCATCGAGAAGCGGTTCGGGTCCTACGTGGACGAACACCCCGCCGTATTCAGGTTCGAGAAATGGCTCCAGATCTACGCGGGCAAGCACCCGTCAGCCTTCTACGGTTTGTACCGGCTGACGCGCAAGGACCAGGCGCGCGTCGTGACCCCGGACACACAACTGGTCATGGAGGGATACCCGAGGTCCGCCAACTCGTTTGCCAGGGTGGCCTTCAACAGGGCGCAAAGCGAGAGGGTGCGCATCGCCCACGGTCTACACGTTCCGGCGCAGGTGATCCGGGCCGCACGGTGGCGGATACCCACCCTAGTACTGATAAGAAAACCCAAAGACGCCGTACTGTCTTTCGCCATACGAGACCCGATATCCGTCGACCAGGCTCTCAGGTACTACCTATCTTTCTACGAGACCGTCGAAGAGTACCGCGATGCCTACGTCCTAGGACTCTTTGAAGAGGTTACCGAAGACTTCGGAGGGGTCATCCGACGCATAAACGACAGGTTCGGAACGACCTTCTCACCGTTCAGTCACGACGAACGGAACGTGGACGGTGTATTCGCCCACCTGGAGAGAAACTCTAGGAAGAGGTTCGGGGAGACGTCCTGGAAGAACAAGGTCTCCCGCCCCTTCGCCTCCAGAGAGAAGCTCAAGCGCGAAATGGGATACGAACTGGAGGACCCGAAACGCAGGGACTTGATCTCCAGGGCAGAGACCGTTTACGACCGCCTGACACGCAAGCCGGCTCCGGATCACTAACGACGATCCTGCGGAAGGCCCTTTACAGGACCTCTCCCAGTTGTCCTCCTGAGGAGCTGTCTCAGGACCCGCAATAGGAACAGGGGGTTACCGAGGAGGTAGCGTCGCCACAGTCGGCGGGGCTCGTGGAGGAGCCGCGCCAGCCACTCGAAGCCCCTCTCGGTCAGGATGCGCGGGCCGCGGCGCACCCTCCTTGAGACGTAGTCGAAGACGGCGCCGCCGGTGAGGGTGACGCGGGCATCGAGCCGGTGCCTGTTCTGTGTCAGCCAGCGCTCCTGGAGCGGCATCCCGAGGCCGACCAGCAGGATGTCAGGGGCTGTGGCGTTGATCTCCTCCAGGACAGCCTCGTTCTCGGCGCTCCCGGCCGAGTGGTCGAAGTAGCCGTGACGGACGCCGACGATCCTCAAGGCCGGATAACGTTCCCTCAACCTCCTCGCGGCCTCCTGCGCGACGCCGGGTCGGGCGCCGAGGAAGTAGAGTGAGAAGCCCTCGGCCGCGGCGAAGTCGGCCAGTTGCCAGATCCAGGCTGCGTAGGTGATGCGTGCCGGGATGCGCCCGCCAAGCATCCTCGCCGCCAGCATGACCCCAGCCCCGTCGCAGAAGACGACGTCAGCACCGTTCAGCGAGTCCCTTAGTGCAGAATCCTCATAGCAGAGGTTGAGGCAGTGGGCGTTCACGTTCAATACGAGGCCGAGCCTTCCGTCGCGCACCAGGCGTGCGATCTCCGCGTGCAACTCCGCCACTGTTAGCAGGTCCACGCCCACGCCGAGGACGTCGATCCTGCCCGCGCGAGACTCTACATGAGACGCCACAGGGCCTCCTCCAGTGCCCTGAATCGGGTGTCCCACGAGTTCTTGCGGGCGAGTTCGATGCGGGCTCGCCTTTTCTCCTCGGTCTCGAGACGTTTCAGGTTTCGCAGAACCTCCACGTAGTCCTCTGATTTCTGCGCGAGGTAGACGTGCCCGGCGAGGTCCCGCATCGCCGGAAGGTGGGCGGCCACGACGGGCTTGCCCGTGGCCAGGCACTCGTAGGTTTTGGCCGGCGAGATGGGACGGGTGAGAGAGTTGACCTTGTATGGCAGTACGAAAGCGTCAACACCGGCGAGAGCAGAAGGCAGCCCGGCGTGAGACACCTCTCCCCTGTAATCGAGCCCAGGTATCTCGAAGAAATCCTTCTCTACACTGCCGAGGCCGCCGACGATACGCAATTCGAAGCCTGCCCCTGCGATAGCCCGCATGGCATCGAAGTCGATGCGTTCCAGGCTCACGTGGCCGAAGAAGCAGACGGTGCTGATCTCTCCGCCGGGAAGGGGACTCTGCAGGACCGCGAACCGCTCGTAGTCTACGGCAGGACCGCTCAAGAAGGCGTCAGGCCTGATGCTTCTAGCCTTCTTTAGCAGGTGCGCCGAGGTACAGGAGACGAGGTCGGCGCGCAGGAGGAGCTCGCGCTCCGTCTCTCCGATGTCCTTTGGCGCGCCGGGGAAATGCTCGTAGTCGTCCGAGCAATCGTAGAGCACGAGTCCCGGGTCGAGGCCCGAGATCAGGCCTAGCGTCGTCCTCGTCGGCGGATAGGCCACGACGACCGGATGGAGACCGGCTATCTTCCTGAGGTCGCTGATGATGCGCGGGACGAGGAGCTTCTCGTTCGACCACCGGAATGCTCCGTAGGTCGGCGGGGCGGTGAGCGGCGCGTACACGGTGAGGTTTCTCTCAGCCGGCGGCTTCTCTCCCGCGCCACCGGAGCGACGAACCCTCCCCAAGACCCTGCGCAGCGTGTTTCCTGTCAGGCGGGGGTTGGCGAGGCCCGTGGTCTCGACGAAGACGGTGGGATAGCCGGCGCCGGCGAAGAGGGTGGCGAGCGTTTGGTGCCTTTGCCAGAGGAAGTCCCACCTTACACCGGAGAGGATCACCACCGGCGGCTTGTACACGAGGGAGCCTTTTACCCCCTACACCCCGTCCATCAGGGCGTAGGCGCAGGAGGGGTCTGGCATGGCCCCTTCGCCGTAGAGGTGGTCGAGACCGAAGAGGCCCAGGATCTCGATGGTTCTCTCTAGCTGGTTGGCGCTCACGCGAGTACGCCACCCTTCTAAGGAAGGAGAGGGCGTATTCTTCCGACTCAGGGGAGAAGGGCGTCTCAGCCTGCGGTAGACACGCTCGTCGAAGTCCTCGCCGAGGGAGGCGAACAGGCTCTGAAGTTCCGCTTCCGGGCGCGCGAGCAGGTTCTCGTAGAAGGTGAGGTGCACTTCCTGTGGTCTGAACTGCTTTAGGGGGACGTAGTTGTCTATGCACCAGAGGAAGAGGTGGCGCTCGAAGTCGCCTTTGGCCGCCCGGATCTCCGCCTCCATGGGGAAGAGGAAGTCCTCTACCAACTCCCGCTGCTCCATCGTCTCCGAGAGGTGATCCTTCCACCCGAGCGCGAGCCTGGATGCCACGACGGCGCAAGGATGCCTGAACAGGAGAATGATCGGCATTCCTGGGAAGTTCGCGCGCATCCAGCCGAGAAGCAAGTTGGCCCTTATGTCCTTGATCAGACGCCGCCTCGCGACGATGCGCCCGTTGAAGCGGTCGGTCCAGGGGTCCCTGAGCCTGCCCGTGAGCGCGAGGCGGGCCGGCTCCAGGAACTTCTCCCTCCTGTCTTCGGGCCTCAGATACTGTTTGGTGCGGAAATGCCCGAAAGAATCGACCTCTCTCGGGTTGAAGGGTTCGAAGACGTAGCGATATCCCCTCCTGTGGTTGATGATCTCTGAGAGCCACGTGGTCCCGCTCCGCCCGCTCCCTGCCAGAAAGACGGAGCTTCTGTGGTCTCCCTTTCCCAGATCGACGTAGACACCTCCTGGCAGCCGTGACAAAGGGGCGCTTATCATCGTGCGGTCCCTCGTCCGAGGACATCCTTCAGTGCGCCCGCAAAGGAGGCTAGGAACCGGCGGTCGCTCGGGTAGAGGCCCAAACATACGAGCAAGCCGAAGAAGACCGCGAGGGTGAAGGGCGCGAAGAGGAGGATCGCCGGAAGCCCCTCGAAAGGGGGGATCGATTGCCTGAAGGCGAGAATCAGTACTGCTGCGACCAGGCCGGCGAGCAGGGGTTTGGCGTACCTGCCGCCGACCCCCCTGGCCACACGCCCCACGTGGTGATCATAGCCGCTCTCCAGCCCGGGATAGTCAACGTTCCTCCGGCCGATGCTAGCCCTCGGCTTCAACGGGACTGCTGGGTCGGACGCTCAGCCCCGCTATCGGCGGTGGGAGCCTCGGCGGCGCCCCAGTCCTCCCTTGAGGCGAACTTTACTGCAACGGCGGCAAGGATAAAGAAGAAAAGCGTCGAGGCAGGGAGGTACCAATGCCACTCGAACGCTGAGGAGACGAGGTAGACTATGAGCGCGGAGCCCAGTCCGGCCAGAAGGAGTCGCCGTTCTCCCTGCGGACCCGACCGCCAGGCGGCTCTCCCTGTGTAGCCGACGAGGACCACCACGAATCCAAGGAGGGCCAGAAAGGCGAACAAGCCGGTCTCGGTACCCTGCTCGAGATACACGTTGTGGACCTGTTTGACGCCCTTGAACCCTGGTCTGTTCTCCAGCCACGTGTACTGGAAGGTCCCTGCCCCCGTACCTGTGAGGGGGCGCTCCTTCCACGCCTCCCAGGCGACCCTCCAGTAGTCTCCCCTGGAGCTGATATCTAGCGAGGCGAGCCTCTGGCCGGCGTTCCCTGTCTCCTTCGCGTCACCGAGGAGCGTCGAGTAGGCCTGCCCTGGTCCGCCGTACCCGCCGACGACCACGAAAGCGCCCGAGACGACCGCAAGCACTCCTCCGGCCACGACGAGAATCCCGAGTCTCCGCCTGAGAACCGGCGACAGCTCGTAGCGGTTCATCAGGAGGGCGTAGGCGGCCTGCAGCACAAAGGCCACGATGAGGGCCACGATCAGATCGTTCCTGAACAGAGTCCCGTCGGCGATCTTCTGCTGACGTGAGACGCCGGTCCCGAGTAGCCCGGGGAGGCTCTGCATCTGCCACCAGAGCCAGGCGCCAGGCAACGAGAGGAGGAGAAGGTCGGCGAGCATCTGCAGGCGGCCACTCCCGAAGACGAAGAGAACGATGAGGCCTATCCCTAGGGACCCGATGCCGCCGCGAGAGACCGTGAGGTAGAGCGCGATGAAGAAGGAGAGCGTGATAGCGGCGTAGAGTCCCCTCAGGGCGAAACTGCGTAGCGTGCCCATCCGCGCTAGGGCCAGCACCACCCCCATCCCCAGAATGACGGCGGTGGTGTTGGAGTACTGCAGGGTCGAGTCCATCCTTACCCCATCCAGCGAGCGGACCGGGTACTCGATCGGGCTGATCTTCTGCAAGAGTCCATAGCCTGCGACCGCAGCGACCATGAAGACCGAGGCGTCGATGAGCGAGCCGACCTGCCGCCCTGAGGTGAGCGCGGCCAGTGCCATAAGGAAGGCCGCCAGGTACATAGACGAGCGCAGGGTCTCCTTGATGGTCTCCGTCTCACTTATCGTCCAGACCATGGAGAGGCCCTTTACGGCGACGAGCGCAGCCAGCAACCCGACCAGCAGGATGCCGACAGAGGGCAGGTCCCAATAGAAACCGCGCACGAACAGCGTTACAAACAGCAGCGCCAGAACGCCCGCGGCAACAGGCAGCCAGAGCTCGTCCCTGTAGAGGCCGACATCGAGCATCCCGTAGGCTGTGGCGGCCAGGAGCGCCAGCATGACAAGACCCTTGAAAACGGCAAGCAGCCGGCCTGGACGGCGGTGCTTGTCCCGGTCCTCTTTTTGTTCTGTACCGGAGAAGCGCTCGCTGGCGTCGCCAGGGGGCTGGACGTCCCTCACTCCTTCGCCCCGGGGAGATCGCGCATCAGCAACATCCGTTCAACACCACCCCGAGCAGGTTGGCACCCGCTTCCAGAAGGTCGTCCGTCGTCTCGCGGGCGACGCTCTTGGGAGTCCGGGAGGCGTGGACGACGAGCAAGACCCCGTCAAAGCGGCCAAGGAGGTTCGGGGACCGTAGCACCCGCGCCGCCACCGGCGCGTCGAGTAGCACGAGGTCCCGGCTCTTCTGCAGGCTTCGTACTGCCTTCGGGACCCCCTCATCCTCCAGTAGAGAGGCGGGGGCCAACAGAATGGGACCGGTCGGGACGACCAGAAGTCCCGGGATGACCTCATACCCAAAGTGCTCCAGGGGCTTACTGTCGTCGAGACCGCTGGTAAGCCCGACGAAGTTCGGTTCGCCGAGCAACCTGTGCAACTGCGCGTTTTCGAGGTTGCAGTCCACGACGGCGGCCCGCCGTCCCATGCCGGCCAGGGCGGCTCCGAGGCCGAGGCAGATGCTGGTCCGCCCGGTGCCAGGCTCGGGACTGGTGACGACGACACTACCTGTCCCCCCCATCCTAAGAAGGTTGCCCGCCAGCACCTCGTAGTGACGCCTCACTGGGGAGTCGGGGTCGAGCAACCCCCGGGTACCCGCGTCGCTTATGGCCCCGAGCCTCACGTCAACCCTCGGTTTTCTTCGAAGAGTAGTCCGGTATGGTACCCAGCACCGGCACCCTCAACGTTAATTCGGCGTCGCGTACGCCCCGCCAGCCGCTGGCCCGCCCCTCAAGTATCAAAGCGGCGGCGCCCCCTATCAGCAAGCCTGCCCCTGCGGCGATGGCCGCGTAGATCAGGGGCCGAGGACTATAGTCTCCCGGTAGGGCTTTCTGCTCTACGACGGCCTCAGCAACCGGTACGTTGTCGGCGAGAGGCCTGTCGCCGAGGTCCTCGACTCCCTCGACGAATAACTCAGCGTAAGCATTCGCCGCCAGGGCCGCCTGCCCAGGCTCGTCGCCAAGGAATCGTATCTGTAACCCTGGCCCGCCGTCCGTATCAACGACCGTCCTCGGGTCGAGCCGTTCTGAGAACGCCTTCGGCTCGGCCTCCCAGCCAGCCCGGCGCCTTACCTCGCTCAACATCTCCTGTGTAACGACGGCGCCACGCACTTCTTCGAGGAAAGCAAGCCTGGCCTCCTCACCGTCCAGCTCCTCCTGCGGCCTGACGCTCACCTTCGCTTCGGCAGTGTATACCGGCTCGCGGAAGAGCCCGAAGAGCAGGGCTATGCCAGCAAGGACCAGCACGACCCCGACGATTAGCAGACGCCGCCGCTGCAATACGTAGAGGATCTCAGAGAGCGAGGGATCTTCCCTCGCCTTGTCCCGCCAGCCCCGGCCGCTAGTAGATGTCACTGTTGATAACCTGCTCGCGATAGGCCGCGGGGTCCAGGTTCAGTAACTCTATAAGGCCCGGCGCCTGCTCGGACGGGCTCTGCGCGAGAATCCTGCGCGCCTGCCCGTACCGACCCTGAACGACGAACGCATCGGCGGTGGCGAGGTCCATAGAGACCAAGAGCTGCCGCTCTCCTACCTGTGTATGCGGCCTGTTCAGTTCGGCGGCCGCCATGCGCCTCGCACGCCTTATATTCTTCACACCTTCGAGCGGCTCGCCGGTTCGTACCTGGATCCTGCCAAGATCGTAGCGGTCCTGGTAGGTGATGCTCGTCTCTTCCTCGAGCGCCTCGTACTCCTCTTTGGCTTCCTGCAGCTTTCCCTGTCTCGCGAGCGTCTGCGCGAGAGAACTGCGGGCCGAAACGGCGTTCGGGTTGAGTTCGAGCACATCACGGTAGCCCTTCACCGCAGCGTCTAGATCTCCCGTACCGAGCCGGAGATTGGCCAGCGTCAGGTAGGGCAGGTAATTGTTGGGGTCCCGCTCTATGGCCTCCTTGAGAGCCAGAACCGCCCTATCGTGCTTTTTCTGCTGCCGCCATAGAAAGGACTGCGCCTGGAGCGCCTCGGTATCGAAGGGGTCCAGGCGAACCGCCTTCCGCGACGCCTCCATCGCCCCCGCAACGTCCCCGGCAGCGGCCAGGCGCTGCTGCTCGCCAGTGTAGTAATCCGACAGGTAGAGCACCGTAGCCAGCAGGGCCAAAACCCCCACCAGAAAACCCGCGGAGAGTCTGAAGATCACACGGCTCAAGCAAGATCACCGCTCATGAGGATATCCACAACATCCCCCGAATACAAGCCACCGGGCGGGCGAAGCCGGCACGAAAAAAGCGGGTCCCCGAAGGGACCCGCCTGGTTAGGCCTCGTCCGGTCGCTTAGCGGACGATCCTGCGGGCCAGTAGACCACCGGCTACGAGCAGGACACCGGCACCGAGCGCGATGAGCGACGAACCACCCGTGGGGGGAAGCTCGGCCGCGGGGCTGGCGGTGGGGGCTGCATACTGCGCTTGAGGCGCAGCATACTGATACTGCACGGCAGCCGGAGCGGCGGCCGCAGTAGCGCTGGCGACGGCCTCCTCGACGACGGGCACGCCGATGTTGCACTGCTGGGATATGGCCTGGATGCTGATGTTGTCCCCGTACTGGCTTACCTGCGTGTTGCCGATCTGGTTCTGTATAGCAGTCTGGACGCAAGCTACATTGCCACTCCCGACCTGCGTCACCGACTGCGCCAGAGCCGGGACAGCGGCGGCCAACACCATGGCCAGCATAGCCGCTAACAACATTACCTTCTTCAAATCTACCTCCTATTCGAGATCTGCCTCTACAGGTTGCATTTTTTCACCTTTAGCCCACAGTGTCAACACTGTTGCTCATAGCTTCTACGATTTTCTTAAAATTTCTTAAAAATTGGGCCTATTCTGACCTCTGTTCAGCGGGGGCACCAAAGTCTGCAGTATACATGGTAGTCTTGGAGTCGCTGTAGTCGCCCGTACAGGCACCTATGCCTATTTCGTGGAACCTCCCATCCAGTATGTTAGGGCGGTGGATGGAACGGCGCATCCAGGAGCGGAACATGCCTTCTGGAGTAGCGTTGTATCCGATGTTCTCTCCGCAGTAGGACCAGCGGTAACCGAAGCGCCGGATGCGCGTGCACGCGTCTTCGTTCCTCCCCCTGGTATTGTGAGATTAGTAGTCGTGTTGGATCATGTCCTTCGAATGAGCACGGGCGGCTTTCTGGAGGGCGGGATGCACGCAGAAAAGCTTCAAGCCTTGGTTCTTAGGAACGTTGTGGTGCAAAGTGAGCAGCCGCTTCTCCCTGGCGTACAAGAGGATCTTATCCCCTCCGCACCTGCTGGCATAGCCTCCACCCGCCGCCTTTGCAGGCGAGTCTACTGTGCCGAGGCCCGCAGCCGCGAGAAGGATGGCGACAAAGACCACCAGCGGATACCTCATGAATACACTCCCCCTCTCGTTGTTTCAGCATTTCAACCAGTCAGCACTTCAGCATTTCAGCTTTTTGTTTTCGCTCGTAGACGAATGTGCGAGTTGCGCTAGGTCGATACCTCTGCACATGGCCCTCTATGTGAGTCTTTGTGTCGTCTCGGGTCAGGGCCACTTTCCGGCCCGTGCTGGAGACATCGTCTTCTACGATCCTTGCTCCTTGCTGCCGGGAGCGTCCGTGGTGCTAGTCTGTGCGGGCTCGGACAGGATGCGGTAGGTGGCGAGGGACATCTCCTGTGTGGCGACGCGGGATGCCAACTCGCTCGTGTCGCTGGCAATCACGACCATGAGATAGGCGTCTCGAGCGTCGCGCGCGCCTTCGGGGAAGACAATCCCGGCGTCGGCAAAGGTGGTTCCGTAGTAGCCGATCTTGTGCGAGACCCGCGTCCCTTCCGGCAGAGGCTGGGGCAGGCGGTCTTCGAAGGAAGTATTTGTCATGACGTCGAGCATCTCTGCCGAGAGGTCGGGGGTGGTGTAGGAGGGATCGGAGATCTTCTCCAGCATAAGCAGGGCGTCGTTCGGGGTCGTGGTGTTGGGGATCCAGTACTCCGTCGAGCGCGCGCCAACACGGTACAACTCAGCCCTAATGTAATACCTTCCCAGGTACCTGTCGAGCATATTCCAGGCCGTGTTGTCGCTCTCTTTGATCAGGAGCCTGGCGCACTCGCGCAGGGTCATGGTGTGCCCGACGGGATAGGTGTAGAGCACACCCGTGCCGTAAGCTTGCACGTCGGAGGCCTGCATGGAGATCTTGTCGTCGAGGTCCACCTCGCCGCTGGCGGCCGCCCTGTAGAGCGTCATCAGGACGGGGAGCTTGTTGAGGCTGGCCGCGAGGAAGCGCCGGTCGGCGTCCATCGCCACCCTCTCGCCTGAGGAGGGGTCAAGGACCACCACCCCGTAGGTGGCGGGATACGCTTGCGCTATCTGGCCGAGCTCGCTCCGCAGGGGCTTTGTCTTCTCCTCGGTGAGCTCCGTCTCGACGCGGGTGGTGCCTGTGACCGCCTCGGAGGCGGCCCGAGGATCAGGGTTCGAGCCTGTCTGCGATCCTGCGGTGGGGACCTCCGGGCCTGACCCGACCGTGGGAACTTCGAGGCGGGCTACCGGTTCTCTCTCCATCGAGAGCCCAAAAAAGAGCAGGCCTGTGAGGGGTCCGATCAGGATAGGCAGCGCCACGAGGAGACGTCGGAGCTGGAGTCTGCGTTGGGCTTTCTGCTGCTGCTCGCGGCGTTGCCGCCGCCCGCCGTAGGTTGTTGGCACCTCTTGAGGCGTTTTGGACCTGGGCACCGGCGCGTGGATCGGGGCCTCCCCGCAGGATGTTCGCGCCCCGAGGTACAGAGGCTACTTGTTTATCGACCTGATAAAGGTAACGATAAAGATCGCGGAGATCAACATCAGCGCCCCGGCCGCGATAAGGCCCAAAGAGACGAAGAAGATCGTGCCCGCCTCCGCCTTATCCCAAGTCTGGGTAGCCCACACGAAGGCGAACAGAGAGGCGAAGAAGGTGAGAAGGATCAGGATCATGCCACCGGGCAGGTCCCTTATCTGAATCGCCGCCCGCTCCACCGCGTAGGCCACGCCCCCACGGGCCGGATAGCCAGTCTCGCGCACGCTCTCGAGGGCATGCCTGAACTCTCCCTCCCCCGCGAGCCCGATAACCCGCGAGAGATAGTAAGCTTCGGAAGGCGACTTGCCCATCCTGAGTAGCTCCAGGTAGTTGCGCCTGTACAGCTCCACGGCGCCTGAATGGGGTGAAGCTAGCTGCTTCAGGAAGGCGTGGGTGTCGAGGCGCGTGGCGTACCTGCGGGCCTCGTGCTGGGCGGCGCGGGTCTCGCGGGCCCCTGGGCCGTGACGGGAGATCTCGGCAACCTCCAGAAAGAACATCTCGCGGGAGAACTCAATGGCGCTCTGGCGCTCGCGGCGCCGAGAGGAGATCTCCGTCCTTATACCGCGCGAGCGGTATTCCTCACGCCTCAGGTGGTAGACCTGCTCCTGATAAAAGTCCCGCTCCTGCAACGAGTCGGCCGTATCCCGCAGGCGGTAAGCCTCCTCGAGCGTCTCAGGTATCCTACGTTCTCCCATGAACCAGTGTTTACCTTATACTCCAGTTCTCACGCGCCGAAAAACCCCTTCCGGGTCCTAAATGATACCATGAGCGTGTTGCGACAGAAACATGACTACTCGTTCCCGAGCCTCCTCCTGACGGCTTCGGAGTTGGTCTCCCACAGCCCGTAGAACAACCCTCCCCCGCGTACCCTGACGTCGAGGTGACCTTTTGCGGCCAGGTCCTCGAGCATCTCGTCCGCCTCGTTTACCGTAAGCGAGGTCTCCATAGCCGCCTGCGCAGGCGTCAGCTCCCCCTTCCTCTGTAGAGCCTCGAGTAGCTCGCGCTCTTTTACGTTCGCCACAGGGCGCTGCGCAGGTCTTTCGGACAGTCCAGCGACGCCCCTAACCAGCAGGCCGAAGGCTGGGAAGATCGTCCATCCGAAGACGAAGACCAGCCACCAGAGGTTAGGGACCAGGGTGAACAGGGTGACCAGACCGATAGCGACAGGGATGAGCACGGCGAGGCTCGCGCTGACCTGGGCCTTCGGACTCATCTTCTCTACGTCCAGGCCGAAGAAGTTCTCAGAATCCCACCTGTCGGGGCGGTGGCCTCCCCGGCGGGACTCAAGGTCGCGATCTGGTCGCTTCTCCACAGGTCTACCTCGGATCTCAATATATCAGCAACCCCCCAGATGGACCACACCAGAAGACACGAAGCGAGGACGCGAAGGCCGGGCGCGAAAGTGCTAACCTCATCGCAGTCACAAAGGAGGCTGGCGGATGGATTTGCGTGATCGCGTGGACGGTTCGAGAGAAGAATTACTCGGGGAGTTGAACGAGTTCCTTCGGATGCCTTCTATCTCCGCCCGCGAGGACGAGGAAGGAGACTTCCGCAACTGCGCGCAGTGGGTAGCGGGGAAGCTGGAGGAGGCCGGTGCCGAGGCCAGCATCCTGGAGACCGGAGGACACCCCGTGGTCTTCGCGGAGATCGGGTCAGGTGAATCGACGCTTCTCTCCTACGGCCACTACGACGTGCAGCCCCCCGAACCCCTGGATCTCTGGGAGAGCGACCCGTTCGAGCCGACGATCAGGGACGGGGGCCTCTATGCCCGCGGCGTCGCCGACGATAAGGGGGACGTGCTCGCCCGCATACAGGCGTTGCGTCTATATATAGGGGAGCTCGGCCCACTACCCTTCAGGCTCAAGTTCCTCATCGAAGGCGAGGAAGAGATCGGCAGCCCCAACCTGGCCCCCTTCGTCCGCTCCAACGCTGATCTCCTCTCCGCCGACGCCTGCCTCTGGGAGGGCTCCATGAAAGACGAGGCGGGGCGGCCCATGATCTTCTGCGGCACCAAAGGGATGGCCTACGTGGAGCTGCGCGCCCGCGGCGCCTCCCACGACCTGCACAGCATGTACGGTGGCATAGCCCCGAACCCTGTCTGGCGCCTCATCCAAGCCCTGAGAACCATCAAGGATGAGAACGGTGAGATCACACTGGACGGCCTCGACGCCCTCGCCGAAGAACCCTCGGAGAAAGACCTGGAAGCCATAAGCCGCATCCTCTTCGACGACGACGCGCTGCGGGAGTCCTGGAGTGTAGAGTCGCTCGACCGCGGGCTGAGCGGCCAGGAAGCGCTGCGGGAAATGCTGCTGCGCCCGACCGCGAACATCGCGGGCATACAGTCCGGCTACACCGGTCCAGGCTCGAAGACCATCGTACCTTCGGAGGCGTTCGTAAAGATGGACTTCAGGCTCGTCGCCGGCCAGAGCCCCGGGCCTGTACTGGAGTTGATCCGTGCCCACCTCAGGGAGCGCGGCTTCGAGGATATCGAGGTGGTCGACCTGCACGGCGTCGAGCCAGCGAAGACGCCCGTCGACTCACCCGTCGTCAACACCGCGATACAGACGTGGCAGGATCTGGGCGAAGGCGAGGCCATCGTGTACCCGACCATCGGGGGGAGCGGGCCGACCTCACTCTTAGTCACCGAACTCGGGATACCGACCATCATGACCGGGAGCGTGGCGAACACGGGGAGCCGGCTCCACTCCCCGAACGAGTGGGTCCGCCTGGAGGACTACTTCGAGGCCATAAACTACTTCGCCCACTTCTTCGAGAGGTACACCCTTTGACGGAGGAGAAAGGCAAAGGCCTCGACTTACCCGAGCGCGTCAGGAAGAGCCTCGCCGGGGCAGTCGCGGAAAGAGGCGTGCAGGCGCGGGTGATCTCCACGCAGGGTCGCGAGTCGATGCGTCCCCCGCAAGGACACATAATCATCGCCACCGGAGAGAGTGAGGTGGAAGCGGTCCGCGGCCCTGCCCGCATTGTGCGCCGACTTGAGTTCTACAAGACGTTCTACGGGCCCATCGTCCGCCTCGCCCTCAGCGTGTACCCGATGGAGGGCGAACCGCTCTCTGCCAGCACCGCCCTCAACATCTCCCAGGTCAGCGGTGACGCCGCCCTCACTGGCCTCGGCCGCCAGAAGACCATCTATATACACTTCTACTCGGCAAGTGGCGACGACCTCACGTACGCGTTCTCCAAGGAGATCCCCAACGCCACCGAGCAACGAGGCGAGACGAAGAAGGTGCTCAAGATGGCCCGCGACGCCTATACGCAGACACCGGAGGAGCGCAGGAGCTTCAGTGCGGCCCTCGGGCTCGCCGAAAGGCAGTTCGAGCTTCCTGTACCCGAACCTGACGAAGAAGGATAGTCTTCGGCGGTGAGCCCGCGTATACTGCCACGTATGCAAGCGGGGAGCGCTGTCAACGACTTTGTAGCGAAAATCAGCCAGGCTATCGAAGGGGCTGGGCGCAAAGGCATCCACGTAACCGCAGGAGCGGGTTCATGCGATCTGGAGGCCCAGCAGTTCGACCGTCGTCTCCCTGAGGAAGACGAGCCGTTCCCGACCGGGCGTCCGCACCACCTGGAGTCCCCGGTGGGATCCAGGGACCTCGGTGGTTACGAAGGCATCTCGCGGCTATGCTACTTTCTGGATGGGGTGCAGAGCTCGCGTGAGATCGGGCGAATAGGTATGTCCCCTGTGATCGTATCCACGGTGGCTGCCACGATCGTTAACCGGTGCGGGAAGCGGTTCTCGCGGATGCCGCTGGAGAGCCCGCCTGTAGTGGTGCAGGCCGTGATCCTACCCCGCAACACCGGCGACGCGGGCGTCGATGCCTTCTGGGAACTGCTTCTCGCGGCGGGATTCTCCGAACTCGACCCTGAGGAGGTCCCCTCCTCCCCCCACCTCATCCTCGACTCCGCGGAGTATATAGCTGAGGCAGACCCGTCTGACTATATAGGTATGAGAGAGAGGGCGCGCGGAAGAGTCAGGTCGCTAAGGGAGCGGCTGGAGGGAGGACTGCTCAGGCGGTGGGAGGGTGATGACAGGGTTCTCGAGGATTCCGAAGCCTGGATCGCGGTTGACGGACAGCTCAAGGACATCAGGGAATCGAACAGGCGTGCCGTCGGCCTTATAAAGAGCGTGGCCCGTCCCGAGTTCGTGGGAAAGGACATCGGGATGCTGCTCGACCTGGGGCCTGGGATGCGGACGACGAGCTTCATCCCTGACTGGCAGCTTCGTCGCGACCAGGGCGAGCGGCGCACCTCCTGGTACCTCAGGATGTGGCCTCCGCAGCGCGGTGCCGACGCCCTCGGCTCGCTCATGCGCGTCGAAGCGCCGCGCGACACCGGACCCGAGCAGGTCGACGAGATATCGCGTTGGATCCTCGCCGAGCGGGCGCCCCTGGCGAAGCCCGACCCGAGGTGGCCGGCGATGATCTACCCGATCCAGTACGTTGAGAAGATCCTGAAGCCGCTGGTGCAAGGTCCGGAGAGGGCCTACGCACGGCTGGAGCGCCAACTCGCATCGAACGGGAGGAACTAGATGCTGCACGATAGTTATCTGGACCGGACCTCTGGCCCAATAGGCCGGGTCGTTACCAGCGAGGAGAGCCCGGCCACCGCCCACGAGTTCTTCTTCTGGACCGCGGAGACCGAAGCTGCCCAGAACCTGGACATCGGCCACATCGTCGCCGCCGAGTCCGAGGACGCCACTGCCGTCGCCGTCCTCGACGACCCGCGCCGCTATTCCGATCTCCAGAGCTTCCTCGACGACTTCTACGCCTACGACGGCGACCCTTCGCTCGAAGCGCTCTCCGAGCGGGTGGAGATCCTGGTCTTCAAGGCGCGAGTTCTTGCCACCAAGCACCGTGACGAGCGTAAGAAGTCCAAGCGCCCCGTGCGCACCGGCCCCGTCTTCTTCGCCACGAACGCGGCGATCGAGTTCGCCCTCGGGAGCGAGGACTTCTCGGGCTACAGCATCCCGATGCTCCTGCACGAGAACGGCAACGAGAAGAATGGGAGTCCTCAGCGCACACCCCTCTACGTGGACGAGGAGTACCTGCTCGGGCCCGAAGCGGGCCATCTCAATATCACGGGCATGAGCGGGCTCTCGACAAAGACCAGCCACGCCCTCTTTACCATAGCGAGCACGTTCCAGACCATCAAGGACAAGAGAGTCGCCGCGCTGATGTTCAACGTGAAGGGCGCCGACCTCCTTTTCCTGGACAAACCGGTCGAGGTAAGCGCGGAGGACGACCCCGAGCTCGCGGAGCGCTACGCGAAGGTCGATCAGCGGGGATTGCCACGCGAGGACAAGGAGATGTACGAGTCTCTGGGAATAGAGATAAAGCCTTTCGATAACCTCAGGATCTTCGCCCCTTTGCGTTACGGGATGGAGTCAGGGGAGCGGATCGTGCACGCTGAGGGCATCCCCGCGCGCAAGCTGAACACTTTGAGGAACGCGCGCGGAGAAGATTCCCGAGTCTACCCGATCATCTGGGAGCTAGGTGACGTGCTGCCCTACGCTGGCTACGTCTTCGAGCCATCAGACATGGACGACAAGTTCCGCGGCTTTATAGAGGAGCTACGTGACAGGGGCGTCAGGACGACGGCGGACTTCTATGCGTTGCTCGATGAGATCGAAGACTACTTCGAGGTGGCCCGTGAGGATGGCAAGAACGTCTCATCCTGGAACGGCCACAACCACATGACCATCGCCAAGGTCAAGAACCGCTTCAAGGTGCTCCCGAACAAGTGCGGAGGCCTCCTGGCGCACGGACGCGTCGAGCACGGCGGCCTGCCGCGTGCGGATGGCCCGTTCGAGGACAACGAGATGCGCGTGGTGGACATCTCCCAGCTCACCGGGGTGCCCCAGGATCTCATCGTGACGGGCGTTGTATCGAAGATCTGGGAGCTCGCCGAGACAGGCAGGCTCGGGGTGGACAAGCTCATAATCTTCGTTGACGAGCTAAACAAGTACGCCCCGTCCGGCAACTCCCGTACGTCGTCCTTGAAGGGCACCCTCGTGGACATCTCTGCCCGTGGCCGGCACCTCAACCTCACCCTCTTCGGGGCGCAGCAGTTCAGGAGCAAGGTGGACGACGAGGTGATCGGGAACGCTGCGACGAGCCTCTACGGCCGTATCGGCGACGAGGAGCTCACCAACTCCAGCTACCGCTCCTTCTCGGGGACGACGAGGGAAGAACTGCTCCAACTGGAAAAGGGCCGACTCCTTCTCAGGCACGCCCACTACGCCGTGCCCGTCTTCGGCCGCTTTCCGCGCCCGCCCGTCCTCATGGGCAAGCAAGGCACCGATATCTTCGGCGAACGGCGCGGTGACCCGGCGTCTTCGGTCCTCGCCGTCATGCGCAACCTCACGACCAAACCTCCAGTCATCGCCGACATCCGTACCGATATAGAGGGCGTTCCTGAGGAACAAATCTACGAGGCCCTCGATGCCGTGCAGGCAGCCCACCGCACGGGTCACGGCGCAGCAGATCCATACAAGAACTTCCGCTGGAACCTCAAGCGTCCGGCGAGGACCGGGTCGGGCCGCCGCGACGCCTCCAGAATACTCTCTGGCCTGGATCGGATGAGGGATTAGCTCTGGTCGAGGTCTTGCAAGTCTCGGGTACGCAGCGATTCATCGGAGCTGATGGTGGACGATAATCGCATCGAGACATACTGACAGAGCTATCTGAGAACGCACCCGGCTGATTCGCCGGTGCTTGATGAGCAGTACGTGGCAGAAGGATGGGGCGATTCTCCGCGGCGGGCGAGCTTGGAGCTTTGATCGTGGCCGGAATCAAGACGGCGACCTGCTCGGCGCTCCGGGCTTACGAGGCCGAAAGGGAGCCTTTGCCGAGCGTCGGTCTGAAGACCATCGTCCTCGACGGAAACGGCGATCCTCTGTGCATCGTCGAGACAACGCAGGTCAAGTTACAACCCTACGACGAGGTCGAGGCCCGGTTCGCCTTCGAGGAAGGAGAGGGGACCGTTCGCTGGAGTACAGGCGGAATGCGCACTGGCGCTACTTCTCGCGCACGCTGCCTGGCATTGGCAGAGAGCCGACTGTGGATATGCCGCTGGTATGCGAGCGGTTTCGTGTAATCCATAAGTAGCGTGCAGCCGACCCACGCGACGCACACACTCACAGCGGGATGCAGAAGGGTTGACCCTTCTGCATCCCGTGCTGGTCAGCACTTCAGCTAGTAAGCTAGTCAGCTAGTTGTTTTCGCTCTTGGCTGAACGTTTGTAGCACAATGCGCGATTCCTAGGAGGGCAATACTTCTGCAAATCGCTGTCAGAACAAATCAAAGCACGCGAAGTTCGTGGAGCAGGCGTGTTTGACCCTTGAACCGGCTCCTCTTGCAACGTAGACTTCGGACGTGGGTTATCGTGAGCGCATTACCCTAGATCCCGACATGAGGGGCGGAAAGCCGTGCATCCGGGAATGCGAATTACCGTTTATGACATCCTTAGCTATCTTGCCTCCGGTATGTCGCAAGAGGAGATCTTGGCTGACTTTCCCTATCTGGAGGCGGACGATATCCGCGCCAGCCTGGCTTTTGCCGCAGACTCCGAACGCAGATTCGTGGCAGAGCCCTCTCTTTGAGGCTGCTCTTCGATCATAACCTCTCTCCACGCCTTATTCGTCTTCTGTCCGACGCATACCCGGAATGCGCTCACGTGCACGATCTGGACATGGACACGGCGAGCGGTACCGAGGTATGGAATTATGCTGCAGAGCACGGGTACACCAGCGTCTCCAAAGACGCTGACTTCCACCAGCGCAGTCTTGTATGGGGAGCGCCACCGAAGGTGGTCTGGATTCGCCAGGTCAACTGTTCGGCGTCGGAGACGGCCAATTTACTCAGAGACGTTTTATAGCGGTAGAGCGCTTTCACGCGAGAGAGGAAGCGGCTTTCCTGGCGCTCTCCTAAAATCTCGCGGCGATGCGTAGAATAAGGTGACCCGCGAGGAGGAATGAGATCGTAAGGATCGCTCACATCTCGGATACGCACCTAGGGTACAGCAGGTACGCGAAGCTCCATCCCGAGACGAGCCGCAATCAGCGGGAGGTGGACGTTCAGGAGGCTTACGGGCGGGCTGTGGACGCCATCCTGGAGCGGGATGTGGACCTGGTCGTCCACTCCGGCGACGTCTTCGATTCTGTGCGCCCTGCGACGCATGTGATCATCGGCTTCCTGAAACAGACTTTCCGCATCACACGCCAGAATATCCCTTACCTGGTCGCAGCAGGCAACCATGAGACACCGCGCCTCCGCTCTACTACCGCGGCTCTGGAGTACGCGAACCTGGTAAACGCTATCTCCGCCCACAGCTTCGACGTAGATTACGAGCCCATCGAGGTAGATGGGGCAACCGTGGGCGTGACGCTCGTCCCGCACGGAGCGGTATTTGGCACGGGTGCCGTTACCCCGGCACGCAACGCTGACGTGAACATACTCGTTACACACGGGATGGTGCCAGGCCTCGAGGCGCGCCAGCACGAGATGGGCGAGGCGAATCTGCAGCCAGGGATGCTGGAGGGCGGCTTTGACTACATAGCTCTCGGCCACTACCACGAGTTCCACGAGCACAAGCCGAACGCCTTCTACGCAGGGGCGACGGAGCGCTTCGGTTTCGGGGAGGTAGATTCGAGGCCTGGCTTCGCCATCGTCGAGTTCGACAGCAAGGGACTCAAGAGCGTAGAGCACGTCGAGATAGAAGCGCGTCCGATGCTGGACCTGAAGAAGATCTCCGCCCGAGCCATGGAGGCCACGGAGCTGACGGAGGCGGTGCGAGATCGTACCTCCGGGGTTGACCTCGACGGGGCGATCGTGCGCCTTAGGGCCTATGACGTGAGGCGCGGGGTGGCGAGCGGCATGGACCGCGAGCTGCTGCGAGATCTGCAGCGCCGCTGCCTGAACTTCTCCCTGGAGGTCCACGCCGAGGAACGGCCCGAGGATCTGGAGAGGAACGGTTCTTCGACCGCCGTCTTCGGACCACTGGGCGAGGAGTTCGCGGCGTTCGTCGCTGAGCGCAGGGAGCGCGGCGAGCTGGAAACCAGGTTCGCAGAAGAGTTTCTGGAGAAGGGGCGTGCTTACCTGACGCGGGCGGCGAGCGAGGAGCCGGAGAGCGCCGCGTGATCCTGGAACGCCTCTTCATCGAGAACTACAAGCAACTGAGGGATCCTGTAGAACTCTATCCCCCCGAGGGGGCGATCGGGATCGTTGGCTCAAACGGCGCTGGCAAGTCGACCCTCTTCGAGAGCATTCTGTGGGCTTCTTTCGGCTCCCGCGGCGGCGGACCGCGCTTCGCCAACGAGTCGATCCCCTGGAGCGGCGGCTCGACAAAGGATCCGACCACCGTGGAGGTAACCCTGGCGACCGACGGCGGCTCGTTTACCGTGCGCCGGCGGCTCAAGAGCGGCTCGACGAGCGCCGAGGCATTGGATGCTCAGGGCAGAACCCTGGTCAGCGGGACGGCGGAGGTGACGCGCTGGGTCGAGGAGAGCCTGCTCGGGATGGACCGTACGGCCTTCGAGGCGACGTTCTACGCCCGCCAGAAGGAGCTCCGTTTCTTCGCCCACGACGAGGGTATAAGCAGGGTGCGTAAGATCTCCAAGCTCCTTGGCATCAGCAGCGTCGAGACCGCCCAGTCCTTCCTGCGCGAGGACCGCAATACCCTCCGCTCCGAAGCGCGGCTCCTCGAAGGCCGCCTCGCCGAAGCCGACCTCGACTCCCTGCAGAGCGAGCTGGAGAATGCCAGCAAGGAGTGCAACCGCCTCGAAACCGAACTGGAGAAGGTCTCCGAGGAGCACGATGCCGCCGAGGAGGACCTCAAATCCTCCCGCCAGGCTCGCGCCGCCCTGGAGAGTACATACCGCGAACACTCGCGCCTCACGTCCGACCTGCGCGAGGCCGAGGCGGACAGACACCGCGCCGAAGACCGCCGCGCGGAGGCCGAGAAAGACCTCGCCGACCTCGCCGCCGCGGAGGAGGAACTGGGCCGCCTGCAGCCCCAGACCACTAGGCTACCGGAGGTAGCGGCGGAGCTGGAGAAGCTAGAGGAGGACCGGCGGCGCTCCGAGCAGCGCGACCGTGGTCGCAAGGAGTACCTGCAGGCACAGCGACGCATCTCGGACATAGAGGGCGAGGTTTCGGACGATCTAGAGGCGCTGGACAGGGATAGGGACGAGGTCCTGCCCAACTTTCACGCGCTCTTCGATCTAGACGGAGAGGAGTTACTCTCCGAGACCCTCACGGTGTTGGAACAGGCCGCGAGAGAGTTGGAGAAGGCGGAGGCCCGCCATGAGGAGCTACGGGGGCTCGCGGAGGATCACGACGCCTATAAGGTCTCCGCGGAGGCCGTCCGTGAGGCCGACGAGTCGTATCAGACGGCGCGGGAAGAAGCTGCCGGGCTCGCGGAGGATCTCGAAGACCTCTCCGGCGGCGAGGACCTGGAGCTGGCGGAGCGGGAGCTGCGTGAAGAGGAGGACAAGCTGCGGGAGCTCGCGGCGCTTCACAGGGGAAGGGCCAACGCCGACGAGCGGGAGGCTAGGAACGTAGACCAGGCCAGGGAGGCCATCGACAGCGGTGCAGAGGAGCACTGTCCCACGTGCCACAGGGAGTTCGAGAGTGGGGAGCAGGCGGAGATCTCCGCCACCCTAAAGAGGCAGGCGGCCGCGATCCGTCGCCGCGCCGACCGTGAGACCGAAGAGGCCGAAAAGCTAGCCGCCTCGGCAGAAAAGACCGGCGAGAAGCTCGAGAGAGTAACCTCGAACCTGAACCGCTGGCGCGAACTGCGCGAGATGAGGGTCCGCGCCGAGGACCGCGTCACCGCCCGTCTCGAAGCGCTCGAAAAAGCCAGATCCGGCCTGAAGGAGCTCGAGACCCGCATCACAGGCACTGAAGCCCCTGGCGACGCCGAGCTCGAGGCATCCCGCACCCGCTGCGTCCGTCTGAGGGAGTTGCGCGACGCCCGCCCGCAGATAAAGAGCCTCGCCACCGAGCACTCCAGACTCGCACAGCGCGCCGAGGAGCTTGTCGAGGAGATCGAAGGTCTCTCCGGGATCTCCTACGACGCCGAAGCGCATAGGGTGAAGCGGGAAGAGAAGGCCCAGCTGGAGCGGACGCTCGGCCGGATCGAGGAGTTGGAGCGGCACCTCGCGAGGCGTCCTGAAGTCGAGAAAGTGTTGCAGGCAGCCCGCGAACTGGGAGAGAAAGCGGAGACTACGGCGGAAAAATTGCGGCATGAGATCTCCGTCCTGGACTTCGACGAGTCGGCCTACGAGGCTTCCGTGGAGCGCGTGACGGCGGCTGAGGAGCGGCTATCGACGTTGCGGGACGCGCGGGAGGGACTCGGGGGCGAGTGGAAAGACGCAGACCACCGCATCGAGCGTACCAGGGCCGAGCTGGTGCGCCTCGACGACGATAGGAAGCTTGCCAACGAGAAGGCTGCCGCCGCCTCGCGCATGGACGAGATGGACGGTCTGTTCACCGAGTTCTTCCGCAGCCTGACGACGAGGGCGCGTCCGATGCTCGAGGTCGAGGCGTCCGACCTGGTGCGAGAGCTCACAGACGGCCGCTACGAGCGGATGGAGTTCGACGACAACTACCGGGTGAAGCTACTCGACCGCTTCGACGACTCCTATTCCATCGAGCGCTTCTCGGGCGGCGAGTCCGACGTGGCCAGCCTCTGCGCGAGGGTGGCGCTCTCGAGGATCGTGGCCTCCCGCGGCGGCAACACCCTGGGCTTCCTCGTCCTCGACGAGGTCTTCGGGAGTCTCGACGCCGGGCGACGCAACAACGTGCTACTCGCGCTCGAGCGACTCAAGCGCTCGTTCGGCCAGATCTTCATAATCTCCCACGTCGCCGAAGTGCAGGAATCAGCCCTCGTCGACGAGGTCTGGATGCTGGAAGTAGACGAAGAAAGCAAGAGCACCATCAGGCGCGTGAACACCCCCATGATGCCGGCGCCCGACGCCATCGCAGGCGCCGCCGGGGGTACGTAACCTCACGCACCTTCGAGGCGGACTCCCGGTCCCAGATCACCCACCAGCGTCTCGGCGGCTCCCCCGTCGAGGTCCTTGACCCGAAGGACTGATCCGCCCGATCCGGAGGCGACCTCGGCCAGAAAGGTAGCGAGCCGCACACGCCGCTGGAAGGGGCTGCTTACCATCCCCCGCGACTGCAGGTGAAGTCGCGGCGCGATGGCCGTCTTGCGGCCCAGGCTCCGGTGGCGCACGACCAGCCGGTCCTCTTCGAATGCCCAACCGGCGTCCCGGTAACATAGCCATCCGTACGCGGCGGCGGATGGTATCAGGAACAGCCCGAGAAGGCCTAGAGCGGACTGGAAGACGAGGAAGGAGACCAGCGCGGCAGCGAAGGCGATGATCAGGTACAGGACGGTGGCCCTGAATACGTAACGCCGTAGAGAACGGCGCGGGAGCGGTTCTATGGCCGGAGCGCCGGCGAACTCGGGGGCCGCAACGGCCAGGAGCTCCTCTACTTCGTCGCGGGGCAAAAGAGGAAAGAGCGTGGTCGAGACCCCCGCGTCCTCGCCGTAACCGGCGCTCTCCACGCGCAGGGAAGCGAGGCCGAAAGGCTGGCGCAGGAGGCCCTCCGAGATGCGAACGGCCTGTATGCGGGAGAGCGGTATGGTCGCCTCGCGGCGTTCCAGAAGACCGCGCTTGATGTACAGGAAGTCCCCCTCGCGGGAGAGCGTGAAACCAGAGTAGGCGAGGACGGCTCCGGCTATCGCAAGCAGCCAGGCCAGGAGCACGCCAGCCGGCACCAGGATCAGGAGCACCATGAGCCAGTTCGGCGAGAGAGTCTCGACCAGGCGCCGGGCGAAATCCTCCGGGAAGAAATTGTCCAGAAACTGAAACCCGATGGCGAGCACCGAGAAGGCTACCCCGATCTGGCCGCTCGTGGCCCCGGCGAGCAGCAAGTCGCGCGTCGAAAGCCGCCGGAGAATCGTCGGACCTGTAGTCTCTTCCGACCTCTCCCTCTTAGAACCTTCGATCTCAAGCCGCAGCGTCTGTGCCGCATCCCAGTCCAGCGCAGCGAGCGAGGCGTCCGGCTCGCTCCCACCTCCACCCGCCGTCTCGATCCGCACCTCGACGACGCCGAAGACGCGCTGGATGATCCCCTGCACGCTATCCACCGACTGTACGTGTTCCAGCGGTATGGTCCGTTCGTTCTTCTGGAAGACGCCCTGGCGCAACCGGAAGGAGTTGCCGGTGACCGTGTAGGTCGTCGCCCGCCAGGATAGAAAACCCCAGAGCGCCGCCAGCGCCGCCACGACGAGGAGGCCGAGCAGGAAAAGTGTCACCGTCCACAGGCTGAACCCCTGGCTCACAAGGAGGACTAAGCCGGGGAAGACGAGCCCGCTGACCCAGCGCCGGAGCGTCTTTATGGCCCCGACGAGCATACCGACAGGGTGGAGACGCTTCTCAGAGCTCATCGTGCTCCCTGGTCAGCTCGGCAATGCGGTCCCGCGCTCTTTCGGCGACGGGGGTCGAGAGCTCGGGAATCTGGTTCGGCCCAGCCGCGGTGTAAAGAACCACGGTCGAGAGCCCGAACCGGCGCTGCAGTGGTCCCTGCCTGGTGTCCACGTGCTGGATGCGGGCCAGCGGCACGAGCGTGCGGCTGATCCAGAAGATCCCACGCTGCAGGTCCACCTCGTCGGGCCGAATCTCGTAGCGCCACCTCCTCCACCGCAGCTCCGGCACCACCCCGACGACCACGCCGGCCAGCGCGAGGACCGCGAGCGCGAGCAGAACCCCGAAGAAAAAGGACACGTCCCCAAAGCGCAACAACGCCCAGCCGGCGAAACCGGCTCCAACCAGAAGCGGCAGCATGTTGAGAGTACCCGAGATTCTCCACAGCGTAATCGCCCGCGGATCTAGCCTCTCTGCGGGTTCGCCCTTCAAGAGTCAGGCCATGGGAACGGCGGGACGCCGGCGCAGGTCCTTCGCGGCGAGTTGGCCGCAGGCGGCATCTATGTCCTGGCCCCGGCTGGGACGAAGCGTCGCCGAGAGGCCGAGCTCTCTGGCGTGCCCGAGGAATCTCTTGGCCTCCGCTTTCGAGGTGGCCGAGAAGCCTGTATCCGTCCAGTTGAAGCGGAGCAGGTTCAGGTGGTACAGCGGGTGGTCGAGAAGGTCCGTCAGAGCCTCAACGTGGCGCGGCTGATCGTTGACGCCTGCGAGCAAGGTGTACTCGAAGAAGAGCTTGCGGCGCGTCCGCGATACGAAATAGCGGGCCGCATCCATCAGCTCGGGGATGGTATGGCGGGCTGCTACTGGCATGATCTCACGCCGCTCCTCCTCGAAGGGGGTGTGGAGTGAGATCGCCAGGTGAAACTGCTCGGGCTCGTCCGCGAAACGCCGGATCTTCTCCACCAACCCACTGGTCGAGACCGCAATATGCCTCGCAGCAAGGCCGAAGCCTTCGGGGTCGTTGAGAACTCTGAGCGCCCCGAGCGTCGCGTTGTAGTTGAGCATCGGCTCGCCCATCCCCATGACCACGACGTTGGACACCCTCTCCGGTGCGAGGTCTCTGGCGCAGACGAAGGCCTGCTCGGCGATCTCACGCGCCTTCAGGTTCCTCTTGATCCCAAGCAGCCCCGTCGCGCAGAACGTGCAGCCCATCGGGCATCCGACCTGCGTAGAGATACATACCGTGCGCCTGGCCTTCTCGGGGATCATGACCGTCTCTATGGCGTGGCCGTCGCGGGTGTGGAACAGATACTTTCTCGTACCGTCGGTAGCCTGGGAGACGCGCTCCAGTGCTAGGGCGGCCGCCGGAGCCTCTTCAGAGAGCGCCGACTGCAATCCTCGTGGCAGGTTCGTGGCCTCTCTCCAGTCGCGCACGAGCGAACTGGTGAGGGCTTTGTAGATCTGGCGGATGCGGTAAGACGGTTCGTTCCTCTCTTCGAGGACTGCCCGCACATCAGGTAAGAATTCCGCCGCATTCATGGTAGAGAGATTATACCGGTGGCCGCCCATACACAAAATCGCCAGGGAAGTCGCGAACGCGATTTCTCCTACTGGACCTCGTCGTAACGCTCTTGCCAGGAAGCCGTCTCACCGGATAAGGACGGGTCGACGAGCTTGAGCACGGGCGGTCAGGAGCGGTAAAGGGCTTGCACCGGCGGTAGAATCTGTCGATGGAGCCCGACGGCCTCAACATTCTGGACGTGTTCATCGCGCTCTTCGTGGTCGTCGTGATACTGCG
>DASQWQ010000103.1:0-5316 GCA_035640175.1 Rubrobacter sp. | reverse complement strand
TGGTGTCGAACCTCGAAGGGTCGAACGTGGAGCCGAATCTTACGGCGGTTGCTCGTTGCTCGTCAGGCGATGGTCCGCCGGCTACGACCTCTTCGATCTCGAACCCCCTCTGGCGCATGCCGGAGATCACACGCGCGTTGTACAGGTAGCCGCCGGTCTTGCGGCCCGTGTCCCCCACCGTGATGAAAGCGACGCGCAGGAGGACCCCGTCAGGCCAGCGCGTCTTCGCGGGCTGCGTAGGCCTCGGGGGATTCCCAGATGCGCACCGTAAGCGAGTCGAGCCCCCGGCCGCGGAGAGATTGTGCCAGCTTCTCCCAACAGTAGGAAGCCACCGCCTCGGCCGTCGTGTTGACATCAGCCAGACCTGGGACCTCGTTCAGGTCCCTGTAGTGCATGGAGCCGGCCAGCTCCTCTACAGCCTGCCCCAGTTCGCCGATGTCGTAGAGCGTGCCGTCGTCTGCGAGATGCTGGCCGCGCAGGATCACCTCCATCCTGTAGGTGTGACCGTGCGTTCTGGCCGCAGGACCGAAGTCCCCGACGAGCCTGTGCGCAGCCTCGAACCTCGCAGCGACGTAGATCTCATACATCCTGGCCTCCTCGGAGTCCCTCGTAAGTAAAGATCACCTGCAGCGCCTCTCCCGGTCGCTCGTCGAGGAGCATGTAAGCCTCAGGGGCTTCTTCGAACGGAATACGGTGCGAGATCAGCTCCCTCAACTTGAGCCGACTCAGCAGGCCGAGAACCGTGTCCATACGCCGGTCGGTGTCCCACCGTGGCGTAAGCTCAGGGTTCGAACGACCGACCTGCGAGGATCTGAGTCTCACCCTCCCCCTGTGGAAATGTTCCCCGAGTGCGAGCGTGACGGGCTTGGTGCCGTACCACGAAGCCACGACGACCGTTCCCTCGGTCGCCACGGCATCTATCGCGCTCTGCAGGCCAGCCCCAGAGCCGCTGGTCTCCACCGCTACGTCAGCCCCCCGCCCGTCCGTGATCTGGGTGACACGATCATCCAACCCTCCGGGCGCAAACGCGCCGTCCGCGCCAGCGGCGAGCGCCAGTTTGCGGCGTTCCTCGAGAGGGTCGACTACGAGTACGGGTCCTGCGCCAGCCAGCTTCAAGAGCAGGGCCACGAGGAGGCCGACGACGCCCTGGCCGAAGATCAGGGCCGTCTCACCGAGTCGCACGGGTGTATCGTGGACGATGTTCAGCGCGGTCTCGAGGTTGGCGGCGAAAACACCAAGTTCGGGGTCGAGGTCGTCGGGGAGTCGTACGGGCATCCGCGCGGGGACGACGAAGACCTCCTGGTGCGGATGGTGGACGAAGACGGGATCTCCCGGAGATAGGTGTTCGACGCCAGTACCTGTATCGAGGACACGCCCTGCGGCGGCGTAGCCGTATTTGATCGGGAATCCGTAGCTCCCCGCGAGGGTGGGCAGGTCCAATCGGAGATCCTGCGGAACCTCCCCGCGGTAGACCAGCATCTCCGTGCCCGCGCTCACGGCCGAGGCGATGGTCTTGACGCGCACCTCTCCGGGTCCCGGAGGCTCGACTGTCTCCGCTCGGAGCGTAGCCGTGCGTGGGGCGGTAAACCACAGGGCCCTGGCCTTCAGTTCATCCCCGATCTGGGACGCCACCAGGGTATTCGATGCGTCCGCTGAGAACGAGGTCCACCCCGTAAGGTTCCACCGCGGCGTCGGCGAGGGTGAGAGACTGGGACAGGTCACGGATACCAAGGTCGCCGATAGCGTCTATACCGTTACCCAGGATCTTGGGCGCGACGCACACGGCGAGCCGATCGACCAACCCGGCCCTGAAGAAGCCTGTGATCAAGGTGGCCCCTCCCTCGACCATCACCGACCCGATGCCTGACGCTACCAACTCCCCCAACAGGGCGGCGAGGTCGACACGACCGTCGAGGTCGGAAGGAAGCTCAAGGACGGTGGCGCCTAGAGAGAGGGCTTTCTCGCGGTGGTTTGCAGGAGCGCGATCCGTAACGGCTAGCACCGTTCCCGGGGCCGCGCCGTCAGCGAGCACGGCGGCCTCCGGAGGTGTGCGCAGGGTGCTGTCGACGACCACGCGCAGTGGGCTAGTGCCTGGGACGTGGCGAACTGTCAGACGAGGATCGTCCTTGCAGACCGTTCCGGCGCCGACGAGGACGGCCTCGTGAGAAGCGCGCATTTCGTGGGCGAAGCGCAAGGAGTCAGGGCAGCTGATCCACTTTGATTCCCCCGTCGTGGTCGCCACGCGCCCGTCGAGTGTCTGCGCGTAGCTCACGGTGACGGAAGGTCGGGTAGGGGCCTCTCCGCCGACTGAAGGATGCTCTCCCATCACGATACCCCGTTCGCCGGGCCATCGGCCGTCCGTTCGTCCGGCAGCCCTCCGTGCAAGATTGAAGCCGGGAAGAGGTGTCCCAGCTTCTCCTCCTGGAGCGCGTAGGCGGAGATCTTGTTCGCGAGTCCGATGTCGCGTCCCTCCTGCCTCAAGTAGAGGAGAACGCCGCGCCCCTGCTCGCGCAGTAGCCTCATGCTATCTTCGAGCTGCTCCCCGCAATCGCAGCGCCGCGAGCCGAAGACGTCTCCGGTCAGGCATTCAGAGTGCAATCGAACCAGGATCGCCTCGTTCTCGCCGGCGGTTCCATGCTCGAAACCGGTGGTTAGCGCTACATGCTCCTTGCGGTCCGGCGCCTCGTAGACGAACATACCGATGCCGCCGTGGGATGTTGGTAGCCCGGCTCGTGCAACGTGTCGGATCGAAGGCAAGGTCCTTGTGTCCGATCTAGGTCGTGGTCGAGTAGCCCGAGATTCTACTACAGCCGACTTTTCAGACTAATCCCTGGCATACCGGTCTTTACGTTCTGGCATACTGATTCGGATGGAAGGGAGCGAAAAGAGGCGATGAGCGAGGATCGCATACTTCTTGCGGACATGGTCTTCCACGGCCGCCACGGGACCCTGCAGGCCGAGCACGAGCTTGGCCAGCCCTTCGTCGTGAGCATCGAACTGCGCCTCGACCTGCGACCCGCGGGGACCTCCGACGACCTGACGAAGACCGTGGACTATGGCGAGGTCCACCGCATAGCGCGCGATATCGTCGAGGGACCTACCGTGCAACTTACCGAGACCCTGGCAGAGAGGATCGCCGCAGGCACGCTCGACGAACATCCCGCGGTCGAAGCCGTAAAGGTCAAGGTGGCCAAGCCTCACGTAAGGCTCGCCGACACGGTACTCGCTGGCTCGGCCGTCGAGATCCTGCGCCGCCGCGAAACCGAACCGGGAAGTTAGGCGCGCAAACCATAGGGTATCCTCACAGCGGTACCCGAACCGCACCAGCGGCTCGTGCGTACTAACAGATGAGGTGAAGGCGCCCCGATCATAGTTTGGGGCAAGCGAAAGGGTGGCACACGTGGTGACCACAAGGCTCACGGATACCGCCTTACCCGGCGTCGACGGTATATACAAAGTCACGGGGAAGCGCTATGGATAGCGTCTCCCAATGGCCGACCGCAACCGAGGAGCTCCACGCTTCTTCGGGGAGCGACGATCATCTCGAACGTCTCACGCAGCTGTGTGTGGACGACCTTATCTCCGCCTTTGGTCTGGGCGAGGTAAGCCACGGGCGCGCGGTAATGGAGTCTATCTCGCGCATACCAGCCCGGCGTCTGGCGCGCCAGATCCTGACCTACGACAGAATTGTCGGCGAGTCTGGCCTCGGGACGGGAGGGGCCTGGGCGCTGAAAAGGCTTTCCCGCAACACCAGCATCGAGGGTCAGGAGAATGTACCGCGCGGCGGACCGCTGCTCCTAGTCTCCAACCATCCTGGCCTCGCAGACGCCGTCGCCCTCTTCGCGGCGACGCCGAGGGACGACCTGCGTGTTATCGCCGCCGAACGTCCCTTCCTCGAAGCCCTCCCGAATACTTCACGTCACCTTCTGACCGTCAGGGAGACCTCCGCAGGACGCTCGGGGATCGTGCGGGCGGCGGCCAGGCACCTGCGGGGCGGCGGTACCGTACTCACGTTTCCAGGGGGCAGGATCGAGCCAGATCCTGCGGTCTTGCCCGGCGCCGTCGAAGCCTTGGATCACTGGTCCTCGAGTGCCGACCTCTTCGCACGCCTCACACCAGGGCTCGCGGTCGTCCCCGTCGTGGTCAGCGGTGTGATCTCACCTTCGGCCCTGCGCAACCCCCTGATCCACCTGCGCCGCCGCAGGCGCGACCGCGAGTGGCTCGCCGCCACGCTCCAGGTGCTCGTCCCGGCCCTGCGCAACGTGGACGCCAGGGTAGATTTCGGACGCCCCATCTATGCCGAACCGGGAGCCGTCGGCGACGCGGTGATCGAGGAGTCGCGGCGGCTGATAGAGAACAGAGAGGCGGCGTGACGTCGGATGCGTGGCGTCGCCGCTCGCCGCTCGTGTTTCTGTTCGTCACGGTGTTCGTAGACATGATCGGTTACGGCATCGTGGTCCCCTTGCTGCCTTTCTACGCAGGCCTATACGCTTCCGGCGCAGTGCTCGTCGGCCTGCTCGGTTCCCTCTACGCCGCGATGCAGTTCGCAGGTGGTCCTTTCCTCGGCGGGCTGTCGGACCGCCATGGGAGACGCCCTGTCCTCCTGTTTTGCCTGCTCGGGACCTCACTCGCCTACCTGCTGCTCGGCCTCGCCCAGACGCTCGCCTCTCTCGTCCTCGCCGTCGTCCTGGCCGGAGCCGCGAGCGGCACGCTGGCGACCGCCCAGGCCTACATAGCTGACAGCACATCGAAAGACGACAGGGCGCGGGGACTAGGCCTGATCGGGGCGGCTTTCGGGCTCGGGCTCATGGCAGGACCGGCCATCGGCGGCCTCCTCAGCCTCCACTCATTGAGCGCACCAGCCCTTTCGCCTCAACCCTGGCCCTCATCAACTTCATCTTCGGCTACCTGACCCTCCCTGAATCCCATGCGCCCCACCTGCGCAAGAGAATCCCCCTCTTGCGTCTCGATCCCCTCTCACAGCTGGCCCGCATACTGAAGATGAGACATGTTCGGGCCTTGCTCGCGGCAGTGCTGCTGCTCAACCTCGCACTCGCCGGGCTCGTGAACAACTTCCCGCTCTTCAGCCACGCCAGGTTCGGGTGGGGCGCCACGTCAAACGCCTTCTTCTTCGCTTTCGTAGGGGTGTGCGCCGTCGTCACGCAGGGATTCCTGATCGGTCGCCTCCAGCCGCGCTTCGGGGAGAGCAAACTCCTCGTCGGCGGACTCGCCCTCGTCTCCCCGAACCTCATCCTCGTATCGCTGGTTCCTTCAGGCATCCTCCTCTACCCAATCGTCGGCCTCCTGGCGTTGGGG
>DASQWQ010000102.1:0-2173 GCA_035640175.1 Rubrobacter sp. | reverse complement strand
GGGCCAACCGCGAACTCGAGCGCTGACCTCGCCCTCAGTCCCGGCTTCGCCGTGTACCTTCCAGTCTACGCCGAGGGGGAGCCGGTGGAGAGTGTCGCCGGGCGACGGCGCGCCCTCAGAGGGTTCGTCGTCGGGTATTTCAGGCGGGATGGGCTGCTCGACGACGTGTTCGGGAGCGGCTTCGACCCAGCCATAGACTTCGAGGTTTATGACGGTGCCGACGTCGAGTCGAGTTCGCTCCTCTACGACGAAGACGGGGTGGAGCGCGCCGGAGAGGAAGGGTATGATCCGCTCTTCTCTGAGAAGAGCCGCTTCGGGGTGGCTGGGCGCGAGTGGAGCCTGTACTTTGCCACGTTGCCAGGATTCAAGAATGGTGCCGAGAGCAACCTGCCGGCCTTCGTGCTCGCAAGCGGCATAGGAGCCAGCGTCTTGCTCTTCGGCATCTCTTGGATGCTCGTGCGCAGCCGCATCCTGGCCGAGCGCGCGAGCAAGGACCTCGAGGACGCCAACAGGGAACTGGAAGGGACCAACAGGGAGTTGGAGGCGTTCTCTTATTCGGTCTCCCACGACCTGAGGGCCCCCTTGAGGGCCATAGACGGCTTCTCCCAGATATTGCAAGAGGACTACGAGCACGCGCTCGACGACGAGGGAATGGACTACCTCGGTCGAGTAAGGGTGGCGAGCAGGCACATGGCCACCCTTATAGACGACCTGCTCGAGCTCTCGAGGGTTGGACGCAGGCCCCTGCGCAGGGAACCCGTGGACCTGGCCCGCCTCGCCACGGGGATAATCGAGGAACTGAGGGCGTCGCAGCAAGGACGGGAGGTCGAGTTCCTGGCCGGGGAGGACATCATGGCCTGGGGAGACGCGAGCCTGCTCAATGTGGCGCTCGAGAACCTGCTCGGCAACGCGTGGAAGTTCACCGCCAGGGAACAAGCGGCGCGCATAGAGTTCGGCGCCGACAGGGAACCTGGTTCAGGTCTCCTGCCCCCCGTTTACTACGTGCGGGACAACGGGGCCGGCTTCGACCAGATGTACGCAGACAAGCTGTTCGGAGCCTTCCAGAGGCTGCACGGGCAGGATGAGTTCGAGGGGACGGGGATAGGTCTGGCGACGGTAGCGCGAATCGTCCACAGGCACGGCGGCAGGGTCTGGGCGGAGGGAACGGTGGGTGAGGGGGCCACGTTCTACTTTACACTAGGAGGCCGGGGTATCGGGGACCGCGCGGTCCCTGCGAACAAGGCCGAAGTTGCGTGAGGCCGGCGCGAAGAGGGCGCCGGTGACAGAGACCCTGCGCGTGCTGCTCGTCGAGGACTCCGAGAACGACGCGATGCTTCTCCTACGGGAGCTAAGGCGCGGCGGATAACAGCCCCTCTCGCGCAGGGTTTGTACCCCAAAAGACATGGAGAAGGCACTACGTTCGGCAGACGCCAGGGACGAGCTTTTCCAGGTTGTGATCTCCGACTACTATATGTCACGCTTCAGGGCGCCCGACGCCCTGAGGCTACTACGGGAGCTTGGTCACGACGTCCCTTTCATCGTCGTTCCGGGCAAGATAGGGGAGGACGCGGCGGTGGAGATCATGAAGGCGGGGGCCAACGACTACCTGACCAAGGAGAACATGAGGAGGCTGTGCCCCGCCATCGAGCGTGAGCTCAGGGAGGCAGAGGTGAGGCGGGAGCGCGAGAGGGCGGAGAAGGCGTTGGGCCGGAGCGAGGACCGCTTCAGGCACCTCGTAGAGCAGATACCGGCCGTCACTTACGTGCAGGAACCCATCGACTCCGACACCCCGAAGGCCATAACGTACATGAGTCCCCAGTACGAGGCTATGCTCGGTTATCCTCCCGAGAAGGAGATACTCGACGAAGAGCACTGGCTCAGGGTGCTGCATCCCGATGACAGAGAGAGGGTGCTCGCCGAAGAGCTGAGGATCGACGAGACCGGCGAGCCTTACAGGATCGAGTACCGTCAGATCGCCTGCGGCGGACGGGTGGTATGGGTACACGACGAGGCGACGCTCGTCAGGGACGAGGAAGGCAACTCTTTGTACTGGCTCGGCGTCCAGTACGACATCACCGAGCAGAAGCGGACCGAGGAGGAGCTCAGACAGAGCGAAGAGCGCTTCAAGGTTCTCGCCCAGGAGGTCGTCGAGGGAATAATCCTGAGCGAGAAC
>DASQWQ010000101.1:0-8527 GCA_035640175.1 Rubrobacter sp. | reverse complement strand
GCCACGCCGAGAGCGTCTACGTCGAGACGGAGCGCGAAGCGACGCTCCCGGAGGTGCTCGAAACGCTGGGGGCTGCGCCCGGCGTCGGTCTCCCTGACGACCCATCTGAGTTCCCCACGCCTCTCCACACGTACCCGCCCGACGTAGGTCCCACCCTCACCGGCGACCTCGAGCGGCGTCGGGAACTCCGATGGGTCGTCAGAGAGACCGACCCCTGGCGCAGCCCCTAGTGCTTCGAGTACCCCTGCAAGCGTCGCTACGCGCTCCGTCTCGACGTAGACGCTCTCGGCGTGGCCCGTGTGGACCGGAATCCTGACGGCGGTCGCGTAGACGGGAAGGTCGGGTAGAGAGAGGATCTTGCGGGTCTCCTCCCTCATCTTGGTCTCCTCGGTGGTGTATCCGTGGTCGCCGAGGCCCCCGATCTGGGGTATGGCGTTCCCGACTATGGGCCTTGCGAACGCATCCTCCCTACCGTTCTCCAACGCCTCGACGCCACTGCGTCCCGCGCCTGAGACCGCCTGATACGTGGAGACCACCACCTTCTTCAGGCCGAACTCGCGCGCGAGCGGCGCGAGCGTGACGACCATCTGGGTGGTGGAGCAGTTGGCGTTGGCGATGAGGCCTTCGTGACCCTCGAGCGCACCCACATTCACCTCGGGGACGACGAGGGGTACCTTCGGATCTAGTCTGAAGTCGCTGCCGTTGTCGATAACGACGGCGCCGCGCGAGATCGCCTCATCGGCGAGCTGGACGGCGGCCCCCTTCTCACCTTCTGTACCGGCGAAGAAGGCGATGTCCACTCCCTCGAAGGCCTCCGGCTCGGCCACGCTGACCTCGAACGTCTGTCCCGCGAGGACCGCGGTCCGGGCGCTCCTGGCCAGGATACGGAGCTCTTTCAGCGGGAAGTCCCTGCGCCTAAGCTCGGCGACGAGCCTGTCCCCAACGAGCCCAGCCCCGACTACCGCTACCGTATACCCATCACCCATAAAATCCTCCACAACAAACTACCTGACACCTACAAAGCCTTGTGTACGATGTCCAGCAGGTCCCAGACCACGCCGCTGGCCGTGCGTTGCGGGCCCGCACCTGGCCCGCGCACGGTGAGGGTAACATCCGAGTAACGGCGCGTGCGGAAGTCGAAAACGTTCTCGGGGCCGCTTATGGGTCCGAATGGGCTCTCCACGGGCGTATCCTGCAGCCCGACCGTGACAGGCCCATGCTCCGGGATACAGACCAGGTAGCGGAGCATGTGGTGTTTTTCGACAGCAAGAAGGCGTGCGGCGAAAGCCTCATCTTGTTCGGGGAGTCGCTCCATGAATTCCGTCAGCGGGACGTCTTCCAGGCCTTCCGGGACCAGTGACTCGTAGGGGATCTCACATGGTTCGATCTCCCTTCCCATCATGCGCGCCAGGATGATGGCTTTGCGGGCCACGTCGAGTCCCGAGAGGTCGTCCCTTGGATCGGGCTCGGCGTAGTGGAGATCGACCGCCTCCCTCACCGCTTCGGAGAAGGATCGGCCGCCTTCGACCGCGCTCATGATGAAGCCAAGGGTGCCGCTCGGGCTTGCCTGTATCTCCAGTATCTCGTCCCCCGTCTCCAGCAAGCCTCCCATGGTCGAGATTATGGGCATACCAGCACCTACCGTAGCCTCGTACCGGAGACGGTCTGGGATCACGCGCATGAGCTGGCGGTACTGGGCCGTGCTGCCCGAGAGCGGTCCTTTGTTGGAGAGCACGAGATAAGCTCCGCCCTTTATGCCGAGCACATCGAGGTCGAAGGTGCCGCCGTGCATGGCCACGTCCACGACTACCCGCGTGAAGCCGGGCTCGGGCTCCGAGCCGAGCACGCCTTCCAGCGGCTCGACGCCTAGCTCGGCGAGCCTGCCGCCTCCCTCCTTGAGACGTAGCGCCTGCGGGAGCAACTCCTCTCCGACCAGCGCACCGGACGTGTCCGAGACGGCGCGATACCTCACCTCGATACCGCGGCGTTCGAGCCAGCGTTTGCGCTCTTCCAGGACGATCTGGGCGACCGCCCGGCCAACGTGCCCGAGGCCTAGCTGGACTATCTCCAGCCGCCTCACGCTACCGCTTCGTCAGCGACGTCTCTTGCGGGTGGGATCAGGCCAGCGTGCAGCGCGCGCAGTGCCTGGAGGCCCTCGTCGGCGGACACGACGAACACGAGCCCGGCGGCCGCAATACCGAAGTAATCTACGGGGATGCCCGCCTCACGCAGGCAACGCCGGCCGCGCTCGAGATCATCGTCGTCCGGCGAGCCGATGCAGACTACCATAGCAGCCCGTCCCTCGCTGCCGTCCGTACACGGGATCTCCATGGCCACGTTCTGCCTTAGCGCCACGCAGCGGACGCCGGCCCCAGGATCGAAGCCCGTAACGAGGGTGCCCGCGCCGTCTGGCGCGAACGTGTTGCGGACAAAGACTTCGATGCCGGCCTCGGAGGCAGGCTCCATGGTCCTTGGATGCAGGACCTTCGCGCCGAGGCCGGCGAAGATGCCGGCCTCCCTGTAAGAGAGGCGCGGCATCAAGGAGGCGTCGGGGACCAGTCGCGGGTCGGCGTCCAGAACGCCGTCAACGTCGGACATGATCCAGACCTCATCAGAGTCGAGTGCCCTCCCCAATACCGTCGCCGAGAGATCCGAGCCCCCCCTGCCCAGCGTCGTAGGCAGCCCCCCTGGCGAGCGTCCTACGTAGCCTGGCACCACCGCGACAAGCCCTCCCTCCAGCAGCGGTGAGACGTAGCGCGCCGAGCGCTCGCGCGTGGCCGCGGGGTCCACCTCGGCCTCCCCGAAGCGCGTGTCTGTGGCTATGGGGTCGGGGCCGACGACCCCGGCGGGCGCACCCTGGCTGCTGATCGCCCCTGCCAGGATCTCCGCTGACAGGCGCTCTCCGTAGACCGCGATCTCATCCCGGCGCGCCTTCATGTTGTCGGAAGGAGCCCCGATGATCTCTTCGAGTTCGCCGAGCAGGTCGATTACGCGCCCTTCTACCCCTGGCAGATGCTCGGCGACCACGGCCTCGCGGGCGGCGTGCAGGTGCCGCTCGGCCAGCATGCGGCGGAGCTCCGCTATGGAGGACCCGTGCGTCTCGTCCTTCAGGGTCCGCCTTACCCAACCCGAGCTCATCCCGGCGTAGCCGAGCAGTGTGTCTGTCGTGCCACTCATCGCAGAGACGACAACGGCCACAGGGTTATCCCTGGCAGCCTCGGCGGCGATGCGGGCGGCGCGAACGAACTGCGCGCCGCCTCCCACCGAAGTGCCACCGAACTTTATGACCAGAGGTCTCTCCAAAGGGCTCACGCTCCGTTCAGCGCTCTGTCGAGGTCGTACAGTATGTCGTCGATGGACTCGAGGCCGACGGAGAGCCTGACGTAGTCGTCCGTGACGCCGGTGGACTTCTGCTCGTCGATCGAGAGCTGCGAGTGGGTCGTGGAAGCCGGATGTATGACGAGGCTCTTCGCGTCGCCGACGTTCGCCAGCAGGCTGTGCAGCTCGAGCCCGTCTATAAAGCGCTTGCCTGCTTCGAGGCCGCCGTCGATGCCGAAACCGAGGATCGCACCGTACAGCCCGCCCCTGTGGTACTTCGCGGCCAGCTCGTGCGAAGGATGGTCTTCGAGGCCTGGGTAGTTGACCCAGTTGACCTTGGGATGGCCCTGCAGGAACTCGGCGACGGCCTGCGCGTTCGTCGAGTGGCGCTCCATCCTCAAGGGCAGCGTCTCGAGGCCCTGCAGGAAGAGGAAGCTGTTGAACGGGCTGAGGGCTGGCCCCCAGTCCCTGAGCATCTGGACGCGGGCCTTCAAGACAAACGAAAGCTCGCCGAGCGTGGGGTAGATCTCCAGCCCGTGGTAGGAGGGATCTGGTTCGGTGAACCCGGGGAACTTTCCGTTGTCCCAGGGAAACCTGCCGCCGTCCACTATGACACCGCCGATGGACGTGCCGTGCCCGCCGATGAACTTGGTCGCAGAGTGAACGACGATGTCCGCCCCGTGCTCCAGAGGGTTGACCAGGTAGGGCGAGGGCAGGGTGTTGTCGATAATAAGCGGAACGCCGGCGTCGTGCGCCACCGCCGCAGCCCCCTCGATGTCAAGGGTGTTGAGCGCGGGGTTCCCTACGGTCTCGGCATACACGGCCTTCGTCCTCTCTGTGATCGCCGCGCGCAGAGCGTCGAGGTTCGTCGAGTCTGCGAACTTCACGTCGATACCAACCTTGGGCAGCGTGTAGTGGAACTGGTTGTAGGTACCGCCGTAGAGCTCTGCTGCGGAGACGATCTCATCACCCGCCCCCATGATGTTCAGGATCGCAAGCCCCTGGGCCGCCTGGCCCGAGGCCGTCCCGAGGGCGCCTACGCCCTTCTCCAGCGCAGCGACCCGCTTCTCGAAGACGTCGGTCGTGGGGTTCATGATCCTAGTGTAGATGTTGCCCTCTTCGGAGAGCGAGAAGAGGTTCGCCGCGTGATCGGTATCGTGGAAGACGTAGGAGGTCGACTGGTAGATGGGTACGGCCCGCGCCGTCGTGGCCGAGTCGACCTCCTGCCCGGCGTGCAAAGCCAGGGTGTCGAACCCGTAGTCGCGCTCTTGGATCTTCTGGTCTGCTGTATCGGTCATTGTCGCTCCCTTCTTTAGAGGTTTCAGGTTCTGGTTATGAACGGTTGTATCGCTTCCGCGAGTTCTTTCCAGTCCTTCAAGAAAGCGTCGTGGCCACTAAGTGTATCTATCTCGGCGTAGTGTGCCTGTGCGCCGGCCTCCTTCGCCCTCTCGGCGGCGCCTCGTACTTCGGCGGCGGGGAAGAGCCAGTCGCTCGTTATCCCAACGAAGAGCACCTCGGCCTCGATACGCGAGTAGGCCTCTTCCTCGGATTCGTAGCCGCTCGCCACGTCGTAGAGGTCCATCGCCCTTGAGAGGTAGAGGTAGGAGTTGGCGTCGAAACGGCTTGTGAGCTCCCTTCCCTGGTAGTGCAGGTAACTCTCGATCTCGAACCTCCCACCGAACTCGGGGTGCAACGCGGGACGTCCGGCGGGCCTCCGGCCGAACCTCTCCCACTGTCCCGCGGCGCTCTGGTAGGTCATCATCCCCGCCATCCTGGCGATGGCCAGCCCCCTGTCGGGCCTACTTCCCGTGCCGTAGTAGTCGCCGTCTTGCCAATCAGGGTCGGCCATGATGGCGCGGCGTCCGATCTCGCTCATCCCGACCCCCTGCGGCCCGAGCGTCCCCGTGGCGGCCACGGGTATGGCCTTCTCCACGAAGTCGGGGAACTCTACGGCCCACTCGAGCGCCTGCTGCCCACCAATGGAACCACCAGCGACGAGGGCCAGCCTTCGCACGCCCAGGGCGTCGAGCAACCGCCTCTGCGCCCTGACCATGTCCCTGATCGTGACAACGGGAAAGCGCATCCCATAGGGTCGCCGCGTGCCTGGTTCGGTTGAGGCCGGACCGGTGCTGCCCGTGCAGCCTCCTATGACGTTCGAGCAGACGACGAAGTACTTTTCGGTGTCTACGGCGAGCCCTGGCCCGACCATCGGGTTCCACCAACCGGCGCGTCTGTGCCCCTCGGAGGGGCCTCCTGCGGCGTGCGAGTCTCCTGTCAGGGCGTGGACGAGCAGGACGCCATTGTCGGCGGCGTCGTTGAGCTCGCCCCAGGTCTCGTAGGACAGGGTGGCCGCCCGCAGACGTCCGCCGAGTTCGGGCTCAAAAGAGCCTATGCGGTAGGCTCGTTGGGCCGGGGCGTGGCTAGCGCCGGCCCCCTGGTCTAGTGTCATACTCGGTAGTAATGCGACCTCCTTCTGTGATCGGGTTCTACGCCTCTCGCGCAACCCGCTCGTAGAAGAGGCTGCCCACCTCTCCCCACATCTTCCAGAACGGTAATGACCGTTCTGCTGGACTTGGCACCTTGCGGGAGTAGCTCACAGCTCCCCGTGGGTTGCCGCGGTTTCTCGGGGCCAGTTCCCTCCACCGCTCTCGATGCGAGTTCGCGCTAGGCGTTGATGCTAAAACACCAGGGTGCGTCCCGTCAAGCAAGTCGCGCCTTGTGGCAAAAGGTACGGACCCCTTCCTACCGGTGGACCCAACGAAAGCCTACGTGGACCCAGGCATTCTGGTATTCCTCCAGGCCCATGCCGCGGGCGACGGCCGGCGTCACGTCGACTCCGGCAGGGTTGAGAACCTTCCTGCCGAACTCGTCCTTCCCCCTGTTGAAGTTCTGGTAGTAGGCGACTTGAGCCTCTGGCTTGCAACGCGGAACGCGTTTGAACATCGTGCGGTCCTTCTCCCGCATCCAGTAATTATCGTAGGTGTTCCAGGGCCCGACCTCTTTGACCCTCGTCCGCACCCTGGGCCCGCCATGCACCCGCCGGATGTGAATCCTCGGCTGGCGGCCGAACTTGAGGTTGCGATGCGGCAGGGCGGCCTCGCGCTTGGTGTACCCGGTGTACTGCGTGGCGAAGACTTTGCACCATATCCCGTTGCTGTGATTGGAGGCCTTGTAGGTTTCGGAGGAGGCCGTGAAGTCATCCGTGGAAGCGGCCTGAACCTCCTGGTCCCACTGCTCGTCCACCCAACCCTCAAGGTCGGCGCTCTGATCCTCGGGCACGATGGCCTCGATTCTCTTCTTCGTCCGTGCTACGGCCGCGGCGACCTTCTCGTCGTAGTCCGAGGCGGCGATCTTCTTCGCTATCTCTTTTTTGGGGAGATCTTTGTTCGCGGCGAGCACGTGCTGGCTCTCACCAAACTCCTGTGCCAGGAACCGGTTCTCGCGGCGGGTCGCGGCGAGGACGTCGTCGACCTGCCCGTCGCTGAGACCGAAATGCTCCTCGAACTGATCGATGTTCTGCTGCTCGGAGAGAATGACAGCGATGGCAGGCTTCTTGGGATCCGAGTACGCGGAGTACTCGTCGGCCTCCACGGCTACATGATCTCCCGCCAGCAGGAGCAGGACAGGCACCAGCGCGAGAAGCCCAAGAGGTGCTCGCCAGCCACCTCTGTCTCTGACAGACGACAGACACCATCTCACAGCGCGTAGCACGGAAGACCGCAAGGAGACCCCCTCCAGGCGGGCGCGTTGGAGCCAGGCGCCCACGCTAAGTTACTTTACGCGCAAATGCTAACCGCTCGCGATCCTGGAGTCAACGTATCGGCGAGCGGAACAGGCACCGACCTCAGTAAGCCCGGGCGAAGACGGCGGTACGGCCTGGCCTTCCCGAGACGAGGTCCTTCCCCTCCTCCCGCTCGAAGGGCAGGAGCCGGATCGTGGCCCTGGTGTCTTCCTTGATCTTCTGCTCCGTCTCCGCCATACCGTCCCAGGGGGCGATAACAAAACCGCGCTCTCTGGCGATGATCTCCCTGAACTCCTCGTAGCTTTCGGCCCTGCGGGTGTTCGCATCGCGGAACTCCGTCGCCTGACGCAGCATGTTATCCTGGATCTCGCCTATCACAGTCTTCAGCCGGTCGGGCAACTCCTTCCTGCCTGCGAACACCTTCTCCCCTGTATCGCGCCGGACGAGGACGGCCTGCCCCTTCTCGATGTCCCTGGGTCCGAGTTCCACCCGCACGGGCACGCCCCTGAGCTCGTGCTCGTTGAACTTCCAACCTGGCGAGTGCTCTTCGTCGAGGTCGACCTCCATCCGGATGCCAGAGTCTTTCAGTTCTGTGTACAGAGACTCGGCCTCACGGCGCACCTCGTCCTTGTTCTTGCCGCGCCAGATCGGCACGATGACAGCCTGAGTCGGGGCGATCCTCGGCGGCAACCTGAGGCCTCTGTCGTCGCCATGGACCAGGATCAAACCTCCTATCGTCCGCGTCGAAAACCCCCACGAGGTCTGGTAGGGATGAACCCTATCCTGGTTCTCGTCGAGGAAGGTGATGTCGAAGGCGCGGGCGAAGTTCTGCCCGAGGTCGTGGCTGGTCGCAGCCTGCAGGGCACGCCCGTCACCCATCAAACCCTCGCACGTGTAGGTCTCGACGGCCCCGGCAAAGCGCTCGGATGGGCTCTTGGCGCCTGTGAGCACGGGAATAGCCATGGCCTCGTAGAAGCAGTCGCGGTACACGCCGAGCATCCGCAAGGTCTCCTCGCGCGCCTCCTCCGCTGTCGCGTGGACGGTGTGGCCCTCCTGCCAGAGGAACTCCGCGGTCCGCAGGAACGGGCGGGTGACCTTCTCCCAGCGCAGGACGTTACACCACTGGTTTATGAGGATGGGCAGGTCCCTGTAGCTCTGGATCCAGTTCTTGTAGAAGTCACAGATGATACTCTCTGAGGTAGGACGGATCGCGAGTCGCTCCTCCAGCACTTCTCTGCCCCCTATGGTTACCCACGCGAGCTCGGGGTCGAAGCCCTCGACGTGCTCGGCCTCCTTCTTGAGGTAGCTCTCGGGGATGAGCAGCGGGAAGTAGGCGTTCCTGTGCCCCGTCGCCTTGAAGCGGTCGTCAAGGTCGCGCTGGACACGCTCCCAGATCTCGAACCCGTAGGGCCGGATCGCAAACGTCCCCCGCACAGGCCCGTAATCAGCGAGCTTGGCCATCCGCAC
>DASQWQ010000100.1:0-3707 GCA_035640175.1 Rubrobacter sp. | reverse complement strand
GCGTCGGCTCCCTCCACCGCTTTCGGGACGCCATCGAGCACGGCTGGCCCGAACCCCTTGAGATAGAGGAGCATTCCCACGCGGGCATGGCGAACCGCTACGTCGCTGGCGCCTCGAACCTCCCTTTCGCCGTGTTGAGAGGCTACGTCGGCACTGACCTGCTGAAGGTTACCTCCACCATCGCTCCGATCACGTGCCCCTTACGGGGGAGGAACTGATGGCGGTGCCTGCCTTGAATCCCGACGTGGCGATCATCCACGCCCAGCAGGCTGATCGGCGGGGCAACGTCGCCATCTGGGGCATCACCGGCATCCAGAAGGAGGAGGCGCTCTCGGCGAGGCGAGTCATAGTCACGGTGGAGGAGGTCGTAGAGGAGTTTGAGCCGCGGCCCTTCCAGGTGGTCCTGCCCTGGGTCGCGGTGGACGCGATCTCGGTGGTCCCGAACGGCGCCCACCCGTCCTACGCCGCCGGCTACTACGACCGCGACAACGCCTTCTACGGGGCCTGGGACCCTATTAGCCGCGATCGCGAACGCTTCAGGCAGTGGATGGACGAGCATGTTCTAAGCGTAGAAAACTTTGCGGAGCACACTAGTAGCATCGAGAAAAAGGGAGCGATGAGATGAGGGCTGCGGTCGCGCGTGAATACACTACCGACGAGATGATGACGGTCGCCGCCTCGCGCGAGCTACGCGATGGTGCAGTGTGCTTCGTGGGTATAGGGCTTCCGAGCGAGGCGGCTAACCTCGCCAGGGCGACGCACGCCCCGAGCTGCGTCCTCATATACGAGTCGGGGACCATCGGCGCCAAGCCGGACATTCTTCCACTCTCCATCGGGGATGGTGTGCTGGCCGACCACGCCGATTCGGTGGTCTCGGTGCCAGAGATTTTTAACTACTGGCTGCAGGCCGGGCGCGTGGACGTAGGGTTTCTCGGCGCCGCCCAGATGGACCGCTACGGAAACATCAACACCACGGTCATCGGGCCTTACGAGAGTCCCAAGGTGCGCCTCCCCGGCGCGGGCGGAGCTCCTGAGATCGCGGCTTCGGCGAAGGAGGTGGCCGTAATCCTTAGGCAAAAGCCCCGCGCCTTCGTGGAGGAACTCGCCTTCGTTACTTCGATTGGGTATCGCTATGGTGGCGACTCCCGTACGGAGCTCGGCTACAGCGGCGCAGGTCCGACGGTGGTGATCACGAACCTGGGTATCTTGAGGCCCGATGTCGAGACCAAGGAACTCACCATAACCGCCTTGCACCCCGGCGCCACGGTGGAGGAGGCGAAGGAGGCGACGGGTTGGGAGCTCGAGGTGGCGGAAGTGCTGGAGACGACCGATCCACCGACGGAGAGGGCGCTGAGGATCCTGCGTGAGCTAAAGGCGAGGACCGAAGCGTCACAGAAACAGGCCTGATGAGTATGGAGAGCTTCTTTACGCCCACTAGTACTTACGGTCGTCTCCGGGAGTGGCGCTAGAAAACTGAGACTCAACAAGAGGAGAGAGATATGAGCTACGGCGGGACCAACGAAGCTTGGATCGTGGGCGCGGTTCGCACCCCGATCGGTCGCCACCGTGGCGCTTTAAGCGCCGTCCGTCCAGACGACCTCGGGGCGGTTGCCCTCGAAGCTTTGATGGAGCGTACCGGCGTGCCGTCCTCGGAGGTCGAGGACGTCTACTTCGGGTGCGCGAACCAGGCCGGGGAGGACAACCGCAACGTCGCGCGGATGTCCCTACTCCTGGCCGGGTTCCCAGAGGAGGTCGCGGGGGTTACCGTCAACCGCCTGTGTGGCTCTGGACTGGACGCCGTCTCTCAGGCCGCGCGCGCCGTGATGTTGGGCGAGGCTGATGTCTACGTTGGCGGGGGTGTCGAGTCGATGAGCCGCGCTCCCTGGGCCGTCCCCAAGCCCGAGCGCGCCTTCCCAACCGGCAACACCACGATGTACGACACCACCTTGGGGTGGCGATTCGTTAACCCCAGGATGGAGGAGATGGGTCATACTGACTCTCTTGGCATGACCGCCGAGAACCTCGCCCAGGAGAGGTTCCTCATCACACCTGACGAGGATGCCCCCGACGAGGTAGCCGCCGTCTACGACGTCTCCAGGGAGGCACAGGACCGCTTCGCCCTCCGCAGCCACGAGAAGGCCGTCGCTGCGATGGACGAGAAGCGCTTTCGCGACGAGATCGTCCCCGTGACGGTGAAGACCCGCAAGGGCGAGACGCTCGTGGAGGCCGACGAGGGTCCCAGGCGCGACACGTCACTAGAGAAGCTGGGCCAGCTCAGGCCGGCCTTCAAGGGCGACGGCAGTGTCACGCCAGGCAACTCTAGCTCTCTCAACGACGGGGCCGCGGCAGTGCTGGTGGTCTCGAAGGAGTACGCTGAGGCGCACGGCCTCGAACCCCTGGCAAAGGTGCGGAGCATAGCCACGGCCGGTGTCCCGCCGCGCGTGATGGGCATAGGCCCGGTCCCGGCGACGAAGAAGGCTCTCCAGAGGGCGGGGCTTACCCTGGAGGACGTGGGCCTCGTGGAGGTCAACGAGGCGTTCGCGGCGCAGTCGCTGGCGGTCCTCTACGAGTGGGGGATGGAGCCAGAGGACGAGAGGTTCAACCCCAACGGCGGGGCGATAGCTCTTGGACACCCTTTGGGGGCCTCGGGGACACGCATCCTGACGACGCTCCTGCACGAGATGCAGCGACGCGACGATGTCTGTTACGGGCTGGCAACGATGTGCATAGGAGTCGGGCAGGGCATCGCCATGGTCGTAGAGAAGCCGGCCTGAGCGAGAAGGGAGAAGCGAGGGTGAGACAGCAACCCACCAACGAAACCGCCAGTCTGAGCCCGCAGGATAACGGGCAACCGCCGTACAACAGCGTGGCCCGGTGTGCATCGTCGTAGTCCCCCTAGGGTTGGCCAGCCGTACCTCTCCACCGCCGCGTAGAGCACGCCGAGATACCAAGAAAGGTCCTCCTGCGAGCGGGTGAGGGCGCTCGAAAGGATGTAGCGAGTGTGGTTGTCCATCACCGAGACGACGTAGGCTCTGCCTCCGAGTTCGTGGTCGATGTACCGGACCTCGGAGGTCCAGTACTGGTGCCTCCTCCTCGCGGCGAACGTCCATCACTCTGTTCTCCCTGGTCGATCCTTTCGGGTTTTCTACGACCATAGAGGTTGCGATGGGTGGGGAGTATCCTCCAGCAGGTTCTGCTACTGAGGTGTATCCCTATCTGCGCCAGTGCGGCATGGATACGGTATTCGCCGACATTGGGGTTCTGTTATTTCGACTATTTTTCACGAACCGCTAGATGTAGGCCACTAAGGTAGGGGTGAATGCTCACATGTTGGGTGTAGCGCTCCTGCTAATGAACTTCGGTGAACGCTCCTCCCACTCCCATCGGTAGACAAAGGATGCAGCTATAGGCTAAAACGTGCTCACGTAGGAGGCAAGTGGGGTCCCATACCGCAGCCAGGTTAAGATTAAAATGAGAGAAAGCCGACTCGAGAATGAGCTAGCGCAGACCGAGGAGGTCTACGGCCACCTCATCCAAACACGCAGATCCCTCGGAACCATGCTCGTGGAGGCTATACGTAAGGGTAAGGGGAGGGACCTTGAGGAGTTCAAATGCCACCGGCGAGATCTCTCCCAGCTAATCTGGCAAACGGACCTCACGAGAACTGAGCTTAGACATCAACTCTTGGACCGGCGGGCAAGGCAGGC
>DASQWQ010000099.1:0-35939 GCA_035640175.1 Rubrobacter sp. | reverse complement strand
GACGTTTCGCAGGTCGTCGAAGTCGTACTTCTGCATCCCGGCAAGGTCGGCGTGACCAGGCCTTGGGAGTGTGATCTTCTCCGGTGGATCCTCGACCGGTTCTGGGGTCATGCGGTGTTCCCAGTTGGCGTAGTCCCTGTTGCGGATTAGCATGGCAACGGGCGAGCCCAGGGTGTACCCGTGGCGCACACCGCCCAGGAATTTGACCTCGTCTTTTTCAATCTTCTGGCGCCCACCCCGCCCGTAACCTTTCTGCCTGCGGGAGAGGTCCCTGTTCACGTCCGAGGCGATGAGCCCGAGACCCGCAGGGACCCCGTGCACCAGGGCGACCTCGGCGGGACCGTGCGACTCTCCCGCTGTCGAAAAACCGAACCTCACAAACGCCTCCGAGCCTTTAGGACCGACAAACTCCTGCCGCTAATATAAACTACACGCGTAGCATCTACAGTACCGAAGCTGGTAGTCCGATTCTGGCGCCCATCCGGCCCCACGCCGGACGAACACTCCGATTGCGTAACGGTCGCAGAGATCATGCTGCCAGGGCGCTAAGGTGGAGAGAGTGTCCCACCGCTGTCGAGCAGATCACCGCCCCGTCCTGGCCGGCCGTCCGCCCCACGGCCTCCACCGCCTCCACCCTGCCCTCCCCTATTCTTTTCGCCGCCCGCTGCGGTGCCACCCGACACACCGTCCGGCACTCCGTCGCCGTCGACGTCGTCGAGGCCGTCGGGAATACCGTCGCCGTCAGTGTCAGGATTGTTCGGATCGAGGGCCAGGGTCGCCTCCTTGCGGTCGGGCAGGCCATCACCATCCGAATCCCCGATCCCTCTATTACCGCCATTGGCGGGACGAGCGCCGTTTGGCCTCCCTGAGCCTGTAGTGGTCTGTTCTGAGGGCGCCGAGGCCGTCCCCTCCGGGGTCGTCGTGGCTTCGGCGACGATCTGTCTGAACGGATCCTTACTGCGGTAGGCCGCGTAGGAATCGACGTTGGGGTTGTCTATCTCGGGGGCGGCGGGATCCGAACCCCCTGTGTCGTTAGCCTGGGCGATCTCGGACCTGTGCGCGACCGGCTTCTGGTCATCGGTCCCGCCGAGGAACACGCCTGCCAGGACCCAGGCGAAGACGAACAACGCGAGCAAGGCCAGAACCGGCGGCAGCAACCTGTTGTCACGCAGGAAGGTATCCGCAAAACCCGTCCCTAGGTCGGCCACGCGACGTCCGACCCATCGCAAGCTAGCCACCACCGGTTTCCTCGGCGGGCTCTGACGGGGTGGTCGTCTGCTGAGGGGTCGGCGCTGTCGTCTCAGCACCGGAAGGCACGCCCTCCGGTTGGAAGTAGATGTCGGCCTGTAGCTCCACCAACAGGGCTGACTCTACGCCCGGATTCAGCGTCGTGGTCTCCTCTTCTACAGGATCGGCAGGCTGGACAGGGCACGAGTGCTCATCATCGATGACAGGGACGCGGCAGTAACTTACGTCCGTTACCGTCACCAGCCTAGCGAGGTTACGCATTCTCAACAGGAAGTCCTGCATCTGGTCGTAGGTCCCATTGAATTGCATTGTAACGGGTACGACTTGGTAGTCGCCACCGCCGGCCGGCGCGGCCGCATCTCCTGGTTCGACCGAGAGCTGGGTCACGCCGGAGGCGTCCGCGATCTCCTGGACCTGAACGACGAGCGTAGGAATTTGCGGCTGCGTGGGTACTCTCTTGCTGAGTTCGAGGAGCTGGCGTTCGATCTCCGGGGAGTTGCGCCTGACCTCCTCGAGCTCGTTTACCTCTTGCTGCGCCTGCTCGAGCTGGCCCTGCTTGGCCTCACGCGCCTGGGCCTGTTCGTTGAGCCTTCCCAGAAGCGGGCTCAAAAGGAGGAAATAGAAGCCGATGAAGATGATCACTATTCCAAGTATCCCTAGGATTAGCACGATGCGGTCGTTGCGGCTCATCGGCGCCCACGTCCTGTATGCCCGGGGTACTGTTCGCCTGCCGCCCCGTAGGGGCCATCCATGTCGGCGATCTCGCGCGTACGCAGCGAACCCCCTCTGCCCGCGAGCTCGTCCTGCGATCCGCCTTCCAGCCTTACCTCCGTGCCGTTATCCCCGACGAGCGTGACCAGCTCCGAGGCGACTTCGAAGCTCACGGCTGGTTGTGCGAACGTCTTGAGCACCGCCCTGTCGAGATCCGCGTTGGCGAGATACTGGAGGTTGTCCATACGCACGACGAAGTCTGCCACATTCTCGTAGCGGGGCAACGCGACGCCCGTAAACGAGATCGTGCCCGGTGGATCGAGGGGCTGCTCGACCGGTGCGTCGATGTCGACAGGGGCGGCCTCGGCGGTAAAGGTATCGAGGGCGGTGCTCTCTGGCACGACGAAGGCCAGGCCCTGCAAGAACTGATCCCAAGCGAAACGGGTTCGGTAGATGCCGTCGGCGACCAGCTTTTTGTCTTCGAGGCGCGTCTTGAGATCCTTGTACGGGCTCAACTCGGCCAGGTGCGCATTCTGCCGAGCGATCTCAGCATCCAGCTTTGCGACCTGATCTTCGAGATCACCCAGCCTCAGAAGAAGTACCAGGTACACGCCGACCATCAGGATCAGCACGCAGGCGCCCACGACAAGTAGAATACCGACAATCCGGCTGCGTAACCTGTCTGCGAGGCGGCCCCGCTCATCGGCAGGAAGGAGGTTTATTCGCCTCATTCTTCATCCATCGCGAGGCCAAACGCGACCGCGAGTACGGGCTCCATCGCCCTCAACTGGTCGTCGGAGATGTTGGAGCGGTTGGCTGAGAGCTTCTCTACGAGGTTTCCGCGGCTTGTCGGGACGTCCAAAAGTTCCCCGAGATAGCCCTCCAGATTAGGGATCAAAGCCGCTTCTCCGGAGATAACGACCCGGGAGACCTCGCGTGCGGCTTCTTGGGAACGGTGGTGTTCCATGGAAAGCTTCACCTCATCGGCGAGGGTCTGCGCGGCGCCTTCGAGCCCGCGTCTCACGTCGTAGACGAGCGCCGGGTCGAAACTACCTTTCTCAGCCTCTGTTTCCTGGGCTTCGTCCTGCTCGGAACCCAACCTGACCCGCGGGTCAAGCGCCGACCTCTCCGCTTCATCCTCAGGAAGGTCAGCGAGCTCGACTACAGCGGCCACGAAGTCGTCTAGGCCGACGGGCACAAAGCGGGTAAGGACGGGATTGCCCCGATCCGCCACCACGAGGTTGGTGATCTCCGCCCCGACGTCGAGGAGGAGTACAGCTCCTTCATCGCCGAAAAAGGGATCAGGGAGCGTAGAGCGCGTCAGCGAGAGCGCCTTGACATCCACGCCTGCCAGCCGCAGGCCACCGGTCCGAACCGCCGAAGTGTAACGTGAGATCATCTCCCTCTGGGCGGCGACCACCAGAACGCGGTCGAGATCCGAGCGCTCCTCCCTGGGACCGAGCACGACGTAGTCCAAAACGGCCTCATCGAGCGGCATCGGTATGTGGTCCTGCGCCTCGAAGCTTATGGCGCCCTGCAGGTCAGCTTGTCCCATATGCGGAAAGTCGAGCAGCCTGACCACTACCTTCTGGTTGGAGACGCCGAGGGTGACGGCCTTGCCGTTGAACGAATGCGAATCCCAGAACTCCCTGATCTCGGCGGCCAGGAGGTCGTGGTCAGCGACCTCTCCATCGAGGATCGTCCCTGGAGGAAGCCTGTGATAGCCGACATGCTGCAGAGCGTACCCATCGCCGGCGCCGGAAATCTGGACAGCCTTGATCGACCCGCGATCTATGTCGAGCCCGACGGTCCTCGCTCCCCCGAAGCCCGGCAAGCTCACCATTACGCAAACTCCCGAGACAGCGCGAAGATCTGTGCTTCGTACCGCCGAAGGGAAATCGTGTGGATGGACCGTGCGATCAAGCGCCGTCTCTGGCGACGTGCCTGAGCGCGGCCACCTCCGCGTCGGCTCCCACAGAGGCTTTGCGTCCGACGCTGGAGTTGGGACCGAGGACCGCTCTTGCCCCGACTCGTGCCCCGGAACCTACGACCGCGCCGGCGGAGATCCAGCTCCCAGCCCCCACCTCCGCGTCCCTATCCACCACGGACCCAGATCCCAAAAAACAGTGGCTCCCTACGGCTGTATCGGGATGCACGGCCACGCCCGCCGCGACGACGCAACCGCCCTCGATCGTGGCGACGCCAGAGACGTATGCGAGCGGATGTACGGCCGTGAAGAACTGTCCTCCAAGGCCCCTCAAGGAGTTGGCAACCCGCAACCTGGCGGTGTTGTCCGTGATCGCCACTACAAGGTGTACCGGCTCGACCGAGAGCATGCTCTTGAGCATCTCGACGTCCCCAAGGACCGGATACCCTCTCACCCGCTCCAGGATCGCCGCGTGGGCGTCGTCGTAAAACCCGAGCACGCGATCTCCCAACCCACCCGCCAACAGAACGTCCAACGCGACCCTTCCGTAGCCGCCAGCCCCTACTATGGCGACTCTCATCTCTTCATCGAGGGCCAGCCGCTGCACCTCCACTTCGGGTTCAGGCACGCCGGTGGTGGTTTCGGGCTCTCTTATCTCCCTCTCCTCCCAACAGAGATTACTCCAGACGCCCCAGGAAGTTTAGCACCATCGCTGGCATGTTGCTCCTATGCCCGCGTCATGCGCTCGCCCGCTTCGACTATGCTGTGTATGGGGGTACCCGGCTAGTTAAACGCACCTTCGAGGGAGTTACCGAGAAGGAAATCACTCGCCGCGAGGCGTCTGCCGCCGGGTACCTGGAGCTCCAAAACTTCGAGGCTTCCTCTCCCGCAATACACCGCAATACGCCCATTCTCGGCTTTTATATGTCCGATCTCGGAAGAGACGGCCATCCTGTCCAGTATTGTGGAACGCCAGATCTTGACCGGCCCCTCGAAGTCGGGATGGAACGTCCTCGCACCTATGTGCGGGGTCAGGGCCCGTATCTGGTCATGCACCTCCCCAACCTCCCTACCCCACCTTATGATCCTGTCCTCATCCGAAATCTTAGAAGCATAAGTAGCAAGACAACTGTCTTGGGCGACAAGCGTCAGGGTATTCGTCTGGAGAAGATTCAAACCCTCTACTATAACTTTAGCTCCGGTATGGGCGAGAAGGTCGGTTAGTTCTCCCGCGTCCATTTCGGGTGGTATTGCGACGGGGTGCTGGAGTGCCATCGGGCCTGTATCCAGACCTTCGTCCATGCGGATGATAGTCACGCCGGTCTCGGTCTCCCCGGTCATAATGGCGCGTTCGACGGGGGCTGCACCACGGTACTTCGGCAGGAGTGAGGCGTGGACGTTCCAGGCGCCTTCGGAGGCGGCGTAGATGGCATCGGGACGCAGGATTTGCCCGTAGGCGGCGACGACCAGGGCCTCGTAATGGGAGAGTTCGTGGCTGATATCGGAGATGCTGGCCGGTTGACGCAGGAGGAGGTCGTGGGACTGGGCGAGTTCGGCGACGGGCGTCCGGGCCGTTCTTCGTCCCCTACCCTTACGAGAGTCTGGCTGGGAGATCACGAGCCCCACCTCGTGGGGAGAGGAGATCAGACCCCGCAGGACGGTCGCCGCGAAATGTGGGGTACCTGCGAAGGCTATCTTCAACGTGTCCCTGTCAGCCCTGCTGGGCGAGCAGGTGCTCCCGCCACTCGCGCATGGCCGCTTTGCGTGATTGTCTGTCAGTGCGGTCCAGTATCAGTACGCCATCGAGGTGGTCGACCTCGTGCTGCAAGATCCTGGCTAGCAGGTCGGAGGCCTCTATATGCAGCGGCTTGCCTGAGACGTCCTGGCCCGAGACTGTCACGGCTATCGGACGTTCGACCTCGACCTGGATCCCCGGTATGGAGAGGCATCCTTCGGGGGCTGCCTCAGTCGTTTCCGACCTATCCGTGAGAACAGGGTTGACGATTACGTATTCATCGTCTTCGATGGCGGCGACGAACACCCGCTTGAGGCGTCCGACCTGGTTGGCTGCCAGTCCAACACCCTCGTTGTCGCGCATGGTGGCAAGCATGTCTTGCGTGAGGCGGACCAGCGACTCGTCGAAGCTCTCGACCGGCGCGGCGCGGGTCTTGAGCACGGGGTCTCCGAACGTCCTGATGTCGAGTGCCACCTATACCTCCTCGGGATCCACGTCAACGCGAACCTCAAGCCCACGCGTGCGGGCTGCTATCCGGGCGGCCAGGGTCGCAGCGCGGGCCACGGCGGGTCGTCTCCTGGCCCTGAGCAGCACCCGCCATGCGGTCGCCTCTCCGGTGCGCCCGAGCGGTACCGGGCCTGACATTTCGACCCCGGCGTCGAGTGCCGGCCGCAAACGGGATTCTACCGTACCCGAGAGTGCTGCTTCCGAACCCTGGAAGGTCAGTGAAGCGGCGTGCGCGAACGGCGGGTACCCAAGCGCGCGGAGTCTTGGAAGCTCCGCGGCCGCGAACGCCTCGTAGTCACCCCTGACCGCAGTGCGCAGGGCGTAGTGATCGGGGACATGCGTTTGGATGAGGAGCAGCTTTCTGGCTGCCGCTGCCGAGCCGTAGAACAATCTGAAAGATCGTTCCACGGCACTGATGCCGCTTCCCGCAAGAAACGCGTCGGCGTCGGGCAGGATCACAGCGTCCCACTCGCCATCCAGAATGCGGGAAGCGGGCCCCACCACAACGGGGGCGTCAGCATGGTCCTGGCCTTCAGCAGTGATGAGTCCGACCCGCACTCCGAGGAGATCCGAGAGTTCATCACGCATCCGCTCCACACCGAGGCCTGTCTGCCGCATACGATTAGAACCGCACCTGACGCACGTACCCGGCTCCTCTGTGTATCCGCAACGGGTGCAGACCAGGGGCCCTTCCCGTCCGTGCGAGACGAGCGGCAGGTCGCAGTTCGGGCAGATTTTTACCGTCCCGCAGCGGCTACATGAGACCGCGGTGGCGTAACCCAGCCGTCTGAGGACGACGGCCGTTTTCCCGCCTCCTTCCATGCACCGGCGGCAGGCCTTTAAGAGGGTAGAGCTGAGCGTCGCGCCTGAGCCGCGCATGTCAACGATCCGGATCGCCGGCCACGCTCCGGACCGGCCCGCGGGAAGCACGCGTATGCGCTCTCGCCTGCGGACCTCGGCGGCGTAGATCCTGAGCGATGGGAAAGGCGAGAGGAAGAATACTGCCGCAGGGTCGAGGCGGGCGCGCTCTAGAGCCACGTCCCGCGCGTGCATCGGAAGGCCTTCGTGACCCTGCTCGGCCCTGTGGGCGCCGTTCGGTTCGTCGACGACGCAGATCGAACCCGGGCGCGCCAGGCCGATCAGCGCCGCCGTCCTGGTCCCGACCACGACGTCCACGCTTCCGTTGCGGGCGGCTTCGTAGACGGCGGCCCTGCCACGGCCCAGGCCGCCGTGGTAAGGGGCTACGGTGTGTCCCTTTGGGAGTGCCAGACGCAGGAGATCCACCAGCCGTTCGACCGACCCTACCTCCGGCGCCAGGATCAGGGCCTGTCTCCCATCTTCCAGCGTCGCCCTGACTATGGCCGCCACCGCGGCGTGCTCCTCTCGCCCGGTCGTCCTCCACAAGTAGGGGCCGCCGCCTTTTACGGCGCGGCGCGCGGTCCGTGAGAACGGAGCGAGGTGTTCAGGGACGCCAGGGTCCCCGAGGGTGGCCAGCAAGGGAGCCGGCTCCTGGCGGCGCACCAGCTTTGCTGCGCCCCTGCGCACGAGCTCCCGCAGGGAGCTCCGGCTCGCGCCGGTCTCCGAGAGCAGGGCGGAGGTCATGCTCGAGCCGCCGCGCTCTTTCAAGGTCACAAACAGGTCGCGCTGGCGTGGGGCACGGGTCAGGTCAGGTTCTGCGGCGGCACGGATCACGGTCCATTCCACCGTCGCCGGTTGCGGCGCTGACGGGACGAGCACGATCCGCCCCTCCGCCTGGGCCGCGCGCAGGCCATCGGGCCCGAGGGTGCGCTCGAGGGCCGCGCGCGTGACGATACTGTCAACGTCCCAAGGCCAGCCGGGAGAAGGCTCTATCACGCGGTAGCGTCCCACTTCGATGCCCGGCGGCAGCGCAGCCCTCAACACCGCCGGCAAAGGGGCCGCTGCGTTAGCGTGGATCCAGCAGCATAGTTGTACGAGTGCGGGTTGAAGCGAGAGTTCAGGCACAACGGAGACTACCGCTTCGCGGGCGCGGTCACTCTCGTCTTCAGTACCGACGACTATGCCGAGGCGCTGCCTTCCCGAGAGCGGCGCGACGACTGCTGTTCCCACCCGAACCCTTGCACTAAGGCGCTCAGGTATCCTGTAGCTAAGGGGAGGTAGGGCGTGCGTGGGTATGAGCAGACTTACTCGTGCCGCGTACGGCTTTCGTGCGGCACTGGAGGGTGCTCGGCCTGATCTCTCTACCAATTAGAAGCCGGCGGCGCGGCGGAGGTCATCAGCCAGCAAGGTCTCCTCCCAGGTGAATCCTGGCTCGCTGCGTCCGAAGTGGCCGTAGGCCGCGGTCCGCGCGAAGATGGGGTTCCGCAGATTCAGGTCGCGGATGATGGCGCCAGGCCTGAGGTCGAAATGCTCCTGCACCAGCGCGCCGAGGGTCGCCGGGTCAGTCCTTGCGGTGCCGAACGTCTCGACCATCACGCTCACTGGATGGGCGACACCGATCGCGTAAGCCACTTGGACCAGGCACCGGCCTGCGAGCCCTGCCGCGACGAGGTTCTTCGCCACCCACCTGGCGGCGTAGGAGGCCGAGCGATCGACCTTGGTGGGGTCCTTGCCTGAGAAGGCGCCCCCGCCGTGCGGGGCCGAACCCCCGTAGGTGTCCACGATGATCTTGCGGCCCGTGAGGCCCGTATCACCCTGAGGTCCTCCCGTAACGAACCTGCCCGTGGGGTTGACCATGATCTCGGCCGCACCTGGGTCAAAGAACTCCTCAGGCATTACGGGGCGTATGACCGTCTCGAGGAGATCGTCTCTTATGTGGGCCTCCACCCCGTCGCGGTGCTGGGCTGAGATCAGGATCTTCTCGATACCGACGGGCCTCTCCCCCTCGTAGCGGACGGTAACCTGGCTCTTGCCATCAGGCCTTAGGTAGTCGAGGACGCGGCTCTTACGGACGTCGGAGAGACGGCGTGTCAACGCGTGTGCCAACGTGATCGGGAGCGGCATCAACTCATCCGTCTCCTCGCAGGCGTAGCCGAACATCATCCCCTGGTCGCCCGCCCCTATCTCGTCCAAACCCTCGCTCTCCCTTACCTCGAGAGGCCTGTCCACCCCCTGGGCGATATCTGCGGACTGCGGGTCTATGGAGACGATTACACCACAGGTCTGGGCGTCGAAACCGAACTTGGCCCTGGTGTAGCCGATCTTCGAAACCTTCTCACGCACCAGGGTTGGGATGTCCACGTAGGTCGAGGTCGTTATCTCACCGGCCACGACGACGAGGCCTGTCGTCACCAGTGTCTCGCAGGCCACCCTGCTCATCGGGTCGTCCGCTAGCGCCGCGTCCAGGATGGTGTCGGAGATCTGGTCCGCTATCTTGTCGGGGTGACCCTCGGTGACGGACTCTGAGGTAAAGAGGTGGGAGGTTCTCAGTTTCTGCTCGTCCGCCGCGTTCCAGGTGGTCGGGCCCGCCGCTCTCTCCACTATCTCTATCTCTCCTCGTCCATCTCCGCCATCAGGCTTTCCAGGATGACACGGGCGACCTCTTCTTTGGAGGCCCTGGGGACAAATCGCTCTTTCTCGCGGCCGACGACGTAGACCTCATTGTCGGCGGCGCCGAATCCTACCCCAACTTTGGAGATATCGTTGCCCACCACGAGGTTCGCTCCCTTTCGTGTGAGCTTCTCGCGGGCGTCAGCCACGGGGTCCCCGTGCGTCGCCGCGAATCCTACCACAAAGAGGTCGGGATACCGCTCCCTGACGGCCTCGAGTATGTCGGCCGTCGGGGCAAGCTCCAGGTTCGTCGTCCCTGTGCTGCGCCGGATCTTCTCCCTTACCTGCGAGGCCGGCGTGAAGTCCGAGACTGCTGCGGCCATGACGAGCGCGTGCGCGTCGGCGGCCAGATCGAGTACAGCCTCTCGCAGCTCCTCCACGGTCTCGACCGTATGGTACCTGGTCCCCGGCTCGACCACATCTACGTTGGCGGCCACTACGGTAACCCCGGCGCCGAGCCGCAAAGCTTCGCGTGCTACTGCGAGCCCCATCTTCCCTGAGGAGCGGTTCCCGATAAATCGCACGCTGTCTATGGGCTCCCTGGTTCCGCCAGCGGTCACGAGCAGCCGAAGCCCACTCATCGGGCCGCCGAGACTACCGAGTAACCCTGCGACTATTTCTTTCGTGGAGGCCATCCCACCTTCCTGTCCTTGGATGATGCGGCGACCGTCTTCTCGGAGGAAGGCGAGGTTCTCACGCACGGCAGGGTGGCCTGCCGTACCGGCGTCGAGATCCGGGGCGACGAAAGTGCTCGCTGAGAAGCGACCGTCCAGGCCACGAGCGAGTCTGGCCAGGGTCTCCACGGGTGCGGGGGCGAAGAGCACGGCCTCAGGCGTTTCTGAGGGATCGCCTACCAGGGTTACATCACGGAAGGCTGCGGGGCCGACGAAGCGACGGGCTCTCCGGCCGAGGATCACCTCCACCCTGTTACCTGTCTCGGCTATCTCGCTGGCCACAGCGGGGATCGCCAGGGCCCCCGGAGAAGCTCCGACGGAGATAAGGATCAAGGAGTTAAGGCTTGCGCCCCTGCCTCAGGCCGCGCCCTCGTCGCCCGGGGCACCTGAGTCAACCTCCGTCTCCTGGGGGACGCCGGCGCCGGCTGGGGGGCTGATGAAGTCGTCGGCATCAGCGGCCCCGACTTCTTCGTCCATATCCTCCGCGGGCTGCCTGAAGGAGACGTCCAACTTGTCCTGGCGCAACTCCTCGATGGCGATGGTCAGCGGATGCTGGGACCGGGTGTGCACCTGCGGGCCAGGAATGCCGAGGGCATCGTTGAGACCCAGGGTCGAGGTGTACTCGTTGATCTGGCGTGCCCTCTTGGCGCTCGCTACGGCGAGGCCGTAGCGGGAGTCCACCTTGCCCAGAAGCTCATCTATCTTAAGGTCGTGCAGCATCTTTGCCTCCTCTTACTATCGACTCCATCTTCTCGATCATGTCCTTCCGGGCCAGCTCCCGGTTCTCGTTTATGACCTCGTGGTCGAATTCGTCCCGGGCCGCGACCTCCCTTACGGCGGTCGCCAGCCGGCTCTCCAGAGCCTCTTCCGACTCGGTAGCCCTTCCTGTGAGCCTGCGACGGGTCTCCTCCAGCGAAGGCGCGCGGACGAAAACCATCACGGCATCAGGACGCTTTACCTGGACCTGCCTCGCGCCCTGGAGCTCCAACTCGAGGATCACGGACTTTCCCTCGTCCAGAAACTCCTCGACCTTCTGCTCCGGTGTCCCGTAGAGGTTACCAGAGTACTCGGCCCACTCCAGAAAGCGACCCTCCTCGATCCAACGCTCAAATTCCCGGCGCGAGAGGAAGATGTAATCCATACCATCTACTTCGCCGGGACGCGGCTCCCGCGTCGTCGCCGACACGGAATAAGCTAGCTCGGGCACAGCCTGAATAGAGGCCTTTATCAACGTCGACTTTCCTGCTCCGGAGGGGCCGGAGACGACGATCAGCCTTCCTCGCATCCTAGAGCCCTGATCAAACGGTCCCTCTGCCCGTGCGTGAGCCCTACGAGGGTCTTGGAACGGCTTATGCCTGCCTCCCTCATAACGCGCGTGACCTTGATGCGGCCCATACCCTTGACCGCGAGAAGCATCTCTTCGAGCTTGGCACCCCTCAACTCCTCTGAAGGGTCCATGAGCAGATCGTAGATCCCCACACGGCCGCTCTTGAGGTCCCGCTTGGTCGCGGCCCTAGCGAAGCGTACCCTATTGGCTTCCTCGAGCGCGTTTCTGCGTTCGTCAGCCGTCCGTTCTGGTGCCCGCCGCAACATCAACGGGTTAGTATATCATCGCCGGAAGGGGCTCGGGCGAATGATGGCGGCTTACGCTCGGGCCGAACGAAGGCTACCCTTTCGGGCGGCGAGTAAAGGAGCCAGGCACCCACGGAGTCAGCAGCTGGTCGCGAATCGATGGGCCGAAACGCACGCTCGATCTACCCTCCTTGTCGGGGCCGCTCCCGATCTTCCGCCGGCGCGCCGTGGCAGTTCCGAAGGCGGCGGTCGGCAACACCCTCGGAAGGGCCGCGCTCGCGGCGGTGATCACGGCCGCGGCTGCGGGCAGCACGCCGGAAGGCGCTGCCACCCTCCTGGGCGGCCTCCATTGGGGACTCTGGTCTGCCATAGCCTTCGCCGTACTAGCCCTGATACTCGTGGTCGTCTCATGCGCCCCTCAAGTCGTCGTCAATCAGAAATTTGACCGCCCGTCACCGCGGAACGAACGTCGCGTAAGGCTCCGGTTAGGTCAGTGGCGCTTAAGCTGTTTTCTTTCAGGTAGGCCGTGAACTCCTCGAGGATCTCGTGCGGGCTCCTGACGAAGCTCGCTGTGCCTACCTGGACCGCCGTGGCGCCAGCGAGCATGAACTCGGCTACATCCGTCCCGCTCACCACGCCCCCGCTCCCTATCAGGGGTACGTTCACCACACCTGATACGTCGTATACGGCGCGGAGCGCGACGGGCTTTATCGCGGGCCCGGAGAGGCCGCCCCGCACCAGAACTTTGCGGGCGCGGGCGTCTATGGTGAGCGCGGGGAGGGTATTTATGACTGTCAGCCCGTCCGCCCCTGCCGACTCGGCGGCGCGGGCGTTCTCCACGACGCCTTCGTTGGTGAGCTTCGCGAGAATGGGTTTACCAGGCACGGCGACGCGGCAGGCGGCGACCACCTGCTCGACGGAAGCGGGTCCTGCGCAGAAGGCCAGGCCCCCACACTCCACGTTCGGGCACGAAAGGTTCAGTTCGATGGCGCAGATGCGATCGTCGCCGGCGAGGATCTCGCAGAGAAGGGTGAACTGCTCGACGGTATCGCCGGCCACGGAGACGAGGATAGGGATGCCGAGGTCGAACGTGTCCAGACCCTGCAAGAAGCCCTGTACACCAGGGTTCTGGAGACCGATAGAGTTGACCATTCCTGCCGGGGTCTCGGCGATGCGGGGCGGCGGATTGCCAGCCCTTGCCACCGGGGTCGTTGTCTTTGGCAGCATCGCCCCGTACACGCCTTCGACCTCGCCTAGGGCTTCTTTGGAGAGTGTTCCGGAAGCCGGGATAAGGGGGGTTCGCAGCGGGAGGCCGCATATCTCGACCGCGAGGTCGACAGTGGTCTCTTGCTCGCGCACTACCACGCTAGAACCTCCGCACGAAAGACGGGTCCATCGATGCAGGACCTGCTGTAGCCTCCTCCGCGCACAGGAACCACGCACCCGTTGCACGAGCCGTTCCCGCACCCCATCCTCTCCTCCACGGAGAGCTGGCAGAGACTGTTCTGCCCTGCTGCGAGCTTGATCGCGGCCAGCATGGGGTTGGGCCCGCAGGCGTAGATGGCCCCGTACTCCTCGAGGGTGTCTGTGGCATCGAGCACGGTCCCGAGGGTTCCCACCGAGCCGTCTATCGTCGCTACCTCTGCGCCCGGAAATTCCCGTGCGACAGCTGCCGGTCTTGCGTCGGCGAACCCGAGGAAAACGTCGTGGGGAACGTCCATGGCGTTCAGCCGGCGGCCCAGAATCTTGAGTGGCGCGACGCCTATGCCGCCTCCGAGAAGGGCTGCCCGCCCCAGCCTGGGATCGATGCGGAAACCCCGTCCGAGGGGCGCTGTCACCTCGATGGCCGGTGCGAGATCCAGGAGCGCGGTACCGCGGCCCCGCACCTCGAAGAGAAGGCTCGCCATTCTCCCGTCGTAGTCATAGAAGGAGAAGGGGCGGGCGAGGAAAGGGTCGAGGGTCGCGGGGTAGCCGGCGGCCCTGGCCATCACGAACTGCCCAGGTTCTACGGGTCCATCGGTCCAGCAGTAGCGGAGCAGGGTGTAGCTGCCCAGCTCCTCACGCTCTTCGACTCGAACTCTGTAGAACTTCATGCTCTCGCCGCATAGAGGCCCTGAAGCGAGTTCACGCGTCTGGTTCCGCCGCGAACCCTGGCCTCTATACCCTGGACGGCGGCCGCGGCCCCTGCGAGGGTGGTGATACAGGGGACCCCGTGCATAAGGGCACGGCGCCGGATCAGATACCCGTCCGTGCGCGGCCCGCGACCCCAAGGGGTGTTGACGATCAGGTCCACCCCACCAGCCTCTATGAGACCGAGCACGTCCTCTCCGAGCTCCCCTATCTTCGGCACGATCATGACCGGCAGCCCGTTGTTCTTGAGCACCTGGGCGGTACCCTCGCTCGCCGAGATCTCGAACCCCAGGTCAGCGAAGGCCCTGGCTATGAGCACGACGGCCCGCTTCTCCCTGTTGGCGACGGAGATGTAGACCCGCCCCGAGACGGGAAGCTCCTGCCCCGCTGCCGTGAGTGCCTTCGCGAAGGCCCCGCCGAAGGTGCGGTCTATCCCCATCGCCTCACCGGTAGAGCGCATCTCGGGCCCGAGCAGAGGGTCGACGTCCGCGAACCTGTCGAACGGGAAGACAGGCGCCTTGACGGAGAAATGCCCGTTGGTGGAAGCCCGTAGAGCCATATCCCCGAGCTTCTCTCCGAGGAGAACCCGGGTCGCTATCTTGGCTAGCGGCACGCCCGTCGCTTTGGAGATGAAAGGCACGGTACGCGAGGCGCGGGGGTTGCACTCGATCACGAGCACGTCGTCGCCCCTCACGATGAACTGCACGTTCATCAATCCCACGACGCCGACGGAGAGCGCCAGCCGCCTGGTGTAGTCTTCGATCCTCTGCAATAAGGCCCGATGGATCGTGATCGGGGGCGTCACGCAAGAGGAGTCGCCGGAGTGAACGCCGGCCTCCTCGACGTGCTCCATGATGCCGCCGACGTAGACCTCTTCCCCGTCCGAGACCGCATCCACGTCGACCTCGGTGTAGTCCTCCATAAACTTGTCGATGAGGGTAGGGTGCCCAGGACCTGCGCCGGCACTGGTCCTGAGGTAGAGGTCGAGATCATCGTCGTTGTAGACGATCTCCATCCTGCGCCCTCCGAGCACATAAGAAGGCCGCACGACGACCGGATACCCGAGCTCGCGCGCCACCTCCCTTGCCTCCTCGGCCCTCGATGCGGTCCCGAATCTGGGGTGCGGGATGCCGAGCTCTGCCAGGAGCCGTCCGAACCTGGAGCGATCTTCCGCGAGGTCTATGGCGTCTGGTGTGGTGCCGAGGATACGCGCTCCGGCCTCTTCCAGCTCGTGTGCGAGCTTCAGGGGGCTCTGGCCGCCGAACTGCAGGATCACTCCTTCGGGCTCCTCGCGCCTTATGACCTCCAGAACATGCTCCGCCGTGAGCGGCTCGAAGTAGAGGCGCGTAGAGGTGTCGTAATCGGTGGAGACGGTCTCGGGATTGGAGTTGACCATAACCGCGTCGTAGCCGCTCTCCTCCAGGGCGTAACTGGCGTGGACGCAGGCGTAGTCGAACTCGATGCCCTGCCCGATGCGGTTGGGGCCGCTGCCGAGCACGACGACGGAGGCGTTCTCCTCGCGCCTGACCTCGTCCTCCTCTTCGTAGGTGGAGTAGTAGTAGGGCGTGTGTGCAGGGAACTCACCAGCGCAGGTGTCGACGGACTTGTAGGTCGGCGAGACACCGAGGGCCCGCCTTACGCCCCGCACCACCTCCACCGAAGTCCCCGACGCCGTTGCGATGGTCTCGTCGGTAAGCCCGATCCTCTTCAGCTCACGCAGGTCCTCGACGCCGAACGGCTCTGAGACGGAGCCTTCCGCAGCCACGATCCTGGCTATGGAAGCGATAAAGAAAGGGTCTATGGAGGTACGCTCGAAGATCTCGGGTATGTCCATCCCGGCGCGCAGGGCGTCGAAGATGGCGAATACCCGGTACGGACTCGGCTCGTCGAGGCCGGCATGGACATCCTGGGCGTCCACCTCGAGTGAGGCCATGGCCTTCATCAGGCTCTCTGTGAACGTCCTCCCTATCGCCATGACCTCGCCCACCGAGTGCATCCTGGTCGTGAGCCTGGGCACTGCGCCCGGGAACTTCTCGAACGCGAAGCGGGGTACCTTGGTAACCACGTAGTCCAGCGCAGGCTCGAACGAGGCAGGTGTCGCACGCGTAATGTCGTTGGGGATCTCATCGAGCGAGTACCCCACCGCCAGCTTGGCAGCTATCTTCGCTATCGGAAACCCCGTAGCCTTGCTCGCCAGAGCGCTCGAGCGGCTCACCCGTGGGTTCATCTCGATCACATAGTACTCGTCACTCTCAGGGTCGACCGCAAACTGAATGTTGGACCCCCCAGTGGAAACCCCGATCTCACGTATTATGCGTAAAGATGCGGAACGGAGGGTCTGATACTGGCGATCTGAGAGGGTCTGGGCGGGGGCTACGGTTATGGAGTCGCCTGTATGGACGCCCATGGGGTCTACGTTCTCTATGGAGCAGATCACGACGACGTTATCGGCGAGGTCGCGCATGACCTCGAGCTCGAACTCCTTCCAGCCTGCGACGCTCTTTTCGACGAGTGCGCTCCCCACTGGGCTCGCGTCGAGGCCTTCGATTACGGCGCGGCGGAGACTGCGATGGTCGCCGGCCGTGGCCCCTCCCTTGCCGCCGAGGGTGAAGCTGGGGCGGATAATCAGGGGGAAGCCGATCTCCGCTGCCAGCTCCTCGGCCTCGGCGAGGCTGCGAACCGTGCGGCTCGGGGGTACGTTCAGGCCGATTCGGCGCATGGCTTCGGAGAAGAGTTTGCGGTCCTCCGCTTTGCGGATCGAAGGGATAGACGCTCCGAGGAGTTCGACGTCGAGTTCGTCGAGGACGCCAGCCTCGTTGAGCTCGACAGCCAGGTTGAGGGCGGTCTGGCCTCCCAGGGTGGGGAGCAGGGCATCGGGGCGCTCGCGGCGGAGTATCTCGGTGACAGTCTCGGCCGTCAGCGGCTCGACGTAGGTTGCGTCCGCAACCTCTGGGTCCGTCATTATCGTGGCCGGGTTGGAGTTTACGAGGATTACGCGGTAACCTTCGTCACGCAAGGCTCGGCAGGCCTGGGTACCCGAATAGTCGAACTCTGCGGCCTGCCCGATCACGATCGGACCAGAGCCGATGATCAGGACGCTCGAGATGTCGTCGCGGCGCGGCACGCTAGACCCGCACTTTCTCTGAGATACTGTTCACAAACTCTTCGAACAGGTAGCCCGAGTCCCTCGGGCCTGGGCTAGACTCGGGATGGTACTGTACGCTCCAGGCTCTCTTCCCCGGGCTTGCGAGGCCTTCGACAGTGCCGTCGTAGAGGTTGCGGTGGGTCAGCTCGACGCCATCCGAGAGTGAATCCTCGCTTACGGCGAAGCCGTGGTTCTGGCTCGTTATCTCGATGCGGTCCGTCTTCAGGTTCCTGACGGGATGGTTCGCGCCGTGGTGGCCGAAGGGCATCTTGTAGGTTTCGCAACCGAGGGCGAGCCCGAGGAGCTGGTGACCGAGGCAGATTCCGAACGTCGGGACCTCACCGAGCAGCGGGCGCAGGGTGTCGACCGCCGCTCCGAGGGCAGCGGGGTCGCCAGGTCCGTTCGAGAGGAAGAGCCCATCAGGCTCGGCGGCGAGGATCTTCTCAGATGCGGCTGAGCCCGGCATCGCATGGACAGAGGCGCCCCGGCTACGGAGCTCCCTGTATATAGAACCCTTCACCCCGTAGTCGATGGCGACGACGCGGCAGCGTTCCTCTCCGAAAGCAGGAAGCACCGTGGGCTCCGAGAGTTCCGAGCTCGTCGAGGCAAGGTCGAGGCCGACCATCGAAGGGTGGCCTTTCGCCCTCTCGCGCAAGAGGTTACAGTCTGACTCTGAGGTCGAGATCACACCGCGCATCGCACCCCTGTCCCTGAGGTGCCGCGTTAGGGCACGGGTATCTATACCTTCCAGGCCGAGTACACCGCACTCGTCGAGCAGGGCTGCCAGGGAGTGCTCGCTCGCCCAGTTGCTCGGGTGTGACGTGTACTCGCGGACGATAACGGCCGCTGTCTGGACCCTGTGTGACTCGTCGTCGCCGGGGATCACACCGTAGTTGCCGATGAGCGGGTAGGTGAAGAGCAGGATCTGACCCCTGTAGGAAGGGTCCGTGATGGTCTCCTGGTAGCCGACCATGCTCGTCGTGAAGACCACCTCGCCTGCGACCTCGCCGTCGCCGGCGAAGCTCCAGCCCTCGAAGGCCGCCCCGTCCTCGAGAACCAGCGTTGCCCTGCACCGACCCTGCTTCTGTCCTCCGTTACGCACGTGCACCAAACTTCGCTCCAGTCCTGTCGTATACCGGCTCTCCACCAACTATAGTACCCACGACCCTGCCTTTCAGCGTCCGTCCGAGATAGGGAGAGTTGGACGAGCGGCTGACGAGCGTAGCCCTCTCTACCGTCCACTCCTCCGAAAGGTCGACGAGCGTGAGATCTGCCGGCGCGCCGTCGGCAAGGCTGCCTGCGGTACCGACCCAGCGGCCCGGGGCGCAGCTCATCGCTTCCACGAGGCGTTTAAGCGAGAGCCTGCCGCCGAGGACCAGATCGGTGTACAGCGCGGCGAAGGCCGTCTCGTGGCCGAGAAAACCGGGCGCGGCCTCTTCTATTGGCAACTCTTTCTCTTCCGACGCGTGGGGAGCGTGGTCTGTTGCGACGAAGTCGAGGACGCCGTCGCGAAGGGCCAGCTCGAGGCCGGCGCGGTCGCCCTCGGGCCTGAGTGGCGGGTTGACGCGGTAGAGTCCGTCGAGCGTCGAGATGAGATCTTCTGTCAGAGTTAGGTGGTGGGGTGTCGTGTCGGCGGTGACGTCGGCCTTGTATTTGAAGAAGCCGACGAGGGCGGCCGAGAGGGCCGTGGAGACGTGGGTTATGTGCACCTTCGCCCCCGTCTCGGCGGCGAGGATGAGGGCCTTCGCCGTGGCTACGTCCTCCGCGCTGGCCGGGGAGCCCGGAAGTCCAGCGAGTGAGGCGGCCACCCCGTCATGCGTGACGCCCGTCGCTAGCGTGTGATCCTCGCAGTGCAGTATCACGGGCAGCCCCGCCGAACGGGCGTAGAGCATTCCGTTCCTGAGGACGCCTGCCGAAGCCGTTCCCAGCCCGTCGTCGGAGACGCAGAACGCTCCCGCGTGCTTGAGGAGGCGCATCTCCGTCAGCCTCTCGCCTGCAAGCCCAACGTGGACGGCCGCCGAGACGCGCGCCCGCACCCTCGACTCCCGCTCCACGCGGCGGACGAGCCCGCTAACCACGACGGGGCGGTCAACGATGGGATCCGTGTTCGGCATCATGACGACACCTGTGAAGCCGCCAGCCGCTGCAGCGGCCGAGCCGCTCTCGATATCTTCCTCGTCTTCGCGCCCCGGCGTTCGCCAGTGGGCGTGGACGTCGACGAAGCCGGGGAAAAGGTGCAGGCCATCTGCGTCCAGCTCGCGTGGACCGCGGAGTCTCTCGCCGACCTCCGAGATACGGCCCGATGAGAGGCGAACGTCCAGGATCTCGTCGAGGCCGCGAGAAGGGTCAAACACGTGGGCGTGACGGATGACCAGTTCTGCGGAGTAGCTGTCCCCCACCATCACGCGGCGACGCTCTGGGCGGCGCCTGTCGAGAGGGCGAGGACGGCCGAACGGACACAGACGCCGGCGGCGACCTGGTCGGGGATCAGAGACGAGGCGTCGAGGACGACGTCGCCCGAGATCTCCACTCCCCTGTTGACAGGACCAGGGTGCATGACCAGCGCCCCCCTCTCCAAATGGCGCCGCGACACACCGTAGAAGCTGGCGTACTCGGCGACGGAGGGTATCCGCGCACCCGTCATCCTCTCCTTCTGGAGTCGCAGCATGTAGAGAACGTCCGCGCCCCACTCGACCGCCTCGTTCACGGAGGAGAGCACAGGCAGGTCAAGGGCACCTGCGTCCGGCGGCAGTAGCGTCAGGGGGGCCACGAGGGCCACCTCCATACCGGCCTGCAAAAAGGCCGGTATGACACTGCGCGCCACCCTGCTGTGCAGTATGTCGCCGACGATGGCGGCACGGCGTCCCTGGAGACCTTCGAAGCCGCCCAGTGCCTCGCAGAGGGCGTAGAGATCGAGGAGGGCCTGGGTCGGATGCTGGCCGCAGCCATCGCCGGCGTTGATCACGGGCGCAGAGGTGTGGCGGGAGGCAAGGGCCGCTGCTCCCGCGGCCTGATGCCGCAGCACGATCGCATCGGCGCCGAGGCGGTCGAGGGTGACCACTGTGTCGATAAGTGACTCGCCCTTGGCGATGGCAGAGCCCTTCTCAGAGAGTGAGATCACATGCGCCCCAGAACGCCTGGCGGCGAGCTCGAACGAGACAGCCGTCCTCGTCGACGCCTCGAAGAAGGCCAGGCAAACGGTCTTGCTCTCGAGCGCGTCCCTGACACGCCCCTCCGCAAACGCCCTTGCCAGGTCGAGTATCTCCCTGATGTCCTCGCGGCCAACGTCTTCGAGGGTAAGAAAGCTCCTAATCTCCAACGACGATCACCCCGTCCTCCCCATCGATCTCCTCCAGGTTGACAAGCACTCTTTCGCCGCGCGCGGTAGGCACGTTCTTACCGACGTAGTCGGCCCGGATCGGCAACTCCCTGTGGCCCCGGTCGACGAGAATCGCCAACCTGACCGCGGCAGGCCTCCCGAGCTCGAGGAGCGCGTCCATCGCGGCGCGCGCGGTCCTTCCGGTGTAGAGAACGTCGTCAACGAGGACGACGGTTTTGCCGGTCACGTCGAACGGCACGCTGCTGCCTCGCACCTCGGGGTCCTCTTTTTCGAGGTCGTCGCGATGGAGCGTTATATCCAGAGAGCCGACGGGGAGCTCAAGACCTTCGAACTGACGTACGTTCGCCGAGATTCTCCGCGCCAGGGGGACCCCGCGGGTAAGCACCCCTACGAGCGCAAGCCTGTCGAGGCATGAGGCGTTGCGCTCCAGTATCTCGTGGGAGATCCTGCGTAGTGAACGGTTCAGTCCGTCAGGGGCGAGCACTTTCCAATGCGCGTGCTCATAGACGCTCGTTCGGCTCAAGCCTGCCTCCTTCGCGTCTCACGGGACGCCGTTAAAGGATCGGTATGCTGAAGGTCAAGCTAGCAGAGGGCGAGGGAGCCGTCAAGCCCCCTGGCCGAGGCCCGCAAGTCCTCGGGAATCTCAGAGTGAAACTCAAGCGCCTCGCCACCTACAGGATGTTCGAAGGAGAGCTGTTCGGCGTGTAGCCAGAGACGATGGCCGGGCACCGGGCTACCGTACAGCGGGTCCGCGTAAACGGGATGCCCGATGGCCGAGAGGTGGACCCTGATCTGGTGCGTCCTCCCCGTCTCGAGCCGTACGCGCAGCATCGTATGTTCTGCTGCAGCTGCAAGCACCTCGAATTGCGTGACTGCCGACTTACCTACGCCAGCGGCCATCAGCGTGGGGTTGTCTGGGTCACGGCCGACGGGGGAATCGATCGTCCCGGTCCGGGGTAGGCCTTCGCCCTCTACGAGCGTCCTATAGTGACGTTCTACCCGCCTGGCCGACATCATCCTGACGAGTCTGCAGTACGCTGGCTCGCCCTTCGCCAGGACCATCAGGCCTGATGTGTCGCGGTCGAGCCGGTGAACGACGCCGGGGCGCAACGGTTCATCTCCACCTTCAATGCCCTTGTTCAGTAGTGCGTTCACGAGCGTGCCTGACGGGTTGCCAGCGCCAGGGTGCACCACGAGCCCTGCCGGTTTTTCCACGACCAGGATGTGCTCGTCCTCGAAGACCACGGGGACGGGGATCTCCTCGGACGAGAACTCCTCCTCGGGGACGCGCGCTTCCACGCGTTGTCCGCCCCTGACCCTGTAGGAAGGCGAGGTTTCGCTGCCATCGACGAGCAAGAGATTCTCCGCGACCAGGCGCTGCACAAGGCTACGGCTGATCCCGAGCCGCCTCGCGGCCAACCTGTCGACACGCTCTCCTGCCTCCGCGGGGTCTACTCTGAAGTTCCTGTAGGGGTCTGCTTCGCTTGTCGAGACGACGAACACTTACTCCCGCCGGCGCAGAAAGCGGCTGGCTTTGAAAATGCGGCTGTCCGACTGTTCGCCTGCTTCCCTATCGAAGAACTGTTGCGAGCTGCTCTCTTCGGCCAGCGACGGCTCCTCCCGCTCTACTTCGCTTGCCGCCTCCGGCTCGGATACAGGAGGCTCCTGAACCGCCTCTGCCTGGGCCGTCTCGCCCTGCGCCGGGGATAGCTCCACCTCAGGCTCCGCGACCTCGGGGTCTTCGGCCTGAGGTACTTCGGTCTCGGGTTCGGCGGCGAGGGGTCCACTCCCTCCCGCCCGAATCACCGCTGTTGGCTGCTCATCCGCTGCCGAACCTATTTCCTGGCCTCCCGAGTCTGCTTCCCCGGGCTCGACGACCTCGAGCCCTGAGAGCGTGTCTTCCGCATCCTGGTACACCGACTCCTCATCACCCTCCGGTACTACGTCCGCCTCCGCTGCGGCCATCGCCTCTTCCGTGACCATCACCTCTTCCGCGGACCGCGCTTCTTCCTGGGCGGCTTCGCGTACGACGGCGATAGACTCGGTGTCGAGGCGCTCGCGCAGGGAAGCTTCGATCTCCCTGGCCGAGGCTACCTCCATGTTTTCCATCATATCCGTGTAGGTCTTCAAGAGGTGGCGGAAGTCGTTCGCGAAGCTGCGCTTCGCCTCCTGAAGCGCATCATAGGAGTCCTGGACACGTTCTATCCGGGCTGAGGAATCGGCGAGCATCTGATGGGAGCGGCTCTGCGCCTCCCTGATGGTGAAGTCCGCCTCCCTCTGGGCACTCTGCTTCGTGCCCTCGGCCTCCTGGATCGCGGCCCTGCGGAGATCGTTGGACGCTTGCTCGGCGTGGACCAGGGCGGCCCGGATCGAACCTTCCAGGTCCTCGAACTGTTGCAGCCGGTCGCGAAGGCTCGAGACCTCCTCGCGCATCCTCTGGTTCTCAGTATAGTTGCGCTCGAACTCGTCGGCCACGGCGTCGAGGAAATCGTCGACCTGGTTCGGGTCGTAGCCGCGGAATCCGATTTTGAACTCTTTGCGCCTTACATCGATGGGTCGTATCGGCATGTCTTATCACCCCGTAACAGGTTGTATGAATTCTGTAATTACGATCGTTAGCAAGGTCCTCGCTATAGAGAGCCCGAGGATCGCGATGATCGGCGAGAGGTCTATGCCGAACCCGCCGAGCTGCAGCATTGGCACGCGGCTTCTTATGGGCCAGATGATTGGGTTGGTGACGGCCCTGACCGCATCGTAGATACCCTGCATAAAGCTGCTCGAAGGGTAGCCGGGGAACCAGGAGAATAGAATGGACGCGATAATGAAACCGAAGAGTATGTAATAAGTATAGTTCACGAGCCCCTGTAGAAGGCTCGCCACACTGAACCCGAACTGCTGCAAGAGGGCCACCGTCATCCGCCGAGTCCTCGCGCTCTCTCGGTCGCCGCCTCGACACCGTCGTAGACCGCAGCCACGAACCCTGCCTTCTCCATAGCGACGAACGCCGCCGCCGTCGTGCCGCCCGGCGTCATCACCTCGTCGCGCACCTGGTGGGCGCTACGCTCCTTCAACAGTACCGCCGTCCCGCCTATAGTACCGATCACGAGCCTGCGCGCGACGTCACGCGGTATGCCCTCCCTTACACCGGCCTGTATCAGGGCGTCGGCAAAGAGCGCAACGTACGCCGGTCCGGAGCCGTGCAGGGCCGTCGCCGCGTCGAAGAGGCGTTCTGGCAACTCTTGCACGTCGCCTACGTGGCGGAAGATATCCATGACCATGGGCAGTGTTGCGCGGCCTGCCTCGTTCGCGGTAACTACGGCGGAGCCCAGTCCCACCGAAGCGCACACGTTTGGCATCACGCGCAGGATCGCCGTCCCTTGCGGCAGGCTCTCGGAGATGCGTTCGATGGAGACGCCGGCGGCGACGCTCGCGACAGCCTTGTTATTGTCCCCGAAAGAGGGTGAGATCTCCTCCATCACCTGCGCCACGTCCCAGGGCTTGACGGCGGCGATAACGAGATCGCTGGTCTCGGCCAGCTCCCTATTCGAAGAGGTCGTGCGGACTCCGACACTTTGGTAGGATCTAAGCTGTTCGGGATGAATGTCGCTCGCGCCAAGCTCGAAACCGCCCGACTCGGCGAGCCTGAGGAGTAGGGAGCCTCCGATCTTACCCGCCCCGATAATTCCGACCTTCTTCAAGATCCCCCTGGAAGCGCCTTAGAGCTGGTTGAAGAACGCCCGCTCGGCGATGCGCTTGCGCTCCTCCGCGCTCACCTCCACGTCGCGCGGCGTAAGAAGGAAGACCCTGTTGGCCACAGACTGGATGTTGCCGTCGAGCGCGTACGTCAGGCCCGAGCAGAAGTCAACCATCCTGCGGCTGAGGTCGCCGTCGACGCTCTGGAGGTTCAGGATCACCGGCTGCTGGCGCTTGAAGCGGTCCGCGAGGTTCTGGGCGTCGTTGAAGCTGGAGGGCTCGAGGACGCTTACGCGCGTAGTTCGCTGGTCGGGGACCGGCCGCAGGTGCGCCGGCGGGTTCTGGCCTCCGTAGCGCCCTCCCCTACCCGAGGCCTCACTACCGAAGAGGTCTCCTAGCGAAGTACCGAAGGCCGAAGAGCGTTCGGCCCTGCCGAGGCGCCTCACGGTCGGTCCCGGCTCGGCGCCGCGCGCAGCGCCAGCGTAGGCTTCGCCGGCGTAACGGCGCTCTTCTTCCTCTTCGTCCTCGTAATAATCCTCGTCATCGACACCGAACCCGAACCAGGCCGCGATCCGGTCCAGACGGTCCCTAACTCCCATCGTGCCTCCTTACGAGCCCATCCTCCTCTATTAGCATCCGCCCGATCCTGACCACGGTCGCTCCCTCTTCGACCGCTACCTCATAATCGCCACTCATGCCCATGGAGAGTTCCGAGAGATCGAAGTGCGGACTCCAACTTTTTCGTAGCCTATCACGGATCGTGCGAAGTTTCGCGAAAACGTGTCGTACGTCTTCGGGATCTTCGACCATCGGGGCGAGCGTCATGAACCCTCTCGCCCTGACTCTCCCCCTGGTCCCCGCCGCAGCCTCGAGGAGCGGCCCAACCTCCTCCTCGGAGACGCCATACTTGGACTCCTCATCGGTCACGTTTACCTGGATGAGGATCTCGGCTCCACCCTCAGGTGCTCTCTTGGCGAGCTCCTCGATCAGGCGCACCGAATCCACGGAATGCACCAGGGTCACCCTGGGCACTACAACCTTCGCCTTGCGTCTCTGGAGGTGGCCGATAAAGTGCCACTCGAAGCGGTCGCCGAAGAGCTCCTGCTTGTCGAGAAGGCCCTCGGCGCGGTTCTCGCCGATGAGACGCACGCCCGCCTCCGCGAGTGCGGAGAGTTGCTCCGGGCCGTAATACTTGGTGGCCACGAGGACGCGGACCTGCTCCTCGCCGCGCCCGCTCTTCTCCAGCGCCCTGGCTATGTTCTCGTGAACGCCCGCGAGTCGCTCCCTGATCTCCGTCTCTGTAACATGCACGCTCATCGGGCCTCCCTCACCACCGAAGCTAGATTGCGTCCTGTGAGCGGTCCCTGCATGCGATGGGAGTAGAAAAGATCCGGCCGGCAACCGCTGCAGAGCCCCAGGTCGTTGACTTCGACCCCGGCACTTTCGAGTTCCACCCTTATGGCGACTTGCAAAGAGAGGTGGCGGCCCGAGACCACCTCGTCTCCGAACTCCGTGGCGAACTTCGCGGCGAGCTCCTCCGATACCTCGTAGCAGCAGCGGCGGATGGAGGGACCGATATAGGCCCGCACGCGGGACCCTCCGAGCCTGTGCGCTGCCTTCCCCGAGACCCCGGCGAGGGTGCCGCGCCAGCCTGAGTGAACCATCCCGACCTCCCGTTCGCCGACGAGCGCGACGGGAACGCAATCGGCGACGGCCACAGAGAGGCAGAGGTCAGGGTCGGACGTGACGAGCGCGTCAGCCTCACCGGCGAAGCCTGGCGCATACACGCGAACCACACTGTCCCCCGCGACCTGACGGACCCACGCCGCAGGCCTGCCGGCAGTCGCTCTCCTGATCACGGAGAGGTTCTTATCGACCGCTTCGGGCGAGTCACCGACCTTCTTGGAGACGTTCAGCGAGTCGTAGGGGGGGTCCGAGGCGCCGCCGAGACGGGTGAAGAAGAAGATCCCGGCTCCTTCGGGCCCCTCATCTGGTGCGACGTAGACGGCGCCCCCTTTCGCCGTGTGGATCGCAGCGGGGGCGCCGAACTCGGTGTGGGTATCGGTCTTGCGCACGCCCCGGCGCAGGCCTACCTGCGCCGGAGGAAGGCCGGTATGTCCAGGACGTCTCCGGTCTCCTGCGAGGAGGCGGGCTCCTCCTGTTGCTGCGGCTCGGCGACGGGACGCTCGGTCCTGCGCTGGTTGGCGATGCGCTGGTCGAAGCCTGTGGCTATTACGGTCACGCTCACCCTGTCACCGTTGTTCTCGTCGATAACGGCACCGAAGATCAGGTTCGCGTCCTGGTGCGCCGCGTTGTGGACGATCTCAGCCGCCTCGTTGACCTCGAAGAGCCCGAGGTCGGGGCCGCCCGTGATATTCAGTATGATACCCGTCGCCCCGTCGATGCTGGCCTCCAGCAGCGGGCTGGAGATCGCCGTCTTCGCGGCCTCGGTGCCCCTCGTCTCGCTGCTGGACTCGCCGATGCCCATCAGGGCGGAACCCGAGTCGTGCATGATGGTGCGCACGTCGGCGAAGTCCAGGTTGATGAGGCCTGGCACCGTGATGAGGTCGGTGATGCCCTGGACACCCTTCCTCAGGATGTCGTCAGCCATCTTGAACGCGTCCATCATGCTCGTCCGCTTCTCGGCGACCTGCAACAGTCTGTCGTTAGGGATGATGATGAGGGAGTCGACGTTCTCCTTGAGGCGCTTGATGCCCTCCTCTGCGTATGTGGCACGCCTGCGGCCCTCGAAGGCGAAAGGCCGAGTGATGACCCCGACGGTCAGCGCCCCCGAGTCCCTAGCTATCTTCGCGACGACCGGGGCAGCGCCCGTGCCAGTCCCGCCCCCCTTGCCTGCGGTTACGAAGACCATGTCGGCACCGCGCATCGCCTCCTCGATCTCAGCCTTGTTCTCCTCTGCGGCCTCCATTCCGATCTTCGGGTCCGCGCCAGCGCCGAGGCCACGGGTGATCTTCTCCCCTATGTGGATCTTCTGGTCAGCATCACACATCTGGAGAGCCTGGGCATCCGTGTTTATCGCTATGAACTCAACCCCCTGCAGACCGGAGTTGATCATGCGGTTCACGGCGTTGGTCCCCCCTCCGCCAATGCCGACAACTTTTATGACCGCCAGATAATTAGTCGCCGCGTCCAACATGCCTGCTTAACCCTCCATCACACGTTCTTCGAGGCCCACGGGTCTACCTTCCCCGGAACCAGCCCTTGACCGCCTCCACTATGCTACCAAAACTATGCGCCCCTGCACCTTTACCCTTCAGTCTAGGGTCATCGTTTCTGGCCGAGAAGTATAACAGACCCACCGCCGTTGCATACTGAGGTTTCTGTACAGGTTCAACCTCGCCTCTAACCCGGCGAGGGCTTACGGTCTTTGCGCGCATACCGAGGACTTCTTCTGCGAGCCCTGCCATCCCGTCGAGCAAGGAGCCGCCTCCGGTAAGGGCCACGCCGCCTGGGGTCAGCTCCCTCATCACGGTCTGATCGAGCGAGTCACGCACGTAGTCGAGCACTTCGCGGGCGCGGTACTCGAGGATCTGGCTTATAAAGCTGGCGTTGTAGTTGCGGTCGTCGACCTTGACGGCGGCCACGGGGTCGACGGTGCTGGAGAGAACTGTACCGTAGCGAAGCTTGAGTTCCTCGGCATTGTGTTGCGGAATCTTGAGGCCGTAGGCGACGTCGGATGTGAAGCTCTCACCACCGAGGGGGATGACATCTGTATGAGTGAGAGCCCCCCTGTAGAAGGTCGCGATATCAGTCGTGCCGCCGCCCATATCGAGGAGGACGACGCCGGATTCGCGGTCAGCGTCGAGCAGGCAGGCTTCGGCCGATGCCAGTGGCTCGAGCACGATCCTCGAAACCTTGACGCCGCAGTCCTCGACAGCGCGCAGGAGGTTCTGAATGCTGGAGACTGCCCCGCTCACAACGTGCGCGCGCATGGTCACTTTGCGGGCGGCGAGGCCTGCGGGGTTCTTGACGCCCTCGGACCCGTCGAGGACGTAGCCCCGAGGGACGACGTGTATCACCCGCTCGTCCTCGTGCAGGTCTAGCTGCCTGGCCTCTTGTTCGAGCCTGCGGACGAACCTGTCGGTGACCGTCAGGTTTCTGCTGCGATTCAGGAGCGTGACCTCTGTGTTGAAAGAAGAGATGTGGCTACCCGCGATGCCGACGGTCACCCTACCGCCGCGAACGCCGCAAGCTTCCATGGCTTCAGCGACCGAATCGGCGGCGGCCTTGCGGTCGATCACGACGCCCCGCTTGAGGCCGTAGCTCGGCGCCTCCCCCATGGATAATACCCCGACCCAGCCCCTTCGCGTGTCCACCCGGCCGGCGATCGCCACTACCTTGGTGGTGCCGACGTCTATCCCGTAGACTAGCGTCTGCGCCACGGCCGGCTAGCCCTTTGGCTCGCTGCGCGTTTCGTGCGGGGCGCCGACGACCACCCTCTCCGGTGAACGCAGGTCGAAGACCCTGGCCTCAGGATGCTCTGGCATGATGTGTTTCAAGGCCATGACCCGACGTTCACCAACATTCCCGGAGAAGATAACCTCGCGGCCTTTGACCTTGGCCTCGATGCCTCCGGCACCAGCCCCGTGGATAGACTCCAGTGTCAACCCACTCCTGTGCAACGTCCTCGCGAACACCAAGATCTCCCCTACCTGGTCGCGGTCCAACTCCACCCTCTCGAGACCCGCTCCCCCTGGCCCCGGAAGCTCCTCGCCGTCAGCCGAGAGAACGAACCTCCGTCCGTCAACCTCGGCATCCAGCACAGGCCTACGCTCCTCAACCTGAACCGTAACTATACCGGAGTTCCAGTTCTCGTTCACCTCTACACCCTGAACCCAAGGATGAGACTCCACGTTGCGTTTCACCATTCCTTTGTTGAGGGTGAGCAGGCTGGCGTGGTCTGGGATAGCGTCGCTGGCTTCGGATTCGGGGTACATACTGGCGCCTTCCACCCTGACGCCGGTAACAGGAAAAGCAAGGTAGGTGATGAAGACTAGGATGAGGGTAGTAGCGGCGGCCACGGCCGCCGAGATCAGGATGGCGCGCAGAGATCTAATCAGGGTTGGGATCCTCGATCCTCCAGTATGCCGAGCAGGTCTTCACCGGCTTTCGAGATGTCACCTGCGCCGAGGGTGAGCACGAGGTCCCCCCTTCTGGAGACGTTTTGCAGCACCGCTGGTATGGCGTCTTGCTGGGGTATGTAGTAGACCTCGGGGTGGCCCTGCGTCTCGCAAATCGCGTCGACTATCAGCTTGCCGTTGACGCCTGGTTGGGGCATCTCGCCTGCGCCGTAGACGTCGGTGACGAGCACGGCGTCGGCCGAGGAGAACGAGGCTCCGAACTCCCTGTAGAGGGCGCGGGTACGCGAGTAACGGTGCGGCTGGAAGACGGCGATCACCCTTCCATCCCCTGGCATGGTGGAACGAGCGGCAGCGAGTGTGGCCGAGAGCTCGGTCGGATGGTGGGCGTAGTCGTCGACGACGCGTACCTCCGCCTGCTCTCCTTTCAGCTGGAAGCGGCGGCGCACGCCCCCGAAGTCTTGGAGGGTGATGGCCGCCTCGTAAGCTTGGTGGCCGAGCCAGCGGGCAACTCCGGCCGCTGCCAGGGAGTTGAGTACGTTGTGGCGCCCGTAGACGCCCAGTTCGACCTCGCCGCGTCTCTCACCGTCCTCGAACAGCACATAGCTGCTCGGGCTCACGATGTCGGCCCTGAGGCCTCCGGAGCCTATGCCGTAAGTAGTTACGGGGCATGGAGCCTCGGCGGCCACCTTGGGGCAGGAAGGGTCATCCGCGCAGACGATCAGGTGGCCGTCCGCGGGCAGAGAGCGGACGAATTGCTCGAAGGTCTCCATGACATCGTCGAGAGAGGAGTAGAAGTCCGGGTGGTCGAACTCGATGTTCGTGACCACGGCGGCCTGTGGCCTGAGGTAGAGGAACGAACGGTCGCTCTCGTCTGCCTCGGCCACGACGAGGTCTGACGTTCCGATGACGACGTTGCTGCCGATGTCGTTCAGTTCGCCGCCCACCAGGGCCGTCGGGTTCTCGCCTAGAGCCTCGAGGACGTGCGCCGTCATGCTCGTCGTTGTCGTCTTGCCGTGGGTTCCTGTCACCGCGACGCTACGGCTACCCTCCAGGACCCAGGCAAGGGCTTCGGCGCGCGGTATGACGGGTATGGACCTCCGCCTGGCTTGCAGAAGCTCCGGATTCGTCTTTGGTATGGCCGTCGAGATCACCACACGGTCTGCGTCCCCTACCTGATCCGGGGCGTGCCCGATGTAGACCGTGATGCCCGCCTCGCGCAGCCTGCGGGTGTAAGGAGATTCCTTGAGATCCGAGCCCGTGACGCTGTGGCCTCTTCTCGCCAGGACCTCGGCTATGCCGCTCATGCCTGCCCCGCCGATGCCGATCATGTGTATGTTCATGGGCCTCACTCCTTATCTCCAGCCCGTAGCAATCGCCAGGCTACTTCACCCGCCGCGCCAGGCGTAGCGAGCGCGCCCATGCGCCTCGCAAGCTCTTTCCGCCTTACATCGTCGGCCAACAGGTCTTCGACGCGGTCGCGCAGTGCACGTGCATCGACCTCGGCGTCGAGCATCAACTCCGCGGCCCCTCTGTCGGTAAAGTACCTAGCGTTCTCGAGCTGGTGGTCATCCGTCGCGTAGGGGAAGGGGACGAGGATCGCCGCCTTTCCGGCTGCCGCAATGTCGAACAGGGAGCCCGCGCCGGCCCTACTAACGACCACATCGGCGGCGGCCAGGTACCGCCAGATATCGTCGACGAACTCGAGGATGGTGTGCCTCGGGTTGTCCGTCATGAGCCGTGAGAAATCCCTGCGGCCCGAGATGTGGAGGACCGTATACGGGGTCGGGTCCCCGAACGCCTCCGCCGCTGCGAGGTTGATCCTGAGCGCACCCCCGCTCCCACCGAAGATGAGAACGACCGGCGGCTCCAGGGCGAGATCCCGCAATGCCTCATCCCGCGAAGCCTCGAAGAGCTTCGTCCTTGTCGGCATACCGACCCACACGGCGTTCCCGAGCTGCTGGGTGGCCTCAGGGAACGTAGCCAGCGTCTGTGTCGTAAAGCGACAGGCCAGGCGGTTGACCCGCCCGGGGACAGAGTTCTGCTCGTGTAGAAACGTAGGCACGCCGAGGGTCCGAGCCGCGATCACCGCCGGCGCGCTCGCGTAGCCTCCGACGCCGAGAACGGCCAGCGGCCTCAGTCGTCGTATAATGCGTGCACAGCGGATGACGCCTATCAGGGAGAGGAGGCCCGCGCGGACCTTGGCCAGGGGGCTTCCGGCGAGGCCTGTAAGGGGCAGGGCGTGCAGGATGTAGCCCTCCTGCGGGACGAGGGCCTTTTCTATGCCTGAGCTCGAACCCACGAACTCGACTATGGCTCCCCTCGCTTTCAAATCAGCCGCCACGCACAGCGCGGGGATAGCGTGGCCCCCCGTGCCGCCTCCTGCGATCAAGATCCGCGGTATTCTTGCGTGGTTTGATCTCCCTGGCTCGTTCACTGTCCTCCGATATCCTGTAGAGGATGCCCACGGCGGCGAAGCATACCAGCAGACTCGAACCACCGTAGCTAACGAAAGGGAGCGTCATCCCTGCGAGTGGGAGAACCACCATGGCTGCTCCGATGTTGAATGTAGCCTGGGCGATGAGCACCGTCGTCAGGCCTGCGGCCACGCACCGCGCCATCACCGAAGGGGCGTTCATGGCTATCTTAAGCCCGGCCAGCGCGATAAAACCGAAAGCGGCGATCACGACGATCATCCCGATCAGACCAAGCTCCTCACCTATCAGGGCGAAGATCATATCTGTGCCCAGCTCGGGGACGTATGGTCCCTGTCCGCCCGACCCTGCCCCCGAACCGAAGAATCCCCCAGCCTTTATGGCCACCATGGACTGGACAACCTGGTAGCCAGAGCCGTCTGCTGCGGCCCAGGGATCGAGGAACGTCAGGAACCGTTCCCGGCGATAGGGCTCGAGCACCATCATCCCCGCTACCGCCACCAACCCAACAAGCCCAGACAGCACCAGATCCTTCGTCCTCAACTCAGAGGCCCACAGCGTGCCCGCCGCGCCCGAAAGCAGGACAACGGAGGTGCCGAAATCCGGTTCGACAAGGACGAGGATGCAGAGCACCCCGACGGCAACGAGGGGCTTGACAGGAAGCCCCGAACCATGAGGCAGACGCGCGACCGCACAGCTCAAGACCAGGATGGCGGCGAGCTTCGCGAACTCCGCAGGCTGGATGCTCATGGGGCCAAGGTCGAGCCACCGCCTAGCGCCGTTTATCTGGGTTCCTATACCAGGTATGAGGACGAGCACGAGGCCTACCACCACGATCAAGTACAAGGCAGGAGCATACCTGCGCCACGCTGTGTACCTGACCCGGCTCGCTACGAGGAAGGCGGCGACCCCGAGGACCATGTGCCCGATGCGGACGAACAGAAAACGGGCCCCAACCTCCGTGTACGTCGCCGAATAGACCATGACGAGCCCAAGCAGGGAGAGGCCTAGCGCCATGAGGAACAAGTTGGACCTCAAGCTACTCATCGCCCTACGGTCCTATGATGTCCGGCGAGCTCCCCGGCGAACCCGATGAACGCGTCTCCCCTCTCCGCGTATCCGGGGAATTGGTCGAAGCTCGCGCACCCGGGCGAGAGCAAGACGACATCACCTGGTCTGGCGAGCTCTGTGGCTCTTTCGACGGCTTTCTCCAGGTCGGGGGTCCTATGGACTACGTCTTGGAAGCCCTCATTTTCGAGGTAGGCGGCGATGCGTGGGCCTGCCTCACCCTGGCACACGACCGCCCGGCAGACCCCGAGGCCCGGCAGCACCTCCGAGAAGTCCGTGCCTTTCTCCGAACCGCCGAGGATGAGGACTACGGGCGCGTCGAGGCTGGCGAGGGCCGCTGCGACCGCCGCCGGGTTGGTAGCCTTGGAATCATCCACGTAGGTCACGCCCGACTTCTGTGCTGCGACCCGCATGCGGTGCGGCCTGGACTCGTATCCAAGCAGCACCTCCCTGATCTCTCCGAGTTCCGCACCCAGCCTCTGTGCGGCAGCCGCTGCGAAGAGCGCATTTTCGTGGTTGTGCGTCCCTGCGAAACGCAACTCGGTCACGTCCGCCAGATGAGAGCCGCGGAGGAGTAAGCGCCCGTCGCGCAGGGCCGTGCCGCCTTCGCCCACGACGAGGGCCTGTGCCCTGAAGGTGTCGATGGCAGCACGGCCTATGGGATCTCCTGCGCTCGCGAGAGCCAGATCCTCCGTCTGCTGGCCCTCGAAGATACGGAGCTTGTCGTCAATATACTCCTCGAACGATTCGTGCCAGTTCAGGTGATCCGGCCTCACATTGAGGAGCGCCGCGACCTCGAAGCCGGGGTTTTCGAGATAGTGAAGCTGGAAGGAAGAGACTTCGAGGACGAGCAGTCCGGCAGTACGCGCCTCCCCGAGGCACCCCGTAAGAGTTCTCCAGGAGTTGCCAGCGACGGCGTGCGGCACATTGGAAGCCTCGAGCATGTGGTGGAGCATGTCGACGACGGTGGTCTTTCCGTTGGTGCCGGTGACGGCCGCCACGCACGCGTCCTCACCGAGCAGCTCCAGGCCGAGCCCAACCTCGGAGACGATCGGGATGCCCTGCGCACCGGCAGCCCGCAAAACAGGGTTGCGGGGACTGACGCCGGGGCTCGCTATGATCCTATCTACCCCGTACAGCACGTCAGGGCCAGCCCCGAGGACGCCGGACACGTCGAGAGCGGCCAGAGTGTCTCGCAGCCGTTCGTCGTCGCGACCATCAGCCACGAGGACTCTTTCGCCTCTCTCCGTGAGCGCCCGCGTGGCCGCTACGCCCGACTCTCCGAGCCCATATACCAGGGTCGTCACGGGCTCACCCTGCCGTGTTGTAGAGGAAGATGTAGTAGAGGAAGAACCCCACGGAGGAGAAGGCGGCCTGGGCGATCCAGAAGCGAACGACCACCTTGTTCTCATCCCAGCCCAGAAACTCGAAGTGATGGTGGATAGGGGCCATCTTGAACACCCTTCGTCCCGTGAGCTTGAAGATGAAGACCTGGACGATGACGGAGAGAGCCTCGACGACGAACAGCCCGCCCACGATGGGCAGGAGTAGCTCCGTTTTGGTGAGCACCGCCGCTGCCGCGAGGACGCCTCCTATCGCGAGCGAGCCTGTATCTCCCATAAAGATGTCGGCTGGGTGGCAGTTGTACCAGAGGAACCCGACGATCGCGCCAACCATCGCGCCGCAGATCACGGCGACGTCGTACTGGCGCTCGAGGAAAGCGATAGCCGTGTAGGCGAGCAGGGCTATGGCCGCCGCCCCTGCAGCGAGCCCGTCGAGGCCATCTGTCAGGTTTACGGCGTTGGTTGTGCCAGCGATCACCAGCAGCAAGAACACGCTGAAGAGCGTGATCCCCACGACGCCAGGTCCCAAGAGCAGGCTGCGGTCGAAGTAAGGTACGAGCACGGTCTGGGTAACGCCTACGTAGCGCACGGCAAGTACGTCCGCCAGAACCACCGCAAGGGTCAACAGAAGGAACTTGTAGCGGGCGCTCAACCCCTCAGGGCGCTTTCTGGAGATCTTCTGCCAGTCGTCGTAGAGGCCGATGCCGGCCACGACGGCGACGAGCAAGAGCGTCGTAAGCGTGGACACGTTGGGCCGCGCCACCACCAGGAGCGCCCCAAGGAGGCCCGTGAGCATTACGATCCCACCCATGGTCGGGGTGCCGGCTTTGATGAGGTGCGTCTGAGGTCCCTCCTCGCGGACGAACTGCCCGAACTTCCGGGACTGCAAAAACTCGATGAACTTCGAGCCGAGCAACACCGTTACCAGAAACGCCACAGCAGCCGCGAGTACGACGCTAAACAAGAGCTAAACTCTCCCTCAACGCGCGGGTCAAGGTGTCAAGCCCAACCCCGCGTGAACCCTTGACGATCATGTAGTCTCTGGCCCGCAACTCTCCCCGCAGGGCGTCGGCCGCGCTCTCTGCGTTTGAGTAGAAGAGTGTCCTGCCAGGGAAGGTCTCTGCATACCAGCGGGCCTCGTCGCCGACGCAGACGAGCAGATCGACGCCAACTCTGGCCGCCAGTTCACCCGCCTCCCTGTGGTAAGCGCGGGCGCAGGCCCCCAGCTCGAACATACCGCCAAGCACTACGACGAGCCTTCTACGTTGTCTTCTTGCCTGATCCGCACCGTACCTGAGTACGGCCGCGACGGCGGCCGGGGATGCGTTGTAGGAGTCATCGTAGACGGTAATGTCTTCCCTGAGCCTGTAAATGTCGCCCCGAAGGCCCGTTCGCCGCAGGAAGGAGAGACCACGGGCAGCGTGTTCCAGGCCGAGGCCGAGGGCGAGCGCGCCGCCGAGGGCGGCCAGAAGCGGCTCCACCAAGTGTGTTCCGAAGACCGGCGAGCGAACCTCGACCGACTCGCCGGCTATGCTGGCTACAAAGCGGAGGCCTTCGTCCCTGCCTTCGATCCCGGACGCGACGAGATCTGCTTCGCCGGCGCGGGCGAAGGTGATACGCCGGTCCAATTTCCGGCCCGACCCTGTCGCCGTCTCGGGCGCGCCCGCCGGGGCGACCAGCGTGCCAGACTCAGGTAGGGAGAGGGCTAGTTCGCCTTTCGCGGCTGCAAGGCCTTCGAGCGTCCCGAACGAGTCCAGATGGACCGGCGAGATGGCTGTCAGGAC
>DASQWQ010000098.1:0-19532 GCA_035640175.1 Rubrobacter sp. | reverse complement strand
AGCGCCTCTGTTACCGTCACTCTGCGCTGAGGCGCGACGCGCTCGAGCGCGTACGACTCAGAGGGAGGGAAGTACTTGTCGCGGGGACCGGTGGCGAGTTCGACTGGGACGCGTATCCTTCCCGTGCCGGCAAGCGGCGAGAGCTCTTCGAGGTCGTGGCGCACGTCGTCGGGGAGATCTGCGTAGAGCGCAGCGAAGCGTTCCGGATTACGGTTCGCGAGCAGCCTAACGACGCTCCTAGCGCCCGGTCCGAGGTCGTCCGTCCGACGCGAGCTGAGGCCGGAGAGCGGATCTGGGCTCTCGCGGCCTACCCTTTCGAGTTCTCCCGAGAGCGTAAGCTTGTCCTCCCCCGGCGGCAGGGCGGCGACGAGAGAGCGGGCGATGACGTAAGAGAGGAAGGAGTCTGCCTCGTAGCGGATCAGCTCTCCGTCAGACCGGCGGTAGTGGCCGGTGGTGGCGAGGCTCAGGACGGTCTTAATGTTCGAGTAGGGCGCCACGCCCGCGATGAGGGAGACCTTTCCTCTGAGTGCGGGATCCTCTGCGGCCAGGAGGGCGAGGGTGGCGCCCGTCGAGACCCCGACCAGGGCCACCTCTCCGTCTTCGACGTCGGGCCTGCCGGAGATCTCGCGCGCGACCTGCGTGGTGGCATCAGCAGTCTGCGGTGTGATCCTAGCCTCTGTCAAGCCAGGCAGGTCGGGGACGACCACGACATACCCGGCCCGCGCGAAGCCCTCGGCCAGGTTCCGCACCTCGGGCAGTTTTCTTCCTTCCCGCACGGTCCCGTTGACCAGGAATATAGCCGGCCACGGTCCCTCCCCTGCAGGCCTCGCGACTAGAGCGGGGTTGCCCGCCACAGGGACGTCCTCGAAACTCGGCTCGCCGCTCACGGCTTCGGCCGCAGGCGTGAGCACCGGCGCTTCGAGGACGGAGGAGATCACGACAGCGGCACGCACCTGCGCGTCAACCCAGGACCAGTAGGAGACGAGCATCCCGATTACTACCGCGAGCAATACGAGATAGAAGGCGCGCCAGAGCCTTCTACCGGAGAGTTTTTCTGCCGGATTCTTACCCCGCAATGTCTCTCCCGCCGGAGACGATGTCGTCTACCCGTAACTATGCTACGCAGACCCCCGCCTGTCCACGGCGCGTGGGATGTTGTTCTGTCCAGAAGGATTCCTTTTACACTCTCATGGGTAACATCGTAGACTTGCGGGTGCACATCACTAAAGAGGAGAAACTTTATGGCGGACCTGCCACAGCAGGGCGAGTCACTGCCCGACCTGGAACTCACGACAGAGAGCGGGGAACATATCGGCACGGGGGAGCTAACGGGCCAGAGGACCGTCCTTTACTTCTACCCCAAGGACGACACCCCAGGCTGCACAAAGGAAGCCTGCGCCTTCAGGGACCGCATGAACGATTACGCGAAGGCGGGTATACAGGTCTACGGCGTCTCACTCGACTCTCCCGAATCTCACCACACGTTCCGCGAGAAGTACGGACTCAACTTCCCGCTCCTCACAGACGAGGAGGGCCGAGCTTCCGAGGCTCTCGGAGTTCTCGGCGAACGGGGCAAGGCCAGACGGGTCACCTTTCTGCTCGACCCGGAAGGTAGGATCTCCAAGGTCTACCCCGAGGTCTCTCCGCAGACACACGCCGAGGAGATCCTGGAAGACGCCGCCTCATTGTAGGTATATTCAAAGCCGCGTCGACTCCGAGGCTTCAGCCCACCAGAAGTCGAGTAAGGCGCAGATGAACGCCCTCGTCCTCGTCCGTGACGTAGTAGGTTCGGCCTTCCGGAGTGACGGCCATGCCCTCGACGCGCGGTAGGCTGGGGAACTCCCGGACGAACTCGGCTTCGAGGGAGCCAGAGTGGGCGTCCTGGGGAAGTACGCAGCGGAAGTGGGTGGCCACGGTCTCCCTGCCGCCAGGGTAGTCCTGGATCAGAACGCTCTGTTTGTCACGGCTGTCGACGTTGCCGGTTACGAGGTGTAGCTCCTCGCCTTCTCCCGTCTTGAGCAAGGCGAGGTCGCGGACGCCGGCCATCTCGCCGTCCTTGCCGACCGCATCGGCCGTCCAGAAACCGCGGACTTCAGGGAGGGCGCAGTCCGGGTCAAAGAGGCGGTCGATGCCTTCTAGCTCTACCAGGATCGGGTACCCTTCCGCTGTTGTGGGGAAGCGGAGCCCGAGAAGGAGGGTACCGCTCTCCCTGAAGTCCGCGCCTTCGATGTTGATCGGGTAGTCGTCCTCGCGCACGAGGCCGGCCCACTTTTTGTTCTCCTTCTTACCGCGCTTGATGGTCGCCGCGATCAGGGCTTTGTGAGATTGTTCGCCGAGCAGGATGAGGTCAGGGCCACTCTCCTCGAGGGCGTCGTTGATGAGGCGATGGAGGACGAAGCTCCTGCGGGAGACGTCGAGCTCCATTGCGGGGTCTTCTGTGACGTGCCCGACGTCGGCTTCCCGAAAGCGGGCGACGAAGCCGCGTTTGGGCTGGAGGGGCCCGTCCTTGCTGCCGAAGTGGGAGCCGAGGATGTAGACGTAGCCCGTGCTCTCGTCGCGGGTGATCGCCTCGGCGTCCTCTGTCTTGCCCGCGGCGCCACTCGCCTCGGCGCGCAGCCGCTCTATCTCCCAGCCCTCCTCGTCAGGGTAGCCGCGACGGCGGCCGATGGCGGCGATGCAGTCCTCGATCTCACCCTCATCCAGGCACGCCCAGAACCCGAGGTCCCAACCGTGCTCCCCGAGCAACTCTTCGTCCCCGATCATCAAAAGCCCTGACGCCTCGTTCGGGTGCAGGTTGAGTTCCATCTGGAAAAGCTCATCTTCATCGGCCATACGCCATCTCCTCTTCCAGGACATTCCAACATACTACGAGCCCACCACCCGAAAGTTCCTGTGAGCCCTGACACCACGGGTTCGTAGGGTCGTCTTGATGCGGCCCTTAGCGGTGATCTCTCAGGAAATCCAGCACGATCCGGTTGAACTCTTCTGGCCTTTCCATGTTCGGCACGTGGGCCGTACCGTGCATGACAACCTTGCGCACGTTCGGAAGCTCCCTCTCGAGCAGGTCGGCTGCGGCGAAGACGCTCGGCTGGTCTTCGTCTCCGACTATCAGCAACGTCGGGGCCTGGACGTCAGGGAGCCGGTCCGCGGCGGGCGGCTCCGGTTCCCACTCTTCGCCCAGCCCTGAGGCTTCGTTTCTTAGGGCGATCAGGTTCATCTCGCGGACCAGGTCCCTGACGGAGGCGTCAACATCCTCGGGGGACCTCTGGGGGCCGTCGACCCAGATCTGGATCTCCAGCTCGGAGACCCGCTCCAGGTCCCCGGCCTCTTCGGCGGCGACGACCTCGTCCCACTGCCTCGGGGGGTCAATGTCAGGCCCGAACCCGCCCATGGCAGACCCCACCAGTACGAGGTTACCGACCCTCTGCGGATACTCGAGCGCGAAGTCGAGCACGGCTCCTCCCCCCATCGAACAGCCCACGAGGTGCGCCCGCTCGACGTCCAGAGCGTCGAGCAGACCGCGCAGATCCTCGTGGTGGGAGTACGGTCCATCCACCATCGCCGTCATCCCGAAGCCCCGCATATCGTGGCGGATGACCCTGTAGCGGCCGGCGAAGGCCGTGAGTTGGCCTTCCCACATCCTGCTGTCCGCGATCCCCGCGTGTACAAGGACCAGCGGCTCCCCTTCTCCCGCAACCTCGTAGTAGATCCGCGCGCCGTTGACCTCAGCCATGCCTGTCTCCCGAAGCATCTCTTATCCTCTCCCCAATACGGTTATGGTCTCTTCGAATATCGTCCCCGGCGCGGAATCGCACATTGGCGCCCAGGCTCTGTCCCGCTTTCGATAGGATATCCTCTGAAGACGTATCATGTGCCCGGATGGAGCATGGACCAGTATACGCTCCCCGCACAGGAGGGTGCCAGGGATGGCAGAGGTGTAGGCGCGAATCTACCAGAGAGGAGAGACACGATGACCCTGACGATCGGAACACCCGGTGTCGCGGAGCACGTGCTCATTGAGCAGCCTGTTTATCTCCTTACGGCCGTCCATGCCGCCGTAGGTTCGTAAGAAGAACGCCACGATAGCAGGAACGAGATTGTCTGGCTTCCACGGGCCACCCCTAACTCTCGCCTTTAGCCGTTTCCCCATACTCCCCTCAAGGTGTCCTCGACAGCTATCTTCCACCAAGGCAGGAGATGGGAATGGTTCGCGAGGCGGACGGTCGCTGATATACATACCCACAAACACCGGCTTGAGTATTAAACGCAAGTGGTGCTCAGTTAGGATGCAGTCCATAGATATAGCTCGGTCTTCGTGGAAGCCTACTGCTTGCTCTTGCATGGCCCGTTCGTAAGATGAGGCTACTTCTTCTGGGGTAGCCGGTTTCGAACGGGGCATTATCTCGATCCAAACTTCGGGTTCGGATCCTCCCCAAACTTTGATCGCCACTGGAGCACGTTCCAGAATGAGCACACCATCTACAACCTCGACCGGTTGAATACGTCCGGTCCTTTCCAGCAGCTCGCGCGTCCTACTTTCCCATATCCTGGGAATCTCCCAGGCCTCCACGAAAGCTGCTCTAAGCTCACCCCAGACACCGCCATTGTCTCTGGCTTGTAGCCCTTCGCATGCAAGTGTCGGGAACTCCTGATCTTCACCGGCCCGCTTTTCAATAAGCATACGCGGCGTTGAACAAGCCCGCGAATCGTATCTCCGGCAATTCTGCGTTTTCCTTTACCAGAAAGAGCGTTCGTTTCTCATACGTGTGATCTTCGATGCACGTCCGGCATGGTGGAAACTGATCACTAAGATCCGGCACCTCCCAGAATTTACCGCACTGCGCACAGTATTTGTCACTACATCTATTGCCCTGTGCTGCTAGACGATCCACTAACTTCTGCGCTCCGCGGTTCCGGCCGTGTTCCCAACGTTAGGAAGCCTTCGCCGCGTCTCCTTTCTCTAAGCTCGAGCCGATTCTAACCGCTCATTTCTTAAAACTGAGGCATGATTCCCGAGATAGTCTTCTCTTATTCTCTGGGAGCAGATGGCTTCGCGCAAGATGGCATTGAGGGTGTGGTTCTACAGTCGTTTACTACCTCCTCATAGAAGCGAAGCTGCTTCTCCTCCTGAACAAAAAGGCAAGGCATCGAACGCGTCCGCAAGGTCCGACACTTTGTTTACTGCTGGGCCCGGTATCTGCCTTGTCCTTATCCCCTCAGTCTCCTCGGTAAGAGCGCCGATGTTCAGCGGGTCAGATCCACCTTCGTGTACGGCCTTACTGTCCTTGTGTTCTTGACGGTTCTAAAGAGTTACTCAAGGCTCTCGGAGGTTAGCCCTACGACCATTGCGTCAGGGGACGCTCCTGAGCCTCGCCATCCACTTCCAGATCCACCTTCTCGTTGAAGAATGCCAGGTGCTCCTCTATCTTGGCGGCCTCCGGTATCGGCTCGGGGTAGTACCAGACGAGGTCCTCGACGCGCTCCCCGTCCGCCTCGACCGAGTAGTACGACGCTACGCCTTTGTATGGACACCGGGTCGTCTTCTTGCTCCCTGTGAGCACATCTTCCCGCACGTCCTCAGGCGGGATGTAGTAGCGTGGCGGCAACCCCGTCTCGAAGAGGACCTTCGGTCGCTCCGTCTCCGCCACGACCTCGCCGTTTACCGTCACCTTGACGTGCCGCGAGCTCTCAAGCACGTCTACCCGATGGTAAGGATCACGAGGATGAACGAAGACCTCTTCGTCCTCTTCAAACCAATGATCCATCTGTCGCCAGTAAAAGGCCAGGTAGCCGCCGAGCTGCGAAGCAGAGTCTATAGGCTCCGGGTAGCTCCACACGGCGTTCTCGGCGACCGTGTCTCCTACCCTCACGGACCAGTACGATGCGGCGCCTTTGAAGGGACAGTGGGTCGTGTGGTCCGTTGCCTCGAGGAGGTCCATGCGGACGTCTTCCTCAGGGAAGTAGTAGACGGGCAGGTACCCTGCCTCGTGCAACAGCTTGACACGTCGGCTGTCAGCCACGGTTTCGCCGCCGAACACCACCCGCACCCGCCGCGGGGAGTCCTCGAAGTACAGCACGTGGTCCCTCGGGGCTTCAACCTCGAAATTGAACGTCTTTTCGCCCTGGTCCCCGAATGGCCCGGTCCCGATCGTGAGGGTCATTGCGGTGCCTCCTCTCTGTCGGTCACGGTCTGAAAATACGGCTGGCGCCTCTGCACCTTCCGATGTTTATAGTATACGCAGCCTCATGAACGTTGCCGCGCCGGTCAGCCCGATCTTCGGTGTCGAAGTCTTACACACGGCGGTGATGATGCTGATCGCTGGATATGAAGCGCCAACGAGCGGACTCGAACCGCTTTCCTGCTCATTACGAGTGTGTGGTCAGTGGTTGCTAAGCGTTGCACGGGTTTGCAAATCCCGCATAAGTAAGAGGTTTTCTGTTCCCTCGATTGCCCGGTATTGCACGGAATTGCGTGCAGGTTAGGGTCAAGTGGGGTCAGCACGCCATGGATTACGCATCGCTGGTTCTTGTTCGAGTCTCGCTCACGCGCATCAGTATGCTGCGCCACCAGATGTAGCGATCACCTCCGATAGCTCCGTTCAACGCAACGTGGGCATCTGTGCCACGATCACCCCCTGCTCCCTAATCTCTGTACCATCTCTGAGTAACGAGCTTCGGAGTCGCTCTCAGCACCTCGAAACGCGCACTTCACCAGAGGTAAAGCTCACGAGGTAGATGGAACTCTAACAGCAGGTGCGTACCCTGTGCTCAAAGCTTATCTTAAGATTAGCGGTCCCGGTATGGTGGAGTAAGGAGACGGTGGTCGCAAGAGAGAAAGTCTTTGGCGTGAAGCTATGGCACTGGGTGATACTGGCACTTACGGTTCTAACCCTAGGATACTTGGGTGTCGGCCTCTTTGTAGCAGACCAGCTCTCCGCCCCTAGCCACCAGCCACAGGAGCTAACCCCCACCGACGTCGGGCTCAACTACCGCGAGGTGCGCATCCAGAGCACCGACGGGCTAGAGCTTGCGGGCTGGTGGGTGCCTGGCGATGACCCTTCCCGAGCCGTAGTGCTGGTCCCCGGCATAGAGGGCGACAAGTCCGACAGGCACGTCGTCAAGACCGCCTCCATCTACGCCGGGGCGGGCTACGGCGTGTTGATGATCGACCTCAGGGCTCAAGGTCGCTCTGAAGGAGAACGGGTCACCATGGGCTACAAGGAGATACGGGACGTGCAGGGAGCGCTCTCCTGGCTCAACGAGCGAGGCTTCGCGCCAGGAGTAGTAGTTCTGCATGGTTTCTCTCTGGGTGGGGCGACGGTCTTGCGGGCTGCACCGGGGAGCGGTGTTGCGGCTATCGTGGAGGAATCCGCTTACGCCGATCTCCCGCTGATATTGCGGCAGCAGCTGCCCAAGGTTAGCGGCCTGCCGTCCTTCTTCACCCCCGGCATCTTCCGCATGGGCAAGCTGTTCTTGGACATAGACCCCTGGGCGGTGCGACCCGAGGAGGACGCCCAAAGACTCTGCGAGGAGGGAGTGAGGCTACTCATTATCCACTCCAAAGATGACGAGGCGGTACCCTTCGAGCATGCCGAGAGGATCAGGAAGGCTTGTCCCGAAGCCGCCTTCTGGAAGATAGAAGGTTACCGGCATGTCGGGGCCTACGCGCACCCCCGGTACCGAGAGAGGATCCTGAACTTCCTGAGGACTTTGGAAGCCCAGGAATCAACTTAGGAACTATGGAGGTGTCATGATCACTCACATTGGCTTACACACTTGGCCGCAGTGGTCTTAGGTCTTACCAGATCAATCGGGAGCGAGACCTTTCCTGCGCAGTTCTTCGAGTGCCTTCTCTGACTTCTTCAAATTCTCGTAGCCCATGCCTTTGAGGATCTCTGGGGCTTTGGTGAACTGGATCTCCGAGTAGTCTACGACCTGCCAGTGGTTGCCCCAAGGGTCGAGGAAGTCAAGGCCCCTGCCAGGCATGATCTCCACCCCCATTTCCTTGAGCGCCCGCCTGACCACCCGTCTGTCGTCTACCACCATCCCGATGTGCCTGTATTCGTCGGGGGAGCGGTTCTCGCCTTCGGCGAGCGCGATGAACTGGTCTCCTGCGTCTATGAAAGCCATCCTGGGTCCGCGTCCCCGCAGCTCGATCTCGAAGAGGCGTCCGTAGAACTCGAGCGCCTCCTCTATATCCCCGACCTCGATGGCGACGTGGTTGAACCCGATTAGCTTCGCGCGGTCGGCCATCCCGCTATTATCTACTCGTCAGTGTCGTCCCGCTACCCCGCAAACGTCGTGGGCGCTCTCCGGAACGGTGGGGATCTATGGTATTTTCTGGGTATGGGTAACGGATCTCCCAACTTCATCTTCATCAGGCTTCGCGGCTACTAAGCCGGGCGTCTCTTTCAGGGCAAAGGCTGTCCTGCCGGTTTGCTTTTCTGGTACGCGGCGTTCCCAAGCCAAGCTCTAACCACGTCTATATAGAGCTTTCTGCCCGAGGATCTCAGGTCGTAGCGTCGCTGTAGATCTCGCCCGGCTTTCACATGTCACCAATGGAATAAAGACATGCGGAAGATGAAGGGTGATCTCAAAGGATGCAGCGAAGAGACGGGCGACTTACAAAGCAAGATGCGGGTCGCGGTAAGGAGAAACGGGGCGACGATCGGCGCAGGAGCCGGCGTGAGCTAGGGCAGAACTTCCTTAAGGACAGGCGGATCGCACGCTGGATAGTCGCAGAGTCCGGAGTGGGGAGGGACGACCTCGTGGTCGAGCTCGGGGCTGGAGGAGGAATGCTCACCCGCCAGCTCGCGAGGGTGGCCGGACGGGTGGTGGCTGTGGAGTACGATCCTTACTGGGCGCTTCGCCTGAGACAGCGTTTCTCTGATGACGGCAACGTCCTAGTGGTCCATGAAGATGCCCTTAGGGTGCAGCTTCCCGAACAGCCTTTCACTGTCGTCGCGAACGTCCCATTTTGCACCACGACATCTACACTGCACCGTCTTCTGGACGACCCGACCTCTCCCCCCGAGAATGTTTACCTGGTGGTGCAGAAGCAGGTAGCTTTGAAGCACGCGCGACCGAAGCCAACCACCTTGAAGACCCTGCACTGGAGCCCCTGGTACAAGTTCTCCGCCGGCCTGGAGTTGCCGGCGAATGCCTTCCATCCGAAGCCTGAGGCCGCCGCCTGCCTGATGGTCGCCGCCAAGCGCGGGTCGCCGCTCGTGGAACCCGGCCACAGGCACCTGTTCCTGGCTCTCGTGCGCCAGGCATTCGAAGGGTGTGGCAACAGCGTGGGCAAGGTCCTTGGGCCGACCTTCACCAGAACCCAACTCCGCAGACTCGCAAAAGACAACCGATTCACTCTGGATCTTCCCCCCTCCATGCTCACGGTGCGCCAGTGGGCCAGCCTCTTCGACTTCATGGTCAGGATGGTCCCCCAAGACCGGTGGCCCCATGCAAAGCAGCCTGCAAGAAGAGAAAAACGGCGCTGATCGTCGCTCGACGATCAGCGGTCTCGCCGACTACCCTCTGAGTTGCGGAAGGACCGAGTGCGCCATGGCCTCCAGGGCGTCTATGTCGTCCACCTCCAGCCACTGCAGCATTACTCGCTGCACGCCGGCCTCGGAGAGATGTCCGAGCCGCTCGACGATCTCACCCGTTGTCCCCAAGAGGACGGCAGCGGGCTGGTGGTCCCGCAATTCCCCATCGAGCTTGCGGTCTACGTCAGCCTCCGTGCGGCCGAAGATGACGCGGGTCATCAGGGTTCTGCGCACCTGTTCGGGCGCCCTCCCAGCCTCGCGAACCAGCCCGTCGAGCCTGGCGTTGAGATCCCCAAAGGCCTCCGCCTTCAGGAAGACGGCGTTCCACTCATCCGCGTGGCGGGCCGCCAGCGGCAGCGTCCTCCGCACGCCGTTCCCCCCTATGACCACAGGCGTCCCTCCTGGCCGTGGCGAGCGCGGCATGAGCAGGGCTTCGCGCAGTCTGTAGAACTCGCCGTCGAAAGATACAGGCTCATCGCTGCGGAGCAGCCTGGTCACGACCTCGAGCGCCTCCTCGAAGCGGGCGAAGCGCCGGTCTGTGTCGAGCACGTCGAAGCCGAAGGTCTCATGCTCCCATTCGTGCCAGCCCGCGCCAAGGCCCAGCCGGAGACGTCCGTCGGCGAGGGTGTCTACGGAGGAGGCCTGCCAGGCAGTAATGACGGGATGCCGGAACGAGACGGGCGAGACCAGAGGCCCGAACTCTATGCGGCTGGTACTCTCCGCCAGCCAGGCGAGCGAGGACCACAGCTCCAGGCCATCCCTGTAAAGACCCGTCCGCTTGTTGGGGAAGTGGTCGGAGCGGTAGAGACCAGCATAGCCGAGCTCCTCGACCGCCAGCGCCATCCGTCGCCAACGGTCCCAGCCAACACCCTCCTGACCCTCGACCATGATCGCGACTTCCAGCACCGAACCCTCCTTTACGGACGTCGAGTCATCCTAGCGCGGGGTTGCCACCAGGACAAAACCTCCCGGAGTGCAGCAACTCTTGCGCCAAATGAAGCTTTCGTTCGAGTAGCGCTACTGCACGCTCGGTAGATACCCTGGCCGCGAACGCTCGAACGTTTCGAGATCCTCCTCGTGCGTCAGCGTGAGGCTTATGTCGTCGAGGCCCTCCATGATGCGCCGGCGGGTGAAGTCGTCCATCTCGAAGGTCTCGTGAACGTTAGGAGCGGTAACGGTGAGCTCGTCGAGTTCGATGGTGATCACGGTCTCCGGGTCTTTCCTAACGGCTTGAAGAAGGTTTTCGACGGTCTCCTCTGGCAGGTCGATGGCGAGGAGGCCGTTCTTGGTGGAGTTGTTCCTGAAGATGTCCGCGAAAGACGGGGCGATCACCGCGCCGAAACCATGATCCTGTATCGCCCAGACCGCGTGCTCACGGCTGGAACCAGAGCCGAAGTTCTCGCCCGCGATGAGTATCACAGCGTCTTTGTGCTCGACCCTGTGCATTATGAAGTCTTCGTCTTCGCGCCAGCCGGAGAACAGGAACTCTCCGAAGCCGGTGCGTTCGATGCGCTTGAGGGCATCGCTAGGGACGATCTGATCCGTGTCCACGTCGGAGTAACCGAGCGGAAGCGCTGTTCCAGAGATGCGCTCGACAGGCTCCATCAAATCACCTCCATTGGTACGCCCAGTTCCGAGGGCGAGGCGAACCTGCCCATTACGGCCGTCGCCGCTGCCACTACGGGGCTGACGAGGTGCGTCCTGCCCCCTTTGCCTTGCCGTCCCTCGAAGTTGCGGTTGCTGGTCGAGGCGCACCGCTCGCCGGGCTGCAGTATGTCGGGGTTCATGCCGAGGCACATCGAGCATCCCGCGTTGCGCCAGTCGAAGCCGGCCTCTGTAAAGATCTCAGCGACCCCTTCTTCCTCGGCTTGCTTCTTTACGCGCATCGAACCAGGGACGACCATAGCCCTTATGCCTTCCTTGACCTTGTGGCCTTCCAAGACGCCGGCGGCGGCGCGCAGGTCCTCGATGCGGGCGTTGGTACACGACCCGAGGAAGACGGTGTCCACTTCTATATCCCGGATGGGGGTGCCCGGATCGAGCGCCATGTACTTGAGCGCCCTCTCGTGGCCTTCGTTCTGCGGCTCAGGGACCTCGCCGTCGAGCGGGACGGTCTGCGCCGGGGTCGTGCCCCAGGAGACGTAGGGAACCAGGTCCTCGGCCTGGATCACGACCTCTTTGTCGAACTCGGCGCCCTCGTCGCTCGGTAGCTTCTTCCACTCCTCGACGGCCCGCTCCCAGGCCTCGCCCCTGGGGGCGTACTCCCTGCCTCTGAGGTACTCGAAGGTCGTCTCGTCCGGCGCTACGAGGCCTGCCCTGGCCCCGCCCTCGATGGACATGTTGCACACGGTCATGCGTCCCTCCATTGAGAGCTGCCTGAGGGCCTCACCCCTGTACTCTATGACGTGCCCGACCCCGCCGCCCGTCCCGATGCGGTTCAGGATGCCGAGCATGAGGTCCTTGGGCGTAACGTCTGTGGGAAGCTCGCCCTCGACGGTGACGGCCATGGTCTTCGGCCTGTTCTGGGTGAGCGTCTGGGTGGCGAGGACGTGTTCGACCTCGCTCGTCCCGATGCCGAAAGCGAGCGCGCCGAACGCACCGTGGGTAGCCGTATGGGAGTCGCCGCAGACGATCACGAGCCCAGGCTGGGTGAGGCCCGTCTCGGGCCCGATAATGTGCACGATGCCCTGCCCGATGGAGCCCCACTCGTTGAGCTTGATGCCGAACTCTTCACAGTTGCTCCTGAGGGCCTCCATTTGTTTTGCCGAGACCTTGTCTTCGATGGGCCTGCCGAACTCCGAGGTCGGGACGTTGTGGTCCATCGTCGCCAGGGTCAGGTCGGGACGGCGCACCCCCCTCCCGGCGAGCCTGAGGCCCTCGAAAGCCTGAGGGCTCGTCACCTCGTGAACCAGGTGCAGATCGACGTAGATCAGGTCGGGCTCCCCTTCGGCGCTCCTTACTACATGCTTCTCCCACACCTTCTCTACCAGCGTCTTCGGCCTATCCATCAGCGTCCTTCCCGTTCTCCTAGTTCTCGTGTCCCTTTCTACCATTGTAGACCGCGAACCTGTGATCTTTGTATCTACACCCGACCCCCTCGAAACCGGCCTCCCCGAGCCAGAGGAGTTGCGCCCCGAGTGTCGCGTTCCTGTCAGCCCTCATGCGCGAGAGCGCGGCGCCCAGGTCTTCCTCCGAGACCCCTGCCTCGCGCACCCGTTTAAGCCACCATTCCCTGTAGAGCGCCTCCTCCTCGGGCGTCTCGCCGGAGATTTGATCCGCGTTGACGAAATAGCCGCCTCCGGCGAGTGAATGGTGGACCTTCTCGAACAGCTCTCTTTTATCGCCGTGCGTGAGATGGTGCACCGAGAGCGCGGACACTACGAGGTCGTAACCCCCTTCTGTTCGAGGCAAAGACTTGCGCGCGTAGTCCATGGTACGAAACTCGAAACGGCCGTGTTCCCCCGCGAAGCGTCGGCGCGCCACCCTGAGCATCTCCACCGAGAGGTCCACGAGCGTCACCCGCGCCCGCGGAAACCTCCCGGCCACCACCGCACTCAGGAGTCCCGTCCCGGCCCCAAGGTCGAGCACCCTGATCTCCTTTTCTTCTCGGAAGGGAATGCTCTCTAGCACAGCCCCGTAGAAGCGGTCGAAGCCGGGCACGAGCTGGCGCCTGGTTCTGTCATAGTCCCACGCAGCCTGCCCGAACAGTGACCCGACCGTCACGCCGACCTCCTCGCCATTATGTTCAAGCGGACGTAATCCAGGGCAGGCCTGCCGTCCACCGCAGCCACCTTCTCCGCCACCCCTGCTGCGAAAGGGACCCGCTCCTCTTCGGGCAGCTTCTGCAGGTGCCCGCCGAGCACGACCGTCCCGAGAAAGCGGGTGAGCTCGTCCACCGAATCGAACGCCGCGACCTCGTCGTGCAGCCAGGTCTCGACCTCCTCGAAGCCTGCGGCCTCCAGGCGCCTCGCCGTGGTCCTCGCGTCGGCGTAGTACTTGTCGTCCTCCCAGCCTACGAAATAGTCCAAATAGCGCTCCTCTTCCATCGTCTCCTTCGTCACCCTCGTGACGTGGGAGATGTTACCCTCGCCCCCACACTGGGCGACGAGGCGCCCACCAGGCTTTATAGCCCGCGCCAGGTTCTCGAAGAGGCGGTCATGGTCCCATATCCAGTGGAACGTTGCTGTGGAGAAGATCAGATCCACACGCTCCTCGACCTCGAGCGACAACAGATCCTGGCGCTCCACTCGAACCCGCGGCTCTCCTGCAAACCGCCTCCTCGCCGCCTCGACCATCGCCCTAGAACCGTCTATAGCCAGCACAGAGCCCTCGGGCAACTTCGCGAGCAAGAACTCCGTCACCCGCCCAGTCCCGCAACCCGCGTCGATCGCAGCCTCGTCTCCGCGCACCACCAGACGCTCTAGGACCCCAACCCCCCAACGGGTTTGCGGCGCGGAGAGCTTCTCATACTCACCTGCGTCCCACTCGCGAGCCAGGATCATACCTTCTTGCTATATCTCAAAATATGAGACATAATGACCAGCATATGGACAGTATAGAAGTAGTTTCTTCCGGAAGCAAGAGCGGGGTCGGGGTGTTGGACAAGTCTGTAGCGATCCTGGCTTTCCTTTCGGGGGATGGACCGGCGTCCCTGGCTGAAGTGGTCGAGGGGACCAGCTTGCCCCGTCCCACGGCGCACAGGCTCCTGTCAGCGCTGGAGACGCACCATATCGTATCGCGGCGGGATGGACGATACGTACTTGGCTTGAGGCTACTAGGGTGGGGGAACAGGGCTGCTGGGGTAGGTCTCGTGGAGCGGGCGCGGCCCGTGCTCGAGGGGTTGCGGGACGAGAGTGGGGAGAGCACGCAGCTCTATGTGCGGGAGGGCGAGCAGAGGGTGTGCGTAGCCGCTGTGGAGCGGGTGACCGGCCTGAGGGACACCGTACCTGTGGGTGCTGTCATGCCGCTCTCACGGGGATCTGCGGGGAAGGTCTTGCTGGCCTGGGCACCTGGAGGGGTCGATGGCAGGCCTGATGCGGCCCAGTTGCGTGGGATCCGGGTCAGGGGCTGGGCTGAGAGCGTGGCCGAGCGGGAAGTTGGGGTGGCCAGCGTCAGCGCACCCGTATTCGGGGAACATGGGAGGCTCAGGGCGGCGGTAAGCGTTAGCGGTCCGATCTCACGCCTTGGGGAGAGTCCGGGCCAGCGGCTGTCACATCTGGTGGTGGAAGCGGCAAGAGAGACAGAAAGGACCCTGGACTCTTAGCTCTGGACGGTCGCGATCAGTGCCCCAGGCTCTCTAGGCCAGTCGGCATTGGTAGAGTTTCTTTAGAGCAGGTTCTTTCGAGGCGTCGAGGACGGCCTTCTCGAAGGTAATGGTGGCGCGCCGGCCTTCGAACTCCAGAGTGGCGACCTGGTTATCGAAGAACGTGGCGTCGTGGATTAGGCGCCAGGCGAGGGGTTCACTGGGGACGCCTGCGAGGTGGGCCAGGAGACGCGCGGCGAGGGTGGCGGGTTTCGTCCAGGCGTGGCTCTGGAGGTAAGACTTCTTGCTAGGGAGGACGTTGCGGAGGGGGGAGCAGACGGCCTGGTAGAGGCTGCTATCCGCGCCTCCGGAGAGAGTAGCTTCGGCGAGGTAGCTGTGGTGTACGTCGCCGGAGAGGATCAGGATGGTGGAAGGTGGGGTGCCCCTCTCTCCACCGGCGACGCGTTGGATCAGGTCTACCATTGCGGCGAATGAGTCGTGGAAGGAGGCCCAATGGTCGAGGGCCTCCGCCGCTCGGAGGCCCTCGGCCCAGCGGGCGGCGTGGGCGCCCCAGGCGCCTGAGCATAGCTTCTCGTCCCAGCTCTGGAGGTGGTGCATCGTGGGACCGAGTAGCAGAGGCAGCGAAGTGCCAAGAAGGAGGTGGTCGAATCCTCCTGTCGCTCTGTCTTCGATCCACGCCCATTCGTCGGCGTCGACGCAGGGAACCACTCTCGCCGCACCCGCCTCGTGGAACTATGTGACACTCGGCGACTCTCTAGCCACAGGCTTCGGTGCCTTCAAGGGCTACGTGTCCCGCTACGAAGCCTACATTGAGACCGACACTGGGGTAGGGTCACACGCACAAACCTCGGCCAGAACAAATGGACTAGTTCCCAACCGCTCTCTGCCCTCCGCAACGATTCGAGGTTCCGGCACGCCACCCGCGAGACGTAGATCGTCACCTGGAATATCGGTGGGAACGACCTCAGGGCAGGCCGCAACTCTTACAAGAAAGGGACCTGCGGTGGGGCCGACAACCAGGACTGCCTCCGGGCTGGCGTGGCGAAACTCGAGACCAACTGGGACGCCATCACGGCGGAGGTTCTCGAGTTGCGTTCGACCAGAAGCACCATCGTGCGAACAATGGATATCCAAAACCCCTACGTCAGGACCGACAAAATCTCCGACACCTGGCAGAACGACGGCGGGATGAACGACTTCGATGTTTTCAAGAGCTATGTCGACGAGGTCAACTATCACATCGCCACCACCTCTTACACAGCGGGCGTATCCTACCCGAGGTGTATCTGGCCTTCAGCGAGACGACCGACGATGAGGATCCGAAATCCAAGGGCTATCTGAGTTTCGACGGAGTTCATCCAAACAACACCGGACACAGGATCATAGCCGGCGAGCTGTGGAAGCTGGGCTACGCTCCCTTGAGATAGGTCTGGTTGCTCTAGATCTCCGGTAGATGGAGGTTGGGCCGGAACTGAGGAAGCGTCGGCCCAATTTCCTCCAAGTCCGTTAGAATAACGCTCATGCAAAGCAAAGAGCGTGTATTCAGCGGGATACAACCAAGCGGCAACTTGCATGTGGGCAACTATGTGGGGGCGCTCAAGAACTGGGTGGCGATGCAGAACGAATACGAGAACTTCTTCTGCATCGTGGACTTGCACGCGATTACCGTGCCCCAGGACCCGAAGGTGCTCAGGCAGAAGATCCGGGAGGTGGCGGCCATATACCTCGCCTCGGGCCTCGACCCTGAGCGGTGTGTAATCTTCCGCCAGAGCAAGGTTAGCGGGCATGCGGAGCTTTGCTGGCTGCTCAACAGTGTGGCGCGCTTTGGGGAGCTCTCGCGCATGACGCAGTTCAAGGACAAGACGAGGAAGGGTGGAGTCGAATCGGCGAGCGCGGGTCTCTTTGACTACCCCGTCCTGCAGGCCGCTGACGTGCTCCTTTACAACGCGCACCTCGTCCCAGTGGGCGAGGACCAGCGGCAGCACCTCGAGCTCATGCGGACGCTCGCCAGGAGGTTCAACCACCTCTACGGGGAGACCTTCGTCGTGCCTGAGGCCATGATCCCCCCGACCGGCGCAAGGGTGATGGCGCTCGACGCTCCCGAGGAGAAGATGAGCAAGAGTTCTCCGAGACCAGGCAGCTACGTCGCCATACTCGACGACCCGGACTCTATAAGGAAGAAGATCCGGCGCGCCAAGACGGACTCGGGGACGGAGATCCTAGCCTCCCAGGACAAGCCGGCCATTACTAATTTGCTCGACGTCTACTCCGCGATGTCGGGCGATCCCGTATCCGGCATCGAAGCCGACTATGCAGGCAAGGGCTACGGCGATCTCAAGAAGGATCTCGCCGAGGTCGTCGTAGAAGGACTCGCACCCGTCAGGGACCGCGCCCACGAGCTGCTCGACGACCCTGCCGAGCTCGACCGCCTGCTCGACTCAGGCGCGAGGCGGGCTCGGGACGTCGCACTGCCTAACCTCGAGAGCGCCAGGGCAAGGCTGGGCCTCGATTAGCTAAATGCAACGCCTTGGGGCAACGCTCGACCGCATAGACCGCAGGGGGTACGGGGCCTACAAAGACCTCTCCGGCTCCCACGACTTCGGCCTCTTCGTCCTGTTTGTAGACAGGGTGCAGAGAGATCCTTTTGCTCCACCTTCCCTGATCCGGATCCGAACCAAAGAGAACCTTTTCGATCCTACGCTCTTCGAAAATCCGGTACGCAGGGTCGCCTTCGAGGACTTTCTTACCCGGAGCGTCGAGAGGGGGATCCAGCACGTCGTGCGCGGAAACCGGGGCGCGGGTGGGAGCGGACGGGTCGAGATACAGCGGGCCTCCCAGGTCGTCCTCCCCCGCACCTCGATGGTCGTCGAGCCCGGATACGTCGAGGCCCGCATGGCCGTAGGCCTCCCCGCGCGGGGGAGGAGCGTCGACGCCCCCGCGGCAAAGACGATGCTGCTGCAAGAGTTGCCCGAGGTCGCGCGTAGGGGGCTCGTTCCGGCCCCCGAGGGGGGTGTGGAGGGGAAAAGGGCTAGGCTCCACGTCGAAACCATCGAGGACGCGGACTACTTGCGGGGGCTACTTCCTGGGTTGAGTCTGGTCGCATTTGTCGCTGACGGGGCGGTGTTACCGAGGGAGAGCGGGGCGAGCGACAGGCCACTAAGGGACGGTGCCGTACCGTTCGGGAGCCCGGTGGAGTACAGGGTAGAAGTAGAATTGCCGAACAAGGGTGTCGTTTCGGGGATGGGTGTTCCTGAGGGCGTCACGCTGGTGGCCGGGGGTGGGTTCCACGGGAAGAGCACGCTTCTCTCGGCGCTCTCGTGGGGCGTTTACGACCACGTGCCCGGGGACTGCAGGGAGCTCGTAGTAGCCCGGGGGGACGCTGTAAAGGTCAGGGCCGAGGACGGCAGGAGCGTCTGCGGGGTCGACATCTCGGCCATGATCGGGGACCTCCCCGGCGGCCAGAGCACAAAGGACTTCTCGACCTCTAACGCTTCGGGCTCGACCTCGCAGGCAGCGAACATCGCCGAGGCCATCGAGGTAGGGACGTCGCTCCTGCTCGTGGACGAGGACACGAGCGCGACAAACTTCATGATCCGGGATGAGAGGATGCGCGAGCTGGTGAGGCGCGAGCCCATCTCGCCGTTTATAGACCTGGTGCGCCCCTTGCACCGCTCGTTAGGCGTCTCGACTATCGTGGTCGTCGGGGGAGTCGGAGACTACCTCGACGTCGCTGACCGTGTGATCCTGCTCGAAGACTACTCGCCCTCCGACGCAACACCCCGATCACGCGAGGTAACCAGGATGTTCCCGCCCCGCGCCCCACTCACGGAAAAAGGGGTGCGTCCGCCACAGGAGCGGGCCATCGACGCCTCCTCGATAGACCTGAGGCGAGGCAAACGACAGACCGCCCGCGGCATGGGCCTCCACACCATCGAGCTGGGCCGCGAGCAGGTCGACCTCTCCTACCTGGAGCAGCTCGCGGAGGCCGGACAGACCGAGGCGGTAGCCCGTGTCATCGGGGAGTGGGCCGCCGGCGGCGAGGTTCGCGGGGTGGGAGAGCTTGTCCGGAAGGCGCTGGCCTCCGTCTCGGAGAGAGGCCTCGACTCTCTGAGTAGCTTCAGGGGGCACCCTGGTGAGATGAGCCTGCCGCGCGCCCAGGAATTGGCCGCCGCTGTAAACCGCATCCGTCCGCTGCGGGCGGCCCCAAAGACGTAGAAGCCACCCCGTTCTGGCTGGTATCATTAGGTACTGAGCGTGGCGGAGATCAGGGAACATCAGACGAAGGAAGCTGCTGACGTGGGCAACCCGGAGACGCCCTCCTGGTTCAGGTCGAAAGCCGTGGCCGTGCACCTGTACACGGCGAGCGGCGCCGTGCTCGCGCTCCTTATGCTCGTGGCCGCTTTCCAGGGTGAGGCCGTAAAGGCGCTGTGGCTGATGCTCGCATCGCTTCTGATCGACAGCACCGACGGTCTTCTAGCCCGCCGCTTCCGGGTCAGCGAGGCGCTACCCTTCTTCGACGGGGCGCTCCTTGACAACATCGTGGACTACATGACGTACGTCTTCGCCCCCGTGGTCCTGCTCTGGAGCGAAGGGTACCTGCCCGACGGCAACGCGGGGATAGTTCTTGCCGCGCTGCCACTTCTTGCCAGCAGCTACCAGTTCTGCCGCGTTGACGCCAAGACCGAGGACCACTACTTCCTCGGCTTCCCAAGCTACTTCAACGT
>DASQWQ010000097.1:0-5579 GCA_035640175.1 Rubrobacter sp. | reverse complement strand
TGCTGAGGACATGAAGGCATCGATAGAGTGGATCCATAGCGCTTTCCCCGATGCCCAAGTTACCATCGAAGATTAGGTGGCCGAAGGGGACAAAGTGGTGAGCCGCTACACGGTTAGCGGTACCCACCAGGCTGAGATCATGGGTGCAGCTCCCACCGGCAAGCTAGTGACGCATACCGGACACCAGACCGACCGCATCTCGGGAGGCAAGATCGTGGAGAGCTTGACTAACTGGGCCTCACTCGGCTTGCTGCAAGAGATCGGCGCCATCCCCTCGCCGGAGTAGAGGTCGTCTCCGAAGGCGAGGGGAAGCTGTTCGACAAATAATGCCCGGGGCAGGAGAGGCAGGGTCAGAGGCTAGAGGACTTCCCGAGCCTCATGCGCTGGTACGCGAGGCGGTAGAAGCGCGTGCAGCGGTACGCAGGGCGATGGAGGCGGGAGAGGAGCTGCGACGCCCGATAGAGGAGCGCGACGAGCAGGCCCGCGACGTGCACTTCGGGGGCAAGCGACGCACCGAGGGGGGACAACCGGATCAGAGACTTCGCACCGCCCCCCGGACAGACCCTCTGGCGTGGGGTGCCGACGGGGTGCCTTCAACCCCACGCGGCGTTCGCCGCGAGCGATGACCTCGCGGGAAGCCGGCGTGGCTATGTGCGGTACAATCGACTTAGACCGACGATGCTACCGTTACCAGCATATCCACCGACCACCAGGAAGGTGCATTGCTTACGATGGTGATCCCGCCGGCTATCGGGGTGGTTCTTGTACTCGTTGGGCTCGCGCTCTTCGTCGTGGACCTGAGTGTGACCAACCACGGCTTGCCCACCGCGGGAGGCATCCTGGCGCTCCTTGCCGGTGGCTTGGCCCTTCTGGCGGCCGGTGTCCCGTACTCGGGGGTACTGCTCGGCGCCCTAGGAGTCGTCGCGGTGCTGATGGGGGGCGTGCTCTTGGGGGTCTTGAGCTCTTCGCGTGACCTCAGAGGTAGGCCGGCCATAACCGGCAAGGAGGGGATGATCGGTGAGGTAGGCACCGTCAGAAGTCCTGTCGGGCTAGAGTCTGAGGGGTGGGTGTTCGTGCATGGCGAGCGGTGGCGGGCTGTGCTGGCGTTCACTTCCCAGGAAGCCAACCCAACAAATCCCGAGGTGGCAAATCCCGAGGTGGTCATAGGAGCAGGGCGGAAGGTGATGGTGGTGGGTTTCGGCGACGGAGGAGGGGTGGTGCAGGTGGTGCCCGTCGAGTTGCCCCACCGTCGCCAGGATCTCGACTCGACGGGCTAGGACAAAGGAGGATCTCTCGTGTACGTAACTTTGGGCTTGTTGCAGGCGGTGGGGGTAGGGTTTGGGGCCATCGTCTTGGTGATTATCGCCATATTCGTCGTTTCGACCCTGCTAAGCGCCATCAAGATAGTCAAGGAGTACGAGCGGGGCGTCATCTTTAGGCTGGGACGCGTCCAGGGAGGGCCTAAGGGGCCGGGGCTCTTCATCCTGCTCCCGTTCGTGGACAAGATGGTCAAGATAGACCTCAGAACCGTAACCATGGACGTCCCACCCCAGGACGTCATCACCCGCGACAACGTGCCAGCCCGGGTGAACGCAGTGGTCTACTTCCGGGTGGTGGATCCCAACAAGAGCGTCATCGAGGTTGAGAACCACGTCCTGGCCACCAGCCAGATATCCCAGACCACCTTAAGGAGCGTGCTAGGCCAGAAAGATCTCGACGACCTCCTCACCAACCGGGAGCAGATCAACGACGAGTTGCAGACCATCATAGACGAGCAGACCGACCCCTGGGGCGTGAAGGTCAGCGTGGTTGAGGTCAAGGACGTAGAGATCCCGCAGAACATGCAGCGGGCTATGGCAAGGCAGGCCGAGAGCGAGCGGGAGAGGCGGGCCAAGATCATTGCTGCGGAGGGTGAGTACCAGGCCTCCGAGCGCCTGAGGCAGGCTGCTGACAGGCTAGAGAGCCCCACCGCCTTGCAGCTGAGGCTCTTTCAGACGATGGGTGAGATCGCCGTCAACCAGAACTCCACCATCGTTCTCCCCGTTCCCGTGGACCTCCTCAGGCCCTACCTGGGCCGATCTGACGGCTCCGGCGACGGTTACGCCCAGAAGTCGCCGCAGGAGCAGCGCCGAGAAGAGGATGAAGCCGAGCACGCCTACGAAGAGACCGTCGGGGATGTCCCGCAGGAGGTCTCCGGCGAGGAGATGCCTCGCGGTGGGGAACGCTCCTAGATTCACCCGGCTCCCATTAGGGCCTATCATGGACGTTGATCTGGCTGTGGGTTAGCGTCGTATACATCTGGGTAAGATGACCTCCGAAGTTGCAGAGCGGTGCTTCCGGTGAACCTCTAAGGGGGAAGCCGGGCGGTTGAGAGGTCAGATGGAGCGCGAAACCGCCGAGATAAACGAGAGCGGAGGGCTCGGGTTCTCGGACCCAGTCTCGCTGACGCTCCCCAGCAGCCCGGAGTACGTACTGCTCGCCCGTCTCGTAGTGGCCCAGGTAGGGCGGCTGGCCGGCTTCGGACCAGAGGACATCTACGACCTAAAGCTAGCTGTCACCGAGGCTGCGACCAACGTCATCCGCCACGCGGTGGTCGAGAACTACGAGATCGAGTACAGGGTGCTGCCGCGAGCCGTCGAGATAACCGTCATAGATACCGGTGGCGGGTTCAACGTCGCGGATCTGACGCGTGCGCCCGACGGGCAAGGTGGCTTCGGCCTCGCCGTGATGCGCGATCTCGTGGACGAGCTGGTGCTCGACTCGACGGAGGGCGGGACGCGGCTGAAGATGATCCGGCGCGCCAGTACGGAGAGCCCCAACGGTTAAAAAGGCGGGTCTGCGAAGATATTAGGGCCGCGAGCGTATTGAATCTGCGGCCTACATTAATATACAGTTAACCGCATCATTGGTGTGATCCGACCAGCACATCACGAGAGGAAGCCTGTAAGCGAACCGTGCTGCAACGCGTAAATCCCGGCAATAAGTCGCTCGCCGATTACCGCAGCATCACCCGTCGGCATCTCTACGACGAGATCGTGGAATTCTCCGAGCGCCTCGATGGGATCCGGGTCTTGCACGTCAGCTCGACGAGCTTCGGCGGCGGGGTCGCGGAGATCCTCTACACGCTCGTGCCTCTCATGCGCGACGTAGGCCTCGAGACCGAGTGGGGTGTGATGTTCGGGGCGGAGCCGTTCTTCAACGTGACCAAGAGCTTCCACAACGCGCTCCAGGGCGCGGACTACGAGCTCTCCGTCGAGGACCGGGCGATCTACGAGGAGTACAACCGCCAGTCAGCCGAAGCCCTCCGGAAGGCCGAGGAAGAGTGGGATATCCTCTTCGTCCACGACCCCCAACCCGCCCTACTCAAGCACTTCTCCGGCGGTCTCTCGGAGAAGACGCGCTGGATTTGGCGTTGCCACATAGACACCTCGACGCCGAACAAGCAAGTTCTGGACTACCTCCTGCCGTACATAACAGACTACGACGCCCAGATCTATACCCTGAAAGAGTACACTCCCCCGGGCGTGGACGTGCCGGGGCTCACGATCATCCCGCCGTCCATAGATCCGCTTAGCCCCAAGAACATGGCCCTCTCCTCGGACGACTCCCGCTACATAGCCAACCAGTTCGGGGTGGACACGAACAGGCCGTTTATCTTGCAGGTCTCGCGCTTCGATCCCTGGAAGGACCCCTTGGGCGTCATAGACGTCTACCGGGCGGTGAAGGAGGAGGTGCCCGAGGTACAGCTCGTCCTGATCGGCTCGATGGCCCACGACGACCCCGAGGGCTGGGACTACTGGTACAAGACCGTTAACTACGCGGCCGGCGATCAGGACATCTTCCTCTTCTCGAACCTCACTAACGTCGGCGCCATCGAGGTCAACGCCTTCCAGTCCATCGCGGACGTGGTAGTACAGAAGTCCATCCGCGAGGGCTTCGGGCTGGTCGTGGCCGAGGCGCTCTGGAAGGCGAGGCCCCTAGTCGCCAGCAGGGTGGGCGGCATCCCGATGCAGGTCACCGCGGGCGGCGGCATCCTTATCGACACCATCCCCGAGGCAGCTGCGGCCTGCGTCAAGCTCCTCGGAGACCCGGAGTTCGCCCGCGAGATGGGCCGCCAGGGCAAGGAGCACGTGCGCGAGCACTACCTGACCCCGCGACAGCTGCGCGACGACCTGAGGCTCTTCGCTAAACTGCTCGGGATGTAACGACGTCGCGGGGGAGTGGAGGTGGCGCAGGTCGAACGTATAGTGATCGTCTCCAACCGGGCGCCGGTGACCTTCTCGCGCTCGGAGTCGGGAGAGAGGACCTACTCCCGGGGTGCCGGGGGTCTCGTCACCGCTCTGAACGCGGTCTCTAGACGCAGCGAGAACGCGGTCTGGATCGCCTCGGCCCAAGGTGAGGAGGACGTGCGCGTCTCCCAGGAACCAGCACCCTACGAGGTGGAAGACCTGCGCGTGACCCTCGTCGAGCACGATTCCGCCTCGTATGACCTCATGTACAACAAGCTCGCCAATCCCCTCCTCTGGTTCGTCCAGCACGGCCTCTACGATCTACCCTACGACCCGGCTTTAGGCAAGGATACGAAGAGGGCATGGGAGGAGGGCTACGTCACCGTCAACCGCAACTTCGCCGAGGCCGTCTCGCGCACCGTCGAGGGCGAAGAGTCGCCCGTCGTCCTCCTCCACGACTACCAGCTCTACATGATCCCGCACTTTCTTAGGGAAGGGCTTGGCAACCTGACCTCCGACACCTTCGTCTCGCTCTTTGTCCACATACCCTGGCCCGAGCCGGATTACTGGCGCGTTCTGCCTAAGTATGTAAGGGAGGGCGTGCTAGAGAGCCTCCTCTTGGCCGATGTGGTTGCCTTCCACACCCGCCGCTACGCCCGCAACTTCGCCGAGACCGCTGCCGCCATCCTCGGCGTGCCGATCGACGCTGAGAACGGGATCGTCTATCGTGACGACCGGGAGGTGTGGATACGAGCCTATCCCATCTCCATAGACCCAGCCGAGTTCGAGGAGATGGCACACAGCGAGGCTGTGCTCGAGCAGGAGGAGTATGTCAAAAACCTTCCCGGCAAGCTGCTCTTGCGTGTGGATCGCATGGACCTCTCGAAGAACATCGTCCGCGGCTTTCAGGCCTACGGCCGGATGCTCGCACGCCACCCGGAGACGGTCGGGGAGGTCACCTTCCTCGCCCAGCTCCAGCCCTCGCGTGGCGACGTCCCGGAGTACGCCCGCTACGCTGAGGTAGTGCAGACGACGGTGGAGGAGATCAACGAGAGGCACGGCAACGCCTCGTGGAGGCCCATCGAGCTCTCCACGGAGGACAACTTTCCCCGCTCCGTCGCCGCCTACAAGAACTACGACGCGCTCCTCGTCAACGCGGTGCGCGACGGGATGAACCTCGTCGCCAAGGAGGCCGCCGTCGTGAACGAGCGGGATGGCGTACTCATACTCTCGGAGAACGCCGGGGCGCATGAAGAGCTCGGGGAGCACGCCCTCACCGTCAACCCCTACGACTTAGACGAGCAGGCCGAGGCCATCTACGCAGCCCTCACGATGCCAGACGAGGAGCGC
>DASQWQ010000096.1:0-3729 GCA_035640175.1 Rubrobacter sp. | reverse complement strand
GAGGAGCTAGCGAGGCTTGCGGACGCCCGCAGGCATGTAGAGTACCTGGAGGAGGTGCCGCAGCTCGTCGCGGAGTACCTGCGTGACCTTCCGGACCTCGTTGAGGGTACCGGGACCCCGATCCGAGAGTACGAGACCGTGCTGCCGGAGCGCGAGCCTGGGCTTGAGCCTGGGCCAGACGGCTCGCTTCCAATCTACACGCTTACCCCCGAGTGCATCCGGTATCACACGCCCGAGGAGATGGAGAAGCTACGCGAAAAGCGCGAGCGCGAGCGGGCCCAGCGCTACGGCGCGGCCTACGCGATGCTCGGGCTCAAGGTGGTCGTTCACCACGACGGGAGCCTGGAGATCACCTGGCGCGGGGGTGGTTGTAAGCTATCGGGCCCACGTCGGTGAGGCCGAACACCACGAGCAGGCGCTGGTCCAGATCGTTCGCCTGCTGCACAGCGTACTCGAGCGCGTGGTTTTGCTCGGCACGCTGGGAGGACTGCATCCAGTAAAGGACGTAGTTTCCTTCCTTCACTTCCGCTTCGTTCAGGCTCTCTCCGCGCTCTCTGTGTATCTTCCGCGTCGCCATCCGGCACCCACCTCCAGAGTTCTCGCCCGGAAGAAAGTCTAGGTGAAGCCAGCTTTGCTGGATGGATCAGAAAACACAACAACGCCCCTACTAGACAGTAAGGGGCGGCTGTACAGCTTTGTATTTACTCTGGCTTGGCTTCGGGGTCGAAGCGGAGTGCGGCGGAGTTGATGCAGTAGCGCTGGCCCGTAGGTGCCGGTCCGTCCTCAAAGACGTGTCCCTGGTGGGCGCCGCAGGCCGCACAGTGCACCTCCGTACGGCGCATGAAGAGGCTGCGGTCCTCCTCTGTCTCGACGCTACCATCGTCGAGAGGCGCCCAGAAGCTCGGCCAGCCCGTGCCCGAGTCGTACTTGGTGTCCGACGCAAAGAGGGACGTCCCGCAGGCCACACAGCGGTAGACTCCCTCCTCTTTGTTGTCGTAGTACTCACCGCTGAACGGCCGCTCCGTGCCCTTCATCCGCGTGATGCGGTACTGCTCGGAGGTGAGCTGGTCCTGCCACTCTTCTTCCGTCTTCTGTATCTTCCTTGGCGTATCAGTCATGTGGAAAGTCTACCATGCCATCTCCCAGACCTTGGGGGGGCGAACAACGAACGTCCCGTGTTTAATCCTCTCTTAAGTTTTCGACTCCATGCCAGCGGTAGTACCGTTCAGAGCGTGCTCTCGAAGCCGAGGACGGCGGTTTCCTGGCTCGAGAGGACGCCCCCGTTTCCGTGGACGAGGGCGATGTTTGGGTTCTCGAGCTGGCGGTCGCCGCAATCCCCGCGGAGCTGGCGCACGGCCTCGACGATCAGGAGCAGCCCGTACATGCCTGGGTGGTTGTACGAGAGACCGACCCCGCTGGTGTTGACGGCGAGCTCTCCTCCTGGTGAGATCCTACCCCCCGAGACGAAGGCCCCACCCTCCCCTTTCTCGCAGAAACCCAGATCCTCCAGGAACAACACGGTGTTTATGGTGAAGGCGTCGTAGAGCATCGCCACGTCGACATCTTCCGGGCCCACACCGGCCATGCCGTAGGCCCGGGGCCCCGAGTCCGTGGCTGCCGAGACCGTGAGGTCCGGCATCTGGCTTATGTTGCGGTGCCAGTGGGCCTCGCCGGCCCCCAGCAGGTAGACGGGGGATTCTTTGAGATCCCTGGCCCTATCGGATCTCGTCACGATAGCCACCCCGCCACCGTCGGTGACGAGGCAGCAGTCACGGACGCTAAGAGGCGAGGAGACCATGCGCGAAGAGAGCACGTCCTCCACGGTGAGGTCTTCGCGCATGAACGCTTTCGGGTTGAGCTTCGCCCACCCTCTGGCGGCGACAGCGACCTCGGCAAGTTGTCCGCGCGTGGTGCCGTACTCGTGCATGTGGCGGGATGCGGCCAGGGCATACATGCTGACGGGGTAGCGGGGATTGTAAGGCGTCTCGTAAGGGTCGGCCTCAGAGCCTGTGACGAGGCGTCCTCCGCCCGAGCGCTGCGTCGAACCGTAGGTAATGAGGGCGACCTCGCAGAGCCCGGCTTCTATCGCGGTGGTGGCGTGCAATAGGTGGGAGACGAACGAGGAGCCGCCCATGCTCGTCGCGTCCGAGTAACGGGGTCTTATGCCGAGGTACTCGCCGACCGAGAGGGTCGGCATATGATAGTGGGCCGAGGCCGAGAACAGGCCGTCCACGTCGGACTTGTCCAGGCCGGCGTCCTCCAGGGCGTGGAGGGTAGCCTGCCCGATCAGATTCAGGGGTGTGAACCTGGGCCCGACCTCCCCGAGGTCAGACTCAGCGACCCCGACGACAGCCACCTTGCCCCGCAGACTCACGAGTCTTCGCCTCCAGGCACGAAGACCGGGATCGGACCGTCATCAGTCGGCTCCAACCTGAGCGTCACCCTCGCCCCGACCTCCACTTCCTCCGCCGGCACGCCTTGGACGCAGCTCATCATCCTGAAGCCCTCTTCCAGATCGACGAGGACGACGTTGTAGGGGGCACCTTCCTGCCTGTACACGGCCGTCGTCGCGTAGACCACCCCCCGGCCTGAGCTGGTCTCCCAGGCGAGATGTGCGCCCCCGCAGAGGGGGCAGATAACGCGCGGGTAGAAGACCGCAGCACCGCAACCGGCGCAGCGCTGGAAGCCGAGCCTGCCCGGTTCCAAGTGGCGCCGGTAGATCCCTGCCGGTGGTTCGCCAGCTTCCAGATTCATCCCTCTCATCACGCCTCAGGAGTAAGGGAGCCGACGTGCAAATCGGATGGCGTCTCGATCCGCGTCCTCATCGACCGGGAGCGGGACGGGGCACCTCCGGCGCGTGACCCTGCCTGTAGACCATAACGGTTCGCAAGAATGTGATGACCGTCTTGCCCTCCTGGTTGTAGCCCGTGGTTTTCAGCTTTACGATGCCAACACCGGGCCGCGAGCGCGACCCGCGCTTCTCAAGGACTTCGCTTCTGGAGTAGATCGTGTCCCCCTCGAAGACGGGCGCGGGGAGCCGGATCTCATCCCACCCGAGGTTGGCGAAGACGTTCTGGGAGATATCCGTGACGCTCTGGCCGGTCACCAGGGCGACGGTGAAGGTAGAGTCGACCAGAGGACGGCCGAACTCGGTCAGGGCTGCGTAGGCGTGGTCCACGTGGATCGGGGCCGTGTTCTGCGTAAGGAGCGTAAACTACAGGTTGTCCGTGGTCGTTACTGTGCGCCCCAGGGGATGCTCGTAGACGTCACCCACCTCGAAGTCCTCGAAAAAGCGCCCCCGCCATCCCGCTTTGCTCGCCATTCTACCCCCCTGAATTCGGGTTATGGTAAAGTCGATTTCGTGGTCATCGTCTCGCAGATAGGCCCGGAATGCCACCCGGTCCCCGCCTCGTGGAACCCCCGGTCTTGACGGAGGCGCACGAGGATCTACGGCGGGGCGTCAGGGAGGTATGCTCCCGCTTCCCGAACGAGTACTGGCGCGGGCTCGACGCCGGGCGCCGTTACCCTGAGGAATTCGTCGCGGCGATGACCGAGGCCGGCTACCTCGGCGTGCTCATACCCCAGGAGTACGGCGGTATGGGACTCGACCTCTCGGCGGGGTGCGCGATCCTCGGGGAGGTCAACAGGAGCGGCGCCAACGCTGGCCCGGCCCACGCCCAGATGTACACCATGGGCACGCTCCTCAGGCACGGCTCCGAAGGGCAAAAA
>DASQWQ010000095.1:0-6285 GCA_035640175.1 Rubrobacter sp. | reverse complement strand
CGCGGCGAGACCTCGAGCAACATCACCCGCGAGCCGAACGACGCAAACACCGAGGCCAGTTGGCATCCCGTCGCGGCGCCGCCTACCACGGCGACTGATTCTGGCAGCCCCTTCATCGTCCAGACATCGCTGTGGGTAAGGGCGTGCTCGCCACCCGGCAAGGGGATCCTACGCGCGTGGCCGCCCAAACAGAGTATGAACTTCTCGCCTTGCACGCTACTCTCGTCGCCGAGTGCGAGGGTGTGACTATCGAGAAAGCGAGCGTCGCCAATCCCGTCGAGCACGCGCACGTCCGCAGCTTCGAGATGGGCCCGCAGCTGCTTCTTCTGGTGGATCGCGTGTACGACATGCTCCGTACGGTTCAACAGACGAACGAAATCTACTGTCGGCGGCTCACCCTCGAGCCCGTAGTCGGCGAACTGCGCCGCATCTCGCATCAGACGCGCAGCCCTGGCGAGCACACGGGTCGGGACGCAGCCATCGTTCGTACAGACGCCGCCCATGTGCTCGCGCTCGATGAGCGCGACGGTGGCGCCAAGCTCGCGGGCGCGCAGGGCCGCGGTAACCCCGGAAGGCCCGCCGCCGATCACGACCACCTCAAACATCTTCTACCTCGCTTTCGTACCGTTTCCACCTGCCGGGCGGCCCCAACCACAACGAGGCGTGCTCAGGTTGTATAGTCTCCCTTACCACCGAGACCAGCTCTCTACCCAGCCTGTTGAGGGCCATCTCCTCGCGCAGTTTAGAGGAGAATGCTCATAGCGTCCTGGCGGCGTCGTACTTCCTCCTGTAGGAGCGCCTATCTATGAACTCCCGTATGCGCCGACGCAGAGGATCGAACAACGCCGCGATGGCCCACGTCGAGATCTCCCTTCCGTCCCGTTACTGGAGGTAGCGTAAGGCTACACGGGCCGCCAGGTAGCCGCACATGCCGTGCACACCCCCACCTGGTGGCGTTGATGAGGAGCAGATGTAGAGGCCGCCGGCAGGGGTAGAGTAAGGGTTGATCCTTGGCATGGGCCTGGTGAAGAGCTGCCGGAGGTCCATGTACCCGCCGTTGATATCGCCGCCGACGAGGTTGGGGTTCCACCTTTCGAGGTCGGCCGTCCCCGCGACGCTCTTCTCCAAAACAAGATCCCTGAAACCGGGGGCGAAGCGCTCTATCTGTGCCTCGATCCTCTCGCTCATGTCGAAGGTCGAGCCATTTGGGACGTGGCAGTAGGCCCAGACGGTATGCTTGCCTTCGGGGGCGCGCGTCTGATCGAAGAGGCTCTGCTGGGCGAGCAGGATGAACGGCCTCTCAGGGTGCTCCCCGCGCGACACGGCGCCCTCCCCCGCCGCAACCTCGTCGAGCGTGCCCCCGAGGTGGACGGTTCCGGCCCGTTTGCAGCCCTCGGCTGCCCAGGGGACAGGCCCGTCGAGCGCGAAGTCCACCTTGAAGATGCCAGGACCGTAGCGGTAGCGTTTGAGGGCGTCGTTGTAACCCTCGGTAAAGTGCTGTCCGGCGATGTCTAGGAGCTGACGCGGCGTCACGTCGAAGAGTACCGCGCGGGTTCGCGGCACGTCTTCCACCGAACGTACCGACACGTCCGTGTAGATCTCGCCTCCTAAGGACGTCAGGTAGGACGCGAGAGCGTCTGCAAGCGCCTGGGAACCCCCTTTGGGGAAAGGCCAGCCGAAAGCGTGACCCAGCGTACCTAGTAGCAGCCCGAACATGGCGCTCGGTGGTCGATCCAGCCGCAAGAAGGAGTGCGCCGCATTGCCGGCGAAGAGACCCTTGGCATTCTCGCCAGCGAACAGGCTCTCGGCCAGGGTGCGGGCGTCCCGCAGCGACCATATGCCGGACGACGCCAGCGCCAGGGGATGGCGTAGAAAGCTAGGCCTGCCGACGAAGAAGTCGGCTATCCTGCCTGCGTCAGCGGAGATCGGCTCCATCAGCCGGCGGTAGGCCGGGGCGTCGGGGCCAAGCGCGGCGGCCGTCGCCTCGATCGAACGCTCTAGCACCGTCGCCGTACCGTCGTCGAGCGGGTGGGCGAGCGGGGCGGGCGGGTGGATCCATTCCAGACCATGCTCTCTTAGCGGCAGCGAGCGGAAGAACGGCGAGGCGTAACCCAAAGGGTGTATCGCGGAGCCGAGGTCGTGGACAAAGCCTGGCAGCGTTATCTCCGCCGACCTCATGCCCCCTCCGATGGTGCTTCGGGCTTCGAGCACGGCCACCCGCCGTCCGTTGCGGGCAAGCTCTATCGCCGCTGCGAGCCCGTTGGGGCCCGAGCCGACGACGACGGCATCGTATGTCTTCGGTCCGCTCATGCCCCGATTGTAGACCCGCGCCCTAGCTTCGACGTTGGATCAGCCCACCAATCTTGCGGCCCTGTGCTGCCACGGTGTATATAATGAACCTCAGGCTCGCATTATGCCAGACGTTTCCGATCCGGAACCAATGCAGCAACGGGCCGAAGCAGATTTTCTCCAGCTCTACCTGCTCGCGCACGCCGAAGCACGCCGCCAAAGGCGAGAGGACGTGGGTCCAGATTCGCTCCTGCTGTGTCGATCCGAAGAGGCGGAATCCGACCCTGTAAATAGGGTCGCTCGCGCCAGCGACTGTATCTGAGCGACCGTGGAGCCGTCCTCTTGGTAGGCGGAGAGCGCTGTCACAGTCGGTGTCAGCGCGCTGGCTTGTTACGACGCCAGCGGAGAGGGGCTGTGATCGTGTAGAGCATCGAGCGGGCACCTGCGTTCTGCCAGACGTTCATCACTTGCGACCACTGGAGCTTGGGATCTACGCACGCTTTCTCCAAGGTCACCGGCTCGTTTACGCCGAAGTGGGCGGCCAGAGATTTCAGAACGTGGGTCCAGATCCTTTCCTGCTGCGTAGAGCCGACTATCCGGAAGCCCAGCTCGTAGATCGGGTCGTTGGCGCGCGCCAGCGACTGAATCTGGGCCACCGTTACGCCGTCGTCGTCCTGATAGGCGCTGAAGGTGTTCCAACCAGACTCCGGGTGCCCTTCGGGCGTCATGACGGTAAAAGACTCATTGTCAGCGTAGATCACGCGTACGCCTGTGTGCACCGGCATACCTCCTACTGAGGCGCTGATGAACAGCACCTCCCCGGGTGCGACCCCAGCCATCGAAGGGTAGAATCGACTATTGGGCGGCTGGAACTCGGGGAAGCGCTCCTTCCAGACCCGCACGACCTCTTCGGGCATCGTCTCGATCCCGGCTAGGCGCACCCGGTAGGTCTTTTGCCAGAGCTGGCCGAATCCCTGCAGCGCGCCAACCTCGCGACGCCCTTGCACGTTCACGTTGGCAGCCCCCTCGGGCACGTCGGAGACCTCCAACCTCTCTATCCTCTGCGCCCAGTAGGCGGCGTCGCGGGGCTCGCGCTTCTGCTTCTCTTCCTCTCTCGTCTCGTCTTGCGGAGTCTGCTCGCTCATCGCGTGCCTCCCTTCGGTGGGCGTTCGTCGACACGTCTCTATGCCGAGTTCGCGGCCCTCACGGCCTCCTCTTCCGAATCGTGGATGGCGATGGCGTCATCGAGGCGCGTGATCTGGAAGATGCTCCTGTAATGGTCGCTGAGACCGTAGGTCAGAAGTTGTTGCTTCTCGCGGTTGATACGGATGAGCAGCGTAACCAGGAGTCCGATGCCGCTACTGTTCATATACTCTAGGCCCTCGAAGTTCAGGATGATCGCCCGTACCTGCCCATCACTGGCCTGGTTGTAGGCGTCCATCAGCACGTCCTCGGCGAACGCGGTGAGCTCCCCCTCCACATCAATGATGCTGGCCTTCTCTCCTGCGCCCCTGACGTTCATCTTCACCTGGGCTTCGGGCATTTCGTTCCTCCTTGTCCGGTATATCTCCTTTATCCCCTCATACTCGCCGCGCAGGCTCTGGAGCGAACCGCTTAGAGGTTCGTCCTCCATCTCAGGACACCGAAGCCTCTACGACGGCACTCTCTTCGTCGGGGAAGACGCCCATGAAGTCCGAGAGGCGCGTGATGTTGAAGATCTCCACGTAATGCTCACTCAGGTTGCAGGCAAGCAGGCGCTTATGAGAAGCGCGCGCCCTGGCGAGCAGGCCGACGATCAAGGCTATACCGGTCGAGTTGATGTAGTCGACCCCCTCGAAGTTGAGCAGGATCGTCTTCGTGTCCATGGCGTCGGCCTCCGCGTAGGCCGTGTTCAGAGCCTCTTCGGCGAAGCCGTTGATCTCTCCCATCAAGGCAAGCACGGCAACATCAGGTTCCAGGCGAACCTCCACATTAAGATGACGCACTGCCATCACTTTCCTCCTTCCGCTCCAAGATGAACGACCAGTTCGATCGTGTGGTGCCCGTCGTCACCTGTGATGCTCATCTCGTCGACCATACTCTTTATAAGGAACAGTCCCCATCCTCGGGGCGTTTGCATGCCTTCCAACTTCGCCTCCAGATCCGGCGCATCCCCGCCCTGGGCCGGTGGCGGCCCACTACCACTATCGGTTATGCGCACCAGGAGGTTTCGATCCTCGACGAAGACCACTACCTCTACAGGCACCTCCGCTCTGTACTTGTTGCCGTGTTCCATGGCGTTCATCGTTGCTTCGGCCACGGCAGTCTTGAGTCGCTCCAGGTTCTCCCCACAAATGTCGAGATCCCTGACCGCCTCGGCGACCGTCTCCATCGCCAACCGCTCGTTTCCGGGCTCGCTTGGCACGGAAAATTCGGCCAGGGTTCGCCGGAGGTCGGCGTCCGGCCGCGCGGGTTTGGGGTCGGTCATGCCGTCTCCGATCTGTCCAGGGTGACAAGGGTGATGTCGTCCTCCTGCTCCCATTCTTCGCCGGTAAAGCGCGCAAGCTCGGAGAGGAGGAAGTTCACCAGCGCCGATCCGTCCGAGCGGTGGGCCCCGACGAGTCCCTGCAAGCGCGGGAAGCCGAACATATCCCGCTGCGGGTCGTGGGCCTCGACCAGGCCGTCGCTGTAGAACAGCACGCTGTCGCCCTCTTCGAGCACGATTTCCTTCTCCTCGTAACTCATGCCAGGAAGCAGCCCGAGCGGCATCCCCGTAGCCCTGAGCTCCTCCGCGCCGCCATTATTGGAAGTCCTGCGTCTGTAGGGCAGATCGTGGCCGGCGTTGGCGTACCGCAGAAGGCCCGTCGTGAGGTCGAGGATGGCGTAGAGGCAGGTGATGAACATGTTGGGCGGTATGTCGCGGACGATCACGTCGTTTACCCTCTTGAGCACCTCGCCTGGCGAGTCGAGGCGCTGGGCGGAGGCGCGGAGCATAGTACGGGTCGTCGCCATCACTATGGCGGCGGGCACGCCCTTGTCCGTCACGTCACCGACGACGAGGCCAAGGTGGTGGTCATCGAGCTCCAGGAAGTCGTAGAAGTCGCCGCCTACCTCGCGAGCGGGCTGATAGTAAGCCGCAAGCTGGTAGCCGGGCAGGTCCGGTACGTGTTTGGGAAGGAGGGTCTGTTGGATCAGGCGCGCAACCCTGAGCTCCTGTTCGATGCGCTCGCGCTCCTGGGCCTGTTGCTGTTGCTGGCGGACGAGTTGGGCGACCTGCACCGCCGGTGCTGTCTGGGTAGCCAGGTCGTTGAGTAGCTTCCTGTCGTCGGCCGAGTACTCCTGCTGGGAGAGGCGCGGCCCCAGGTTGAGAAGCCCGATCAACTCGCCCTGGCTCACTAGCGGCACGACCACCTTGATGTCGGCTGCCTTCATGGCCCTGAGGGCGGGCGAATCGAGGTCGAGCTTGTCGATCTCGACCACTCCCGAAGCGCTGGCGAAGTAAGCCACGATGGGGTCATTGGGTGCTATCTCGACCTCGGGACCAGGCTCCTGGCTGGGAGCCTCCACGATGGGCTCGGGGATCTCCTCGCGGGTCTCTTGCCCTCCATCACTCCCGAAGAGGCTCTGCCAGAAACCCTGCCTGTTTCTCTGTTGTGTCGTCATCTTACCTCCTCGCCCCTGATTCTAGTTGCCAAACGTCTCCCAGACGTTACGAAAAGCGTTACGAAAAGCCCTCTGTCAGAAATCTGCAAAGTAATTGTCTCACGTCTCCCCTTGTGCGTCGCCTCCCTGTGGGCGCAGCCCGCTCGGGCTGTACGGTGCTCCAGATGAAATGTATCTGCCAGGTATCTCCGTCTCCAGTGTCACAAGCCTATTTGCACTCTACCCGATGAACGTCTCGCAATCGTTACACAAAGCGTTACGAAAGTCGTTCCTCGAATAACCTCAACCGAAAAACGTGGGAAGCAGGATGCCTCTGATGCTAACCTTTGTTCGATGAGGTCGAGGTTGTGATAA
>DASQWQ010000094.1:0-4243 GCA_035640175.1 Rubrobacter sp. | reverse complement strand
GATCACCTCCTTGGCCAAAGCCTTGGTCAGGCAGATCACCCCGGCCTTGGAGACCGAGTAGGGGATCATATTCGGGTTGCCTTCCTTGCCCGAGATGGAGGCTACGTTGACTACCGCACCGCTCCGCTGCTCGCGCATGCGAGGGATCGCAGCCCGGCAGCAGTAGAAGGCGGCGGTCAGGTTCAACTTAAGCACCCTATCCCAATCCTCGTCTGTGATCTTAGAAAGCGAGGCATCGCGGCCTGTTATGCCAGCGTTGTTCACCAGTACGTCGAGCCTGCCGAAAGCGTCGATGGCACGCTCGACCATAGCTTCGGCCTCCTCTGGGTTGGTGATGTCCGTAACCGTCTCCACGGCCTCTGCTCCCCCTTCGCGCAGCCGTGTGACGGCCGCAAGAGCGCTATCTTCATCGACGTCCGCGACCACGACGCAGGCGCCGGCCCGCGAGAGGCGCTCGGCGATGGCGAAGCCTATGCCCCGTGCGGCCCCGGTGACAATCGCGACCCTTCCTGGCAGTTCCAAGAACACGGTCAGGCTCCTCTCTATCGCTCATCATACGGTGACGATCTTGTGTATCCGGCGACATCTTATCGAACACGGTAATTCAAAGCCGCCTTACATAGCTTCCAAGTGACGATCTCTGACTAATTCCGCCGCCATAAGGGATGGGGTTGCGGTGGAAAGAAACCCGGCTCCCTGTTCCTCGTCTTTTCGCGAGATCGGAGGAGGGACGAGCGTACGACCCCTACTACTGACGCCGGGCCAGGTACACGCCAAAGAAGATGACAGCTCCTCCGATGATCTTCTCGACCCCAAACCCCTCACCCAAGAGCACCATGCCAGAGGCGACGCCGACGAAGGTGATGAGGTATTGGTAGACGAGCACTTTGTTGGCGCCAAGGAGCGAAGCTCCCCTCTGCCAGGCGAAGAACCCGAATGCGGCCACTAAGATGGTCGAGTAGGCGACCGTCGCCCACACCCCGACGCTCATCGCATCCCAGTCCACGCTAAGGAGGCTCGGAAAGGCGAACGGTAAGGCGGCTAGGCCTCCGAAGAGCATGGTGTAGGCTGCGACCACCAGCGGTGAGTACTTCTCAAGGAGAGGCAAGGAGAGCACGGTGTACGACCCCCAGCACACCGTGGCTCCCAGAACCAGGAGGTTTCCTTTGAGGCTTGAGCCGCTTCCGCCCAAACCCCCGTACACGACGACGACGATCCCCAAGAAGGCTATCCCTACCCCGAGGACGTCCCTCAAGATGGGCCTCTCCAACCCGAGCACGGAGCCCAGGAGCATGCCCCACACCGGGACGACCGCATAGAGGAGGGCGGTGTCCGACGCGTTGGTGAGGCTCACGCCCGAGCTGAAGAGCACGTTGGTCGCCCCGACGCCTAACGCGCCCACCCCCATCATGGCCAGTAGGTCTTTCCGCTCGACACCTCCTCCGGACCCCAAGAAACGTACGACGCCGAGGAGCAACAGACCCGCCACCGTGAACCTCAGGGCCACGAAGGGCAAAGGGGCAACGGCAGAGACAGCGTACTTGACAGCCACGGGGTTGGTCCCTAACAGGAGAACCGCCACGAGCAGAAAGAGTTCCGTGCGATGGGTCGCCTTCGACTGTTCGTCTTTGCGTTCTGCCCCGACCCGTTCGTCGGTGGTGAGCGACGTGACGGGCGGGCGCTTTACTATTTGCCTCAAGGTCTCTTAGCTCTCGTCATGTGTCCTGTACGCCTCACTCGCTTTGTAACCAACTGATACAGGATAACAAAACGAAACGTTTTGTCTAGTAATCCTTTCACCCCCACCAGCACGGGCTGCTAGTATGCGAGCCGTGGGGCAAGCCGCAGAGAATGACCCGCAAGCCCGACCACCGGGCCGACCTCGCAGCGAGCGGGCGCGCCGGGCGATCCTGCGAGCCGCCAACGAGCTGCTCGAGGGCGAGGGGTTCGCCGCGGTGACGGTGGAGGCGATCGCGGAGCGGGCCGGGGTCTCCAAGGCCACAATCTACCGCTGGTGGCCCAACAGGGCGGCGGTCGTGATGGATGGCTTCCTCTCGACCGTCTCCTCCGAGGTCCCCTTCCCGCACACAGGCCACGCGCAGGAGGACATCCGGATCCACATGCGCAGGCTCGCAGAAGCGTTCAGCGACAAGATAGGGCGGACGGTGGCCGCCTTGATAGCCGAGGGTCAATCCGACCCGGAGCTTGCCGAGGCGCTGCGTTCGCGCTGGCTCTCGGTACGGCGGGCGGAGGCCAGGGAGATCCTCGAGCTCGGCATCGAGCGCGGCGAGCTCAGAGAGGACCTCGACTTGGAGGTGGCCGTCGACGTCCTCTACGGGCCCATCTACTACCGGATGCTTGTCGGCCACGCCCCGCTCGACGAGGATTTCGCCGACGCCCTGGCTGCCCATATCTTCGCCGGCCTCGGCGCTCGAGATCCGGCGTAGCTTGAGACAGCCGCACCGCTCGTTAACCTTCTACACCTTGCCTCCCACTAAGGCCTCTACAGCGGTGCGATCGAGGTGCTTCCATGTAACTCCTATCCATGCCCTCGCCTCCCCGAGGTAGGGCGCCCTCTCTACGACCTCGTAGCTGGAGAAGACGATTAGTTCGAAGGTCTCCGCCCACCGTCTGTGCTCTCCTTGGGTCAGTGCTCGATCCATACAGAGGGGTGATCAGTTCGCTAGCCAGGATCACCCCTGCAGCTATCGTCTCCGCGGAGTTGGTGATCGAACCGCCAGGGTTGTTAGGTAGCTCCGAGCAGACAACCACGGGAGCGTTGAGAACGTCGTCGGGGGAGGTAGATGCGTACCTGGCAGTGGGAGGGACGTCCCCCGGCGTCCTTGTAGGGGTGTATGTAGTCGCTGGCCAAGTGCACAGGTGTTTCCTCTAGCGCCAGGGTCTAGTAGCTTTGGCCGTCGCTATGATTATCCACACCTTCCACCCTACCGCCCACCCCCTACGTATGGTCGCGGCGGGTAGGTCGTTCGGATTAACGCGTATTAACGCTTGCCCCTATACGCCACCTCACGTCGGGCCGTCCCAGGGTTTGTGGGCCCGCTGATTATCTTGTGAAGGCCCGGTAACTAGGAGCCCGTGGGGAGCGAACCGGAACGCTATGCCGTCGCCCCACACGTCGCCTCATCTCCCTTGGAGCAGTAGAAGACCTCAACTTGCCAGCCCGTTGACAAACGAGATCGTGGGTAAGGTAGAGGGCGGGTCGGCTAGCACAGCGTTGTGACGGAACGTGAAGGAGGCCACTTGGCAAACGGGGCGCGCGGCGGCATCACGATCTTTGCCGTGCCCTACGACTCAGGCCACAGGGGGCTGCGCATAGGCGCTGGGCCTGAGCACCTCCTCTCGCACGGCATGGAGGGCGTGCTCGCTGCCACGGGTCGCGAGATCCGCTCGGAAGTATTGCGGCCAACGAGTCCTTTCCACGCCGAGATCGCGACCGCCTTCGAGTTGTGTGGGATGATCGCAAAGCGGGTGCACGAGGCCACCGCCTCAGGGCGTTTTCCCTTGGTGCTTTCGGGTAACTGCAACTCAACCGTGGGGGTCATCGCGGGTCTCACCGGCGCGTCACCGAAGGAGGAGGAGATCGGACTCATCTGGTTTGACGGCCACGCGGACTTCAACACCCCGGAGACGACTACGAGCGGGTTCCTGGACGGCATGGGGCTCGCCACCGCCGTAGGGCACTGCTGGGCGCAGATGGTGGGCACCGTCCCAGCCTTCCGTCCGGTGCGCGAGGAGAACGTTGTACTCATCGGCAGCCGCAGCGCCACCCAGGCCGAGAAGGAGCGGTTGTGGGCCTCCGAGGCGACCGTCGTGGAAGAACAAAGCGTGCGCGCATTAGGCGCTCAAAGGGCACTCGGCATCCCCTGAACGCGATGGCCGGTAAGGTCCGCAGGGTCCACGTCCACCTAGACCTCGACGTTCTCGACCCGGAGGCGGTAAACCCAGCCAACGAGTTCGCGCCCCAGAGGGGCCTGAGGGCGGAGGAAGTAGAAGCCTGCATCTGGGCGATCGGCGAGCGCTTTGAGGTTAGCTCCGCGACCGTCGCCTCGTATGATCCCTCCTTCGATGGAGAAGGGCGCGTGTTAAAGGCCGGGGTCACGCTCACTGAGGACTTGGCTAACTAGCTTGGGCCCCTGCGGCTGGTGGCTTTCCGGTCCGCTGACAACGACGAATAACGGGACAAATCGTAACAGGAGGTTATGGAGGATGAAGGTACTCATCT
>DASQWQ010000093.1:0-6495 GCA_035640175.1 Rubrobacter sp. | reverse complement strand
GAGACGGGTCCTGCGAGCGCGACGGCCACGGGTCCGAACACGCCACCCCTGAGCTTGGAGGGTACCACCGGCGTGGGCCTGCCCCACCCGAAGCCAGCCATGAGAAGCATCAGGCTGCCCAGCAGGTCGAGGTGTGAGACGGGGTTCAGGGTCACCCTACCCTCGCGATAGGCCGTATCGTCGCCAAGTAGGTAGGCCGAGGTCGCGTGGGATGCCTCGTGCACCGTTATACCTATGACCAGGCCGAGGAGGAAGGCCACAGCGGCGGACGCGTTCGATTGGAAGAGGCTCAAGAACATGGATGCTCGTATGATACACGCATGTCAGCTAGTCAACACTTCAGCGAACACAAAGCTGACTGCTGAAAGGGGAGCAGCAGGCTGGAGCGTGTTGACATGCTGACAGCGCGAAATGCAGAAGTACTTCTGCATTTCGCTTTAACCGGACTTCGAGACGGAGACGGTGACGTGGTTGCCGGCGTCGGCCGTGTAAGAGGAGAGTTGAGGATCCAGGACTTCCGCCGAGTCGGCCACGGTGCCTAGTTCGGTCTTACCGGCCGTTACGTTGTCGTTGACGCCAGCTTCGCCGTCGCTACGCACCAGGGCGACGCTGACGCGGACGTCCGGATTGGCGTCTGGTTTTATCTCTATGACGTTCGCGTTCTGAACCATGGGATCAGGACGGATCGCCGTGACCGTACCGGCCACAGGGGCGTAGACGGTGGTCCCCGTCGTTGCGCCGACGTCAACGGCGCCGGTCTGGGGCCCACCCCGCCCTGCGGCATCCATGACGTAGTAGTGAATCCTCTCCGGTGTCTCTCCTCTGGAGAGAAGACCGAGGACCACGTTGGCCGAGAGGTTCTTGCCCCGCGGTTCCATTGCGGCGAGGCTCTCGCCCTCCGGATGATAGCCGAGCCCGGTGAGGCTCGCAGGACGGATAGGGGTGGAGAGACTGACCCCGGCGGCCTCCGCCAGCACCGTGGCGGGACCTGCGTTGTTCGGGTCGATAGGAACCGCGCGCTCTGTCGTGTCCGAGGCCTTGGTCTGGACGTATACTGCGAAGACCAGCGCGGCGGCGCCGAGCACCAGCAGGGAAACGGCCATAAATCGCCGCTGCCTGTAGACTTCGCCCCGCTTCGCCTTTCTGGCCTCGCGCAGCTCGATGAAGTTGCTTCCGGCACGATCGCCCGTCCGGCCTGGTCGTGTAGCCTTTCCAGCAGTCCGCCGAGGACCCGGCGCTTCCCGCTGATCCCCAACATGTTGGGCTCTCTGTACGTTTACCCCTCTCATACTGGGCGGGGATTATACAGAGGGGTATGGGAAGTGTAAACTCGCGCGTCGCCTCGTCTGGGGCTGGTATATTTCGTATCGTAGAGATCCGATCGGAGACCGGGTGTCAGCCAGAAAACTGGTCGTTTCGACATACCTGCAGTACATAGTGCTCGCGGTGGGAGTCGTACTGTTGGTGTCCTTTGTGCGCCAGATCAGCGGCGTGCTGCTGACCTTCCTGGCCGCCGGTGTCCTGGCCTACGCCTTAAATCCTGTCGTCCGACGCCTCGAAGGTTTGCGAGTGCCAAGGGCTCTGGCTGTGATCGGGGTGTTCCTCGTCCTGATCCTGGTAGTGGTTGTGACGATGCTCTTGATCATCATCCCGACGGTGGGGCAGGTACAGATCCTGGTCCGTAACCCGCAAGATCTCGTCGACCAGGTCATCGATCAGGTCAATCGCCTCCAGAATGTGCCCTACGTCGGCCAGTACGTGGCCGGGCTGGACCAGGATCGAATCCTGCAGCTGATCGAGAGCAACGCGCCTTCGGCGGAGCAGGTGACCAACGTGGCGACGGGTGTTATCGGGGGGGTGTTTGGGGTCTTCGGTACCCTGTTTAATTTGCTGCTAATGGTACTTGTCTCCGTGTACCTGCTGCTGGAGCGGGAGAAGATCACCCGCGCTCTGCTCGGTACGATCCCCGAGACGGTCCGTGACCAGAGCCTGGAGCTTTTCTACGCGGTCGAGCGATCGCTCGTCAGGTACCTGAGGGGGCAGATTTTCCTGTGCGCGGTCATGGGTCTTATTGGAGCGGCGATAATGTTCTTTACCGTCGGGAAGTACGCCCTCCCTGTCGGGGCCTGGGTTGCGGCGACGGAGATCATCCCCGTCATAGGGGCCTTCCTCGGGGCCGTACCTGCGGTCGCGATCGCGCTCTTCGTCCCCGAAGGGGGTTTTATCCAGGCCCTGATCGTCGCCGGGCTCTTCCTGGTAGCCCAGCAGTTGGAAGGCAACGTACTGGTACCGAGGATACAGGGCGGCTCGGTGGGGGTACATCCACTCTGGGTGCTCTTCGCCACGCTTGCCGGAACGGCACTCTACGGGCTGATCGGTGCCGTCTTCGCCGTCCCCATAGTCGCCATCATCGCCGCGACACTACGCTACCTGCGCGGGACCCTGATCTTCGAACGCTGGGGGAAACCGCCTGTCAAGCCTGCCGAGGAGGAGCCGGAAGCGCGCACGCCGGCTGCCACGCTGGGCGCCGCCGGCCCCCACGGGGACTGCAAGGAGGACGAGCAATGACTATCCCTCACCGCGAACCTCAGAAACCCTCCTTTAGAGAGGCTTCGAAGGACGCGCTCCTTCTCGTCCTGCGTCCGCTCGTCCGGTGGCTCTCCATCATGCGGGTTCGCCCCGACACGCTCACGGTTATCGGCTGGACCCTGGCACTCTGTTCCGCGGTACTTTTCGGCCTGGGATACGCGAGGATCGCCGGTGCGGTGATGCTCCTGGGGGGGCTCTTCGACGCACTCGATGGTGCCGTCGCCCGCGAGTCGAACAGGATGAGCTCCTTCGGCGCCTTTCTCGACTCGACCCTGGACCGACTCTCGGAGTCGGCGGTCTTCGTCGGCCTGATCTTCTTCTACGCCAGCACGGCCCACCCCTACGGGGCTTTGCTCGCCGGTATCGCGATGACGTTCTCACTCCTTACCTCTTACGCCCGCGCCCGCGCCGAAGGCCTCAACATAGACTGCAAGGTCGGACTGCTGGAGCGCGCAGGGAGGGTCGTGATCCTCTCGGTGTTCTCGATCCTCGGCTTGCCGACTGTTGGCCTCAGCCTACTCGCGGCAGGAGCTCTCGTAACCACAGCCCAGCGCATCCTCCACGTCCGCCGTGCGACCCGCGGTTAGGGAGACCAGCCAACAAGCCCGCGACGCGGCCGGCGACTACACTTGTAAGACGGCATACGAGGCCTCCCGCCTCTCCAGCCGCATGAAAAAGGGAGGACATCCAGCTCCGCTCGGAGATCCCACCTCAGGGGTCGTGCTCGTACTCGAGCAGCCCTTCGGCCCCAGCACCCTTGAAGCCCTCCAGCTCAGCCTGCAGGCCGTCGGACTGCAACAAGCCTACGTTACGTACGAGTCGACCGGGCTGCTCGCACAGGAGATTAAAACCACAGAACCCAACGTCCTGGTGGCAATAGGTACCGGCGCCGCCCGCGATATCGACGCCATCGACTACCCGCTCGTCAGGCAACCCTTCTCAGAAGCGGAACCTGGTGCGTGGTTCCCCTGGACGAAGGGCACGAAAGGCCTCCTCACTCCCGCCCTCGCGCCGGCGCTGGACGACGACGCAGCCAAGCGACGCTTCTGGCGGGCCTTTCTGACCCTGAGAGACCTCACAAACAGCTCATGATTGCCCTCCAAACCCCTGAAATCCACCCGAAATGTGTTCCACAGATATAGCTTTTCGAGTACGTTACAAGTATTAAGTTTTGTTAATTATTTATTTCGTATAGGAAACACAGATCTCCCATACTTAAGCCACTTTCATAAACAGGGAGTGACGCTGGCGTTGGCGGGTGTATTGCACAACATATAGTGTTCTTCTAAAGTGCCCACCCTAGGAGGGGGGATTCTCTAGCAGATCCCCTTACAGAATTTACATAACCTACTGGAAGGAGCCTGGGCGTATGCCTCGAAGGGCGAGCATGTTCGTGTTTCTCGGTCTTGCCATTGCGCTCGTATTCGTAACGGGCATCTCCGCCGGGGCCGAACCAGACGGTAGCATCAGGGCGAAAAAGGCGGATGTCGCCGATGCGCAGGACCGTTTAAGGGAGATTCGCATGGAAGCGAGCGCGGCCGAGGCGTCCTACAACAATGCGCTCTACGAGATGAACCAGTTAAACGGGCAGATCACCAGGACGACGGAAGATCTCAGGGCCGCCAAAGAGCGGCTTGCCGAGGCCAAAAAGACTGTGGAAGAGCGTGCCGCGCAGGTTTACAAGAGTGGGAACGTAGCCTTCATGGACGTTCTGGTCGGGGTGGATAGCTTCTCCGAGTTCGCCTCCAGGCTAAATTTGTGGGTGAGGCTGCTCGGCAGGGAGAGGGCCGAGTTCTTGGAGGTCCGCGAGGCCCGTAACGAGTTGGCGGCGCGCAGGGACAGGCTCGAGGCCCAGCGTGAACAGAGGGTCGCTGCGGTCGAGACGGCTATCGCCCAGAGAGAGCGCGCCAACGAGGCCGAGGCACAGGCCGAGGCTTATCTGAACTCCCTCAACGCCGAGCTCAGGGATGCGATCCAGGCAGCGCAGGATCGGCAGGCCGCGCAGGCTCGCGCCGCCGCGGCGGCGATGGTCGAGAAAGCGCCGGAGACCGTCGAAGAGCCCGAGCCGATACCGGAGGTACAGGTCTCCCAGGTCAAGCAGGCCCGGGTGCCGCGGGCCGATCTGCAATCCGAACGGGCTGCCGCCGAGCGCGAGGCCGCCGCACAGGCCGCCGCCGAGAGGGCAGAGCGGCGCGCAGAAATGCGCGCCGCCGAGCGCGAGGCCGCCAGGAAAGCGGCGGAGCAGGCTGCCGCCGAGCGCGAGGCCGCCAGGCTGGCAGCCGCGAAGGCTGCCAGGCAGGAAGCCAGAGAGGAAGCCCAGAGGCAGGCCGAGCTCGCCGCCCAGCGTGCCGCAGAGAGGCAGGCCGCGAGGGAGGAGGCAGAGCGTCAGGCCGAGCTGGCAGCCCGTCGTGCCGAGATAGAGGAGGCCGCCGCGGAGCAGGCCGCCGCCGAGCGCGAGGCCGCCAGGCTGGCAGCCGAGCGGCGTGCCGAACGGCGGGCCGAGCAGCGGGCGTCCGACCGGCGGGCCGAAGAACGCGCCGCTGAGCGTGCCGAAGCCAGTGCTTCCGCAAGCGCCGCTGCAGAACAGGCCGCCGCCGAGCGGCGTGCCGACAGACGCGCTGAGCGGAGGGCCGAGGCCAGCCCTGAGGCCAGCCCTGAGGCCAGCGCTTCCGCGAGTGCCGCCACTGCGGAAGAAGCCACCGCTGAGCGACGGGCCGAGAGGCGGGCCGAAGAACGCGCCTCTGCCAACGCCTCTGCTGCCAGCGCCTCTGCTGCCAGTTCGAAAAACTCTGGGCGAGGCGGGGGTGGTGGTCGGGGCGACGGCGCAGGAGCTTCCTCTGCCAGCTCGACAGCGAGTGCCTCCGCTTCCGGATCGCCTGCCCGTGGTGGAGGCAGCGGTGGGGTGAGTGGTTCGGGCGCCGACGTGCTCGCCGTCGCCGACGATCACCTGGGAACCCCATACGAGTTCTCTCCTCCTGGGCCCTGCGTGGCTTTCGAGGCCGAGGACTGCTCCTGCTTCACGATGCTGGTTTTCCAGGAGTTCGGCATCGCTCTACCTGATTCACCGGGTGGGCAGATGGGCTACGGGGCCCCGGTCCACGGTGCTCCCCAGGCGGGAGACCTGCTCTTCTGGAGCGAGGACGGCAGCGGATACATCACCCACGTCGGCATAGCCATGGGCGACGGGACTACTATCCACGCCCAAATCCATAACGAGGTGACCATCACCAGCATAAACTACATAGATGGCTACGTTGGGGCGAGGAGGCTCCTCTAGGGAGTCCCTATGGCCGACGGGAAGCAAGAGAGGGAGGTCCAGGACGGGCCTTCCTCTCTTGTGTCTGGTGTTCTCCTGGCGGTGGTAGAATCGGTGTCGGTAGCGTGGCAACCAGAGAGGAGCACTGTCTTATGGGGTTCGCGCTCTTGCAGGCCGTCGGCGTGAGCTTCGCGTTAATCGCCCTGGTGGTGGCCATAATAGTGGTCGCCTCGGTCGTACTCAGCGCCATCAAGGTCGTCAAGGAATACGAGCGAGGCGTTATCTTTAGGCTCGGTAGGGTCCAGGGAGGACCCAAGGGACCAGGACTTTTCATTCTCTTGCCTTTAGTGGACAGGATGGTCAAGATAGACCTTAGGACCGTCACCATGGACGTCCCTCCCCAGGACGTCATAACCCGCGACAACGTCCCTGCCCGCGTCAACGCCGTAGTCTACTTCAGGGTAGTCGATCCCAACAAGAGCGTAATCGAGGTGGAGAACCACGTTCTTGCTACAAGCCAGATCTCCCAGACTACTCTAAGGAGCGTTCTTGGACAGAAGGACCTCGATGAGCTCCTGACAAACCGCGAGTCCATAAACGAAGAGCTGCAGAGCATAATCGATGAGCAGACCGATCCCTGGGGGGTAAAG
>DASQWQ010000092.1:0-8963 GCA_035640175.1 Rubrobacter sp. | reverse complement strand
AACCCGGCGATATTGGGCACCGAGGGTACTGGCCTCTCCGTACCCGCCGTGTTCTTCGCCACCTGCGTGGCGGCCGCGGTGGCGTGCATAGCGATGGGCCTCGTGGCGAACTTCCCGCTGGCCCTCGCCTCGGGGCTCGGCTTGAACGCCATAGTAGCCTTCACCCTCATCCTGGGCCAGGGTCTCAGCTGGCAGCAGGCGATGGCCGTAATCGTGGTCGAAGGCGTGCTCGTCACCGTGCTCGTGCTTACGAACCTGCGCGAGGCGGTGCTCAACGCCATCCCCCTTTCGCTCAAGTTCGCAATCGCCGTCGGCATCGGGTTGTTCATCGCGTTCATCGGCCTGAAGAACGCCGGGCTCGTCGTGCCCAACCCTGACACCTATGTGGCCCTAGGCGACCTCACGCAGGGCCCCGTGCTGCTCGCGGCGTTCGGGCTCATAGTCACGCTCACGCTCGTGGCGCGCGGCCTGAGAGGCGGCATCATAATCGGGATCTTCGTAACGGGCATCGTAGGCATGCTCTTCGGGGTCGTGCCTACCCCGAAAGGGATAGTGGACTTCGGCTTCGACACCTCGACTGTCGGGGGCGGGGTGCTCGCCGTGCCGCAGGTCTTGCAGCTCTCGCTTTTGCCAGTGATCTTCGCCCTCTTCATGACGGATTTCTTCGACACCATGGGGACCATGTTCGCCGTGGCCCAGGAAGGCAAGCTTCTCGATGAGGAGGGCAGGGTGCCGCAGGCCAGGCGCATTCTGCTGGTCGATTCGCTGGCGGCGGTCCTCGGCGGCAGCATGGGCGCCAGCTCGGTGACCAGCTATATAGAGAGCGGGTCAGGGGTCGCGGAAGGAGGACGCACCGGCATGACGAGTGTGGTCGTCGGGCTCCTCTTTCTGCTCGCCCTGCCGTTCTCGCCCTTGATCTCGGTCTTCGGCGGCTCACTCCCGATACCAAACCCAACGGGGGGCAACGATCCTCTGTTCGTCTCACCCGTGACCGCCCCTGCGCTCATAGTGGTCGGCTTTTTGATGATGACCGCCGTCAGGCTCATCCCCTGGGAGCGTTTCGACGAGGCCATCCCTGCCTTCCTGACTATCCTGACGCTGCCGCTGACCTTCAACATCTCTTACGGCATAGGCTTCGGTTTCATCTCCTACGTCCTGATCAAACTCTCCCGCGGCAGGGCCGGCGAGGTCCACCCGCTGCTCTACGGCACCGCCCTGCTCTTCGCCCTGGCCTTCGTGTGGCCCGCGTTGCAGGGGCTGCTCTCCTGAGAAAGCCAGGCTCGTGGGTGTTTATGCGTGCAGGGTGGGGGGTAAAACGGGCAATAGTAGCGTCTGGTACGGCATCTGTTATATTGCGCTTGCGGGTGTCGTCCGGTAGGAGCAAGTAATGAACGAGGGGGAGGTGAAAGCGCATAGGCATCATAGCGTTGATAGTGATCGGGCTCATAGCCGGTGTGCTGGCCAAGTGGGTTATGCCAGGACCGGACCCCGGGGGGATCATTATCACCGTCTTGATCGGTATAGCGGGAGCATTCGTAGGCGGTTTCATAGTCCAGCCCCTCTTCGGGGGCCCAGGGATAACCCAGATAAGCCTTGGGTCCATTCTCATAGCGACCCTGGGCGCCATAGTCCTGCTGGCGATCTACCGGCTGATCACACGCCGGGCGGTATAACGAAAACCACACCAAGTGGACCGAGCACATCGAAGAAAGGAGCAGCATGAGCGAGGAGAGGTCTCAGCAGAGCAGCCCGCTACAGACAGAGCGTGGCTCCACCAGTATCTCGGACAGCGTGGTCTCGAAGATCGCCGGGATCGCGTCCCAGGAGGTCGACGGTATCAGGATGGGCAGCGGCGGCTCCCAGGCCGTGAGCGGCCTCCTCGGTAGCATCACGGGCGGTAGTAGTAGCGGAAGCCAGACCCAGGGGGTCTCGGTGGAGGTGGGCCAGGAAGAGGCCGCCCTCGACCTAACGCTAACGGCCGAGTACGGCAAGTCGATACCCCAGCTCGCCGAGGCCGTGCGGCGCAACGTGGCCAACAGGGTGGAGAGCCTGGTTGGCCTTCGCGTAACCGAGATCAACATTACGGTCTCCAACATCTTCTTCCCGCAGCAGGAGGCCGAGCAGGAGCGGCAGCAGCAGCTCGAGCAGGAGCGCCGCGAGCAGGAGGCCCAGGAACAGCAGCGGGTCCAGTAAAGAGCGGTTCACCCGAGAGCTAGGTTTATCTTGGCAGACGGAATTCAACTCGCGAGGGCCGCGATCGAGGCGGCCCTCGCAACCGAAGGGGTCCACTCCATGGGGCGTGGGCGCTACGTCGAGGCCGCAACCTACGAGGGCAGCGAGAGAGTCACGGGGGTGGTGGTCGGTCCAGAGGATCTGGAGATCCACATCGTCGCCGGCTATCCGCTGCCAAGGCCAATACCAGAGATCGCCGAAAGCATAAGGGAGCGCGTGGCGCCACAAGCAGGCGGGCGCAGGACCAGGGTGGTAGTCGAGGACCTCGAGGTGGCCGCAGATGAACGTCTTTAACAGGATAGTAATGACTCTGCTGTTCGCCGGCCTCTTCGTGCTAGGCGTATACATGGTCGTCTACAGCTTCGACCTGTTCGGCCGTAGCCTGACCTCGCTGCCCATCTCGGACTTCTCCAGCGGCCTGCAGGACTTCGTCACGCGTGTGGAGGACGGTAACCTCTCCGCCGTCACGATAATTACCCTGGTTCTCCTAGCGATACTCGGCCTGATCTGGTTTATCTCCGAGCTCAAACCCTCTGCCCCAAGACGCGTGCGCATGGGGAATGGCACCTACGTCACCCGCGGCGTGGTCGAGGAGGAGATCTCGACTGTGGCCGAGCAGGTTCCTGATGTTCTCGGTTCTTCGGTCGGCGTGAAGGCCAGGCGAAGCCCGGGGGCCCGGGTAGACCTCGAAGCCAGGGTGAGGCAAGGCGAAGACCTCGAGACTATCAGGTCGGACCTGCGCAGCACGGTCCAGCAACACCTCTCTGAGAAAGGGTTGCCGGTGAGTAAGCTCAACGTCAAGCTCGTCGAAGCAGACCCCAGACAGACGAAGACGAGGGTACAGTGAACGCTTTCAACCGCCTCATCCTTCTGATAGTAGCCCTGCTACTCTTCGCGGTCTCCGTATTGCTACTGCTCATGAACCTGGGGATCCTCCAGGCCGACGTCATAGCCCAGTACACAGGGTACAGGGGCGCGGTCCAGGCCCTTGGCGACTTCTCGGCATCCACCCTCACGACAGCGGCGCGGGTCGTAATCGCTGTCGTCGGCGCCCTTGTGGCCCTGATAGCGCTGCTGCTGCTACTCAGGGAGCTCACGCTCGGGCGCAGGGTCTCGAGGAGCACCGTGATGGACGACACGCCAGGCAGGGAGACCATCATAACGGCCAGCGCCGTCAAGACCCTCGCCGAGAGCGCAGCCAGGGAAGTGGGCGCCGAATCCCCCTCGGCTTCGCTCGCCTCCGACGGCAACTCCTACGTCGTGTTCACGGGGATACAGGTCCCTTCGTCCGACAACTACACCGAGCTCGCGGCGCGCACCAGGGGGAACATCCAGAGGGTGCTGGGGGACCAGGGCGTGCCCCTAAAGGACGTCGAAGTCACGGTAAGAGGAACCGCTCTTTAGAGAAAGGAAGGTAGGAGATGGCCACCTGGACCAACAAACAGTGGGGCGCTGTGATCGGGGCACTGGTGCTGTTCTCGATGTTTTTGATCGGTTTCGAGGAGACCCTGGTCGTAGTACTCTTCGGCATAATCGGCTATGTCATCGGCAAGTATCTCGACGGGGAGATCGACACCGATGACATCCGCGCCCGCGCCCAGGGCCGCCAGAGCGGTATGTAAATCTCTTCAGCGCCACGGCCGTTATCTCCGGTGTGGCGGCCTTCGACTCTCGCGGCGAACTTGCGCCGGTTTGCGAATGAGCCGCTTCCGAATGTATCCTGTCAGCGGTCATGGTCGACGGTAGAGAAGCCTACAAGCGTCTGAGGACCTGGGGCGAGGAGCCTGGCTCGGTAGCCTTGCTCACGGACATAGACGGGACGCTCGCCCCTGTCGTGCCGACACCGGACATGTCCGAGGTCTCTGATGAGATCAGGGACTCGCTGCAGCGACTGAGCAGGGAGTGTCTCCTAGTCGCGGCCATTAGCGGGAGGAAGACGGAGGACGCACTCGGGCTCCTAGGGCTCGAAGACGTCGTGTACTTCGGCAACCACGGCTTCGAGATCCTGCGCGACGGCGAGGTCGAGGTGATCCCCGAGGCCCTGCCCTACCTGGAGAGGGTCGAGGAGCTGGAACAGCTTGCGAGGGAAGAACTCGCCCCAGGGGGCGCCTTCGTCGAGGAGAAGGGCATAACGGCCTCAGTGCACTACCGCAACGTGCCGCGGGAGGTCGGCGAGCGCTCCGTAGAGTTCGTGAAGAGCGAAGGGAAACGCCTGGGCCTCAGGATCACGGTCGGCCGCGGCGTCGTCGAGGCGCGTCCTCCCATCCGGGCGGACAAAGGCACCGCCGTCCGCACCCTGGTCGAGGAGTATCGCCCGGAGAAGGCCATGTTCATAGGCGATGACACCACCGATCTCGACGCTTTTCGCGAGCTGGAGCGGCTGCGCGAGGAGGGGAGGCTACGGGACATTCTGCGCGTCGGCGTGGCGAGCGAAGAGGGACCGCCGGAGATCAGAATCGAGGCCGACATCGTCGTCAATGGCGTCGACGGCGTCGGCAGGGTGCTAAGGGTGCTTCTCGGCCAGAACTAGTTCCGTTCGCCGACCAGACCGAGGAGCCAAGCCAGCGGGAAAGCGAGGATTACCCCTTCTATCGCCCCCAACGTCGCCCCTGGTATGGTGACCAGAACGAGCGTGTAAGAGGTTTCGGCGACCCCTCTCGGCACGTAGGCCGCGTCGTCGAAGAGGAACGTGATGGTGGTCAGGAGGATGGCCAGCGCTGCTCCCCCGATGCAGATCGCCAGCACCATCAAACCGTAACGCGCGAAAAAGCTCTCCCTGAGTACTTTCTCCGCGAACGCTATGAGGCCGCCCGCGACCAGAAGCCCTACGAAGACGGCACAGAACACGTACATCGCGGAGAGGTACCACGGGTCGAAGTGGAACTCGAAGAGGTTGCTAAAGGTGTTGTTGCCGATCAAGCTGTACAGGATGGCGTTGGCCAGCGCGATCAGCACGGCCGCTGCCATCAAGAAGATACGCAGCGCAGCGGTTATCGCCGCCCCCGGTACGCCTCTATGTCCTGTATCTGCGCCTCGACCCAGTCTTCTATGGTGTTGGAGTTGACCGTTTCGCGCAGCGCTTTCGCCCTGCGCTCACGTTCTTCTTCCGGCATGGTAAGCGCAGCGTAGATGGAATCGGCCTGTTCATCTATGTCGTAGGGGTTGACGGTCAGTGCGTATTCGCCCAGCTCCTCGTGGGCGCCCGCGTTCTCGGAGAGGACAAGGACCCCATTCTTCTCGTTGATAACGGCCGCCTCCTTGGCGACGAGGTTCATGCCGTCGCGGACTGCGTTGACGAGCAGGACGTCGTAGTTCTTGTAGGCGGCGACGGAGCGGGGGAAGTTGTCCTCCATAAAGAGCTCTACGGGCCTCCATGAACCTGTGCCGTACTCCTCGTTGACCTCCTCCGCCGTCCTGCCTACAGCTTCCATGTAGGCGGCGTATTCGGGGACATCGGTACGGGAGGGCTGGAGCTGGGCGAGGAAGGTGACCTCGCCCCTCATCTCGGGGTGGCGCTCGAGCATCCTGCCGTAGGCCAAAAAGCCGCGAACGACGTTTTTGGAGAGGTCCGTACGGTCGACACGCAGGAGGAGTTTCCCAGGAAGACCCTTGACGAACCTCTCTTCCTCGAGCACGTCCTCGCTTTGTGCCAGGTCCTCGAACTCCCCAGGATCTATGGAGATAGGGTAAGCCCGCACCAACACCTCGCGTCCACCGTACCGGATCACACCGCCCTCGGCCTTGGCGCCGAGTACATCGGCGGCGGTCTCGGCGAAGGCGCGGGCGTAGCGGTGGGTGTGGAAGGCTACGACGTCGGCCGAGAGGAGGCTCTCGAGCACACCCTCCCTTACGTAGTGCGGCAGGACGCGCCAGAGGTCAGGCTCGGGCCAGGGGATGTGGACGAACAGGGAGAGAAAGGCGCCAGCTCCTAGACGCTCGCGGACGAAGAGCGGGGTCATGTAGAGCTGGTAGTCGTGGAGGAGGACGGTGGGCGAATCCTGGCCGGCTGCGGTCTCGACCACGGCGTCGGCGAAGTTGCGGTTGACGGGGACGTAGCCCTCCTCCCAGGCCCGCCTCGTTTCGTCCCCGAGCGCGGGCGAGTAAGGGAGATCGTAGAGCCCGTGCTGGACGAACCACAGGAGCGGGTTGGCGAGCTCGTTATACATCAGGTCGTAGGCGTCAGGGTCGTGCTCTACGAACCTGACACGCAAGTCCTCGATCTCGTATGGCGCCGGTTCCTTCGAGACTGCGATGTCCTCCTCGCTCTGGGCCGAGGCGATCCAGACCGCGTTCTCGGTGCGTCTGAGGACCGCGTTCAGGGCGGTGACGAGGCCCCCCGCTCCCCTGGAGTGCTCGCGCTCGTCCGACTCGCCGCGGGTGAACGTTACAGGCCCCCTGTTCGAGACCACGATGGTCCTCCCGCCTTCGCCGTGCGCCATGGTCCCCCTCTCGTTCGCGGCTGCTATACCCCGAGCAGTTTAGCGAAAAGAAGAAGGTCGTCGCGGAGGAGACGCGGCGTGAGGTAGTGCGTCCTCACGTGTTCCTTCCCGTGACGGCCCATCTCGCGAGCGAAGTCGCGGTCCTTGAGGAGCTTGGTGCACGCGGAGGCCACCTCGGGGATGGTGTCGATCAGGATACCGCCCCCCCCATCTACCTGCATTGGGATGCCGCCGACTCTGGCCGCGACCAGCGGCCTCGCCTTCCAGAGCGCCTCTGTCACGACGAGCCCGAAGCCCTCGCGGATGGACTTCTGAATCACCACGTCTGCTATGGACTGGAAGGCGTTGACCTCGATGGCTCCAACGTTTGTGAGGTTGGAGAACAGGAAGATGTCGCGGTCCCCGTCAGCGTAGTTGACCGTCTTGTACCAGTAGTCCCAACCCTCGGGATCGTCGTGGGCCATCGATCCAATCAAGACGAGCTGGACCTCGGGGACCTCCTCTTTTACGAGCCTGTAGGCGTCTATGACGCCAAGAGGGTCCTTCCATGGGTCGAAGCGCGAGACCTGCACCATAAAAGGCTTCTCCACGTCCACGCCGAACTGGCTGACAATGTAGCGGGCGTCGTCAGTGCTCAGGGCCATGTTCTTGGGTGAGAGTGGGTCTATCGCCGGGGGGATAAGGGTGAGCCCGGGCAGGTGCGCGTCAGGAGGAGTGTACTCCTCCATGGTGTAAATCTGCGCGTCGTAGTCCGCTATGTGCGGCAGTAGGTAGTCGAGCACGTGCCGGTTGGGGGTCGAGAGGTCCGGGTGGCAGCGCCAGATCCACTTCGTCTGCGGCGAAAACCCCCCCGAGAAGTGCTTGAGCAGGGCCGGCTGCGGATCGTGGACGAACATGATGTCCCAGTCCTCGCCGGACTTCTGGAGTGCCTCGGGAGAGATGCGGTTGTACTCTTCGTAGATCGCCCGGTCCTCGACGGTAAGCTCGTACTCGGCGCCCTGCAGGGCGTTGTGGAAGCTCTTGGTGACGTTGAAGAAAGGCTCCGACCCGAACATAATGTCCCATTCGGTTTCGAGGCCGGCATCCCGCATCAGCGGTACGAGCGTGTACAGGATCTCAGCGACCCCACCACCGAAGCTCGTCGCACTGACGTGCAGAACCCGCTTCCCCCTCAGACGCTCCCCAAGGGCCACTATCTCATCGTAGAGCTCCCGACGGACTATGCTGCGATAATCGGCGAGCGATTTGTTGCCGGGATTTACACGCTGCTGCACTGTCTACCTTCTAGCCCCTCTCGGCGTTCTGGCACGCTAAGTACACGGTGAACTGTATATTAACGCGCACCGAAGATTCAACTGGATAGATCATGAAACGCCAAGGAGTGCCTTTCCCTGGATTTCCACCCTATCCGTGGACGCGCCGGATCATCTTCAGCCGCGTCCCTCCGCCCTTGGTCGAGTCGAGCACCAACTCGTCCACCAGGTTGCGGATCACGGTGAGGCCGAACCCACCATGCTCGTCCGACTCGCCCGTAAGATCCGCAACGCTGAAACCGCCGCCAGCATCCGTGACGCTTATCTCGACACCCAACGGCAAGATCCTGTACTCGATCTCGTAGCTATCCACAGAGGCGTGGCGGATCACGTTGGTCACCGCCTCGGTAACGGCGAGCTTGAGGTCGTAGACTTCTTCCGGTTCGAGTCCTGCCAGACGTCCGGCCTGGCCCATCACCAAACGGGCGAGCAGCACGTACTCCGGGCTGCTCGGAAGGGTCAGTGAGATCGGATCCGATAGTCCGCTCCCCTCTTCCACTATCCTGGCTGTTTCACGCTCCATCGGACCTCTCGGTCATCCGGCTCCCCTCACGCAAACTGACGAAATAGCTTGCCGGAAGCGTAACTTTGCAACTTCGGGAATCTTCTTACCCAGATGTATACGACGCTAACCCGCCGCGTGGACCGGCGGGCTGCAGGGGGTTGGAGTCATGGGCGGCGTCAGATTGGCTCGTTGTTTTGGTCCTTAGCGGATCGCTAACAGCCGAATCCGTGATTCGGAGCAGCTCAAATCCGCTGCAAATCGCTCTAGGTACGTTCTCTTTCTGGTCGCACCTCATCGGAAGTCACCTCATCCGGCGACGCCTGGGGTGAGACTTCTCCAACAGCCTCCTCATACAAGCGCTCGGCCTCTTTCTCCTCCTCGAGACGCCCAGCCCTCACTTCCTGGCCGTATGAGCCCGATCCGTTCTGGGACTCCATGAAGGGTCTGATGAGGTCTATCGGTACCGGCAGGATG
>DASQWQ010000091.1:0-22301 GCA_035640175.1 Rubrobacter sp. | reverse complement strand
TGCACCTGGTCCACTTCAAAGTGCTCTCCCGCAACGGAGGAAAGCCGCTCTCTACCGACGCCGGATGGAAGGACACCGTGGACCTGACCTCGGGCGAGGAGGCGCGTGTGCTCGTCCGTTTCGACGGCTACCGGGGCCGCTACGTCTTCCACTGCCACAACCTCGAACACGAGGACATGATGATGATGGCCAACTTCGAGACCGTGTGAAAGATTTAAGAGCTCAGCCCTCGGCGTCTGGTAGCTCTGCAGACTCGCTCGACGCAGATTGCCCTCTCCCATTACGATCGAATAGAAGCTGTATCGAGTCATTGGCTTCGCCAATACCAACCTGCCGATGTGCTAGAACAATCTAGAACAAACGACCTTTTAGCAGGAGTCAATGGGAGCGAACGATGGCGAAGACCCATAAAGTGACCTTCAAGAAGAGCGGCATTACCATAGACGTGTCCGAGGACGAGTACATACTCGAAGAGGCCGAGGACGCAGGGCTGCACCTACCCTACGACTGCCGCAGCGGCACCTGCACGACGTGCATCCAGAAGTGCCTGGAGGGTGAGATCGACCAGGACATGGCCTTCGCCATCGGCGACGAGGAGCTGGAGCAGGGCCTGCGCCTCATCTGCATCGGCAGTCCCTTAACCGACGTGGTGCTCGACGCATGAACAATAACTGGACTGCCCTATTTCTCCCCTTCGATACTCCAGCTCCGTAGATCCGGTTTCGGATCCTACCGTCCGAGCTCCCGCAGGTTCTCCCACAGGATGTAGAGTCCTACGGCCAGGACCGCGAGGACGATAACGCTCCAGAAGTAGTGTTCGAGGAGAACCAGGGCGCCGACTACCGCCAACGCGACGTTGACGCTCACTATGAACCTGGTTAGTCGCCTCCTGAAACCGGCCTCGATGAACGCGAACATGGCGATGGCGAAGACGAGCGCGGAGAGAAGGTGCGATCTCTCGTAGGCGATGATGAGGATGAGCGTCACGAGCACCAAGGCGATGCTGATCGAGGCCCATAGCTGCGCCACCCTGCCAGCGTGGGTCTCCGCCTCCGAGACGGGGCGCGCGGCGTGCACGATGTGCGCGCGCGCGGGGAGACGCTCGCCGTCTCTCAAGCGTTCGGCATGATCCTTCAAAGACTCGGCGAGGACTTCGTCGTCGGACATTTGTGCGCGCAGCGTCTCGACTTCTTTGGATAGCTCTTCGATGTGCCGCATCTGATTCTCGTGGAGCTTGCTCAGGTGGGACTGGTCACGCGTGGCATCGGCGTCCATGCCCAGAGCCTTCAGCCGGCTGCTCTTTTCCAGCAGTTCGGAGCGGAGGAGATCCCGGCGTTCTTCGATCTCTGCCTGGCGCCCGGTTATGACCTCGAGCTCTTCCGCCCGGGTCGGCACCTTGTCGAGACCGACCCAGCCCACGGGGTCGAACCACTCGCGGCTGATGGTCTTGTCGCGGTTGTACATCGGCCCCGCCGGGGCGTCCTCACCCTCGAAGGGATCGCGGGTATAGAGGCCCCACAGTCCTCGGTAACCCACGACCCAGGACGGAAGCGGATTCATGAGGCGCGGGGGGTCCCACTCCCTGTCCTGACCGGGTCCGACCGACCACCCGTCCCCGCGCCCGTAATCGACGAAGGGGATGGTGAATTGTTCGTAGGGTTTCAACCTGTAGTCCTCGTCGGCGTACTGGCGCAGCGTCACGTACCAGAACCGCCGCAAGATCCTCCGGACCGTGGAGATGGCCCGCGGCAGGGGGAAAGCGAGCTCGGTCAGGTACTCGCCCCGGTCGTAGCGGGTCGCGTGCGAGCCGGCGCAGACGTACGCCACGGGATGCTCGCCGACCTTCTCCAGCTCCGGGTCGTCCCACCGGCGCCTGAGGTCGTCGCCGGTCTCCTCGTGCGCCGCGTAGGCCACCCACTCGGGCCTTACCTCGCCGGACTCAGACTCCGAGAGGAACACGAATATTTTCTCCCAGTCGGCCTCGTGGTCGTTCGCGCCGAAGACGTTGCTCCTCCAGTCGTTGAACGCGTAGAAGAGCCAGTACCGCAAGACGATCCAACCGTCCTGCCGAACCACGTGCCCGTGGTACCTGAAGCGCTCTTTCTCCTCCATGAAGCGGCCGTACAGGACGCGCCCCCCCTCCACGTCTCCCCCGGGGACCCTCCCCCTGGCCAGCAGCGCCAGGGAGAACAACGCGTCCGCCAGCCGCGAGATGTAGCCGACGCGCGCGAGGCGGCCCCTGCCGGCCTTGAAGGTCTCCTTTGGCCAATCGGGGTTCGTGTGCGAGCGCCGCACCCGCCGGCGCGCGCGGCGTCCCCAATCCTCCCCTTCCTTGGGGTTGGGGATCTTGAGGTAGTGTACGGCGCCGGTGGTGTCCTCCGGCTGCTGGGCGAGCCTCTCCAGGGTGAGCTCTCCGGACGGAACCACGCAGACGGCGTCCTCGCCCGGACGTGCGACCCAGAGGCTGCAGGCGTCGACGTAAGGCTCGCAGTCCATCGGGTAGAACCACTCACCCCTGGTGAATCGGATCACGGGCTCGAAGCGGCGCAGCAGTTCCTCGGCGGTTCTAGCGTCCACGCTCTCCTCATTCGCCATGTGCGATCTCCGCTCTAGCCTCCGTCGGCGTCAGTCTTCTGCGGTGTACCACCGCCCGCACGCTGCGGGAGTTGAGAAGCAGGATCATAAAGATGCTGTAGGCGATGATGGGGTAGGCGAACCACGGGCGCGAGGTGCCGTAGAAGAACAGGCAGGCCAGCATGATCAGGGCCTGCGCGACCGAGGCCAGCATCCATCCCCGGCGCCTGAGCAGCACGAAGCCGAGGCCGGCGAGAAGCAACAGGATCACCGGCCCGAGAAAGTAGACGACGAACAAGAGCGCCTGCACGAGCGGCTCCAACCACGGCCCCTCAACGGTCTGGACGTTGATCTTGCCCGACCCGCTGGTAATGTTCAGAGCCCGGTTCCAGTCGAACCTGCTGAACAACCAGACGCCGATCCCCACCATCGCGATAACCTGCAGAAGGAGCAACACGCCAAGCAGCCGCGCCTGTCGGTACAATGCTTGCCCCCGGGCTCGATTACGATCCGGGCTGTAGGATAACCGTTTGCGCTCGGTCATGCACTATCAGCATTTCAGCTCTTTGTTTTCGCGCGTAGTCGAATGGGTGATTCGCGGTGGGTCGATACCCTTGCGAATCGCTCTAGAGTCTGTACTGGCGCGTCGCGTTGCCGCGCAGCACGCTCTCGCCGGCGGCTTCGGCCTCGGGGAAGTCCAGCTCTCCGTGCGCCACCATCTCTCCTAGCGCCTCGCCGAGCACGCGCCGGCCGTCTATGGCGCTCATCCAGTGGAGCTCGGGCGCTCCTATACCATCCGAGCTGTACATGAGCTTCGAGCTTGGGGCGACGCCGAGCGCGGCCCGGGTGAAGGAGAGCATCTCGCCGTAGCCAAGCAGGGGGATGCCGTAGGAGAGGTCCAGGTAGGCGTTCTCGTAGACGGCGGCCAGGTAGCCGCCCTGCCGGGTGTACGGGTAGCACTCGTGCCGCAGCACGACGGGCATACCGAGGTAGTCGGGACGTTGGAGCACCGGGCGCAGGTAGAGCGGGTTGCCGAGCAGGAGGTCGGTGTCGGCGTCCCCGTAGCCGACGTGGAACTGGACAGGAACCTCCTGCCGGGCCGCCTCAGTGAACGCGCCGTGCGGCAGAGCATCCAGGAGCGGCTTGTGGACGAGGCGCGCAGAGCCTGCTCCGGCGGCTCGCCTGTATTCGTGGAACGATTCTTCAGCCTCTTCCTGCGGCCACTCCCGATTGTCCAGGCCCGTCCGGTAGGCGGCGATGCTCTTGAGCGCCACGTAGCCCTGGCCTCTAATGTCATCCAGCGCGGCTGCGAGTGCCTCACGCACTTCTCCTAAGGAGTCGTGCTCGGCCAGGAAATCCTCCATCAGGATCTCGAGCCGCAGCATCGGCTCCGCGCGGCAGCCTCCGAGTTCGCCAAGCTCGGCTACCGGTAGCACCTCTTCGAATGGCGGGAAGCCCGTGTCCAGGAGCAGGGTATCAACGTTCGCGGCGCGCAGCAACGCACCTGTGAGCTCCCGTTCGTCCCACCCGGTCCGGGCTGCGAACACGGCTTCCTCTTCCGGCTCGCAACCGAGGAAGTCGGCCAGCGTCCGGATGAGGCGCCGGTAGAAGGTCGTGCTCGCAACGTGGTCTCGCGGCATCCCCGGGTCCGTGGACTCGGTGAAGGCCCGCCGCCAGCTTGCGAGATCCTCGAAGGTCTGATCTTGACTTATCCCGTGGCAGTGGTTGTCCACGACAGGGACCTGGGTGAGATCTAGAGCTTTCATGCACCACCTCCGTTCATAGCATCATGGCCCCACCGTTGGGCCCAAGGGTCTGTCGCATGTAGTAGGAGGCGTCAGAGGCCAGGAAACACAGCCTTCGGTGCAACCTCCTCCACCTCTCCGAAGCGCCGGATCTCACGATCGTGCCCACGGTTGCAGCACCTGATCAAGGGAAGTCGCAGCGGCCGCGAAGGCGACGGCCTGGGCCCGGGCCACCGCCCCCACCGCTTCGGCGGTCGGCAGGAACCGCGGGTGGTGAAGCGGTACGTCAGGGGTGCCAGGACCATCAGGTACCGAGAACACCGAGAAGTCCAGGGTGTTGCCGTTCGGGGCCGTACCGGTCGCGAGCCGGATCAGGATAACGACGCTGACGATGAGGATGAGCGCCACCGTCGTACCCTCGATCACCAGGAGCACCCTTGTGCCCTCCCTGATGTTCGAGGCTGCGAGCGCCCACACGCCGGCGAGGGCGAGAGCGCCGACCATGAACGGCGCCCACCCCGGCTGGTTCGTCCAGATACCGAGAGCGTCGAAGAAGTCCGCGCCGAAGATGCCGGCCGCGGTGGCCGTGACGACGCCGTAGAAGGTGTACGTACCCATCAGCGCCCACCCCGAGATGACGCCAGCCCGCGGACCGAGCGTCGCCCCGACAAAGCCGTACACGCTGCCGGCGTGGTTGAAGCGCTGGGTTAGCCGAACGAAAGTTCAGGCGATTAGGAGCACCCCGATCGTCGCCAGGGCAAACGCGAGCGGAACGGCGCGTCCGACGCCGGTGTCGGCGGTTCCCTGCGGGTTGATGTTGGCCGCCATCGAAGGCGCCATAAGGGCCAGCGAGATGCCGACCGCCTCCCACAGATGCAACTCACGCCGCAGGTGCGGGCTGTCGGCGCTGCCGGTGTTCCTCACTTCTGTGGTCATAGTGACTCCTTTGCTCAGTGGTGCCAGGATACGTAGAACCGAGGACGGGTTCAGACCAGTTCCATACACACCTCACCGCTGCGCAGGGGCGACTGCCGCGGTGCGCTCTCCTGTACCTTGCGGCTGAACGGGCAGCTTGCGCCGAACCTCTACCGGGTGATCAACGACAACAAAGATATCAAAGAGGTAGAGAAGATAGAGCCGGTCCTGCACTAGACCTCGGTCCACCCTGCGACTGCAGCAGCGGCTTCCCCGTCGATAGTATCCGAGAGGGTGCCCACAAGGACGTTGTTCGCCTCTCATCAGGTTGCAGATCATCTCGACCGGGCGCCGCTGTGCACGGCCCCCGGCGCCCCTATTCTGTGATTTCTAGCGCTCCGCCTTGGAGGGGGCGATGTTGCGGTTGAAGCGGAAGACGTTCTGTGGGTCGTAGCGGTCCTTGAGGGCGACGAGGCGCTCGAAGTCCTCTGGCGCGTAGGCGGCCTTTACCCTCTCGGCGCTCGCGCTTTCGAGCTCCATAAAGTTGACGTAGGTGTTGCCGGTCTGGAAGGGGCGCGTCGCATCGGCTACGCGGGCGAGAAAAGCCACGACCCCTTCCGCCATCTCCGGCGTGAAGGCCGGCCCGTAGGGTCTGTAGCGTCGAGCCCTGGATCACCGTCTCCATAAGCGTCTCCCTTCTTCAGGGTTGCCAGCCGAAAGGCCAATTACTTCCGGCCGGTTCATACAACAGGACCCAGCCTAACCTCCGAGGGTAGAAGGCGCATCCTCCAAATGGACTATTTTCAGAGCGAGTTGGAGGATTCCCCGACTGGTTGGCCTACATCCAGCCGCGGCGCTTGAAGATGAGGTAGAGCGTGAGGGAGGTTAAAGCCATGAGCACCAGGGCGAAGGGGTAGCCGAGCGGCCAGGCCAACTCGGGCAGGTAGTCGAAGTTCATCCCGTAGATCGTCCCTATGAGCGTGGGCGCGAACAGTATGGCGGCCCAGGCGGAGATCTTCTTTACCTGCTCGTTCTGGGCCAGGCTCGCCAAGGTCAGGTTCACGCTGAGGATGCTCTGCAGCAGCTCGCGGAAGCCGGCGAGCCGTTCCGTAACCTGCAGGACATGGTCGCGGACGTCGCGTAGATGCCTCTGTACCTCCGGATCGACGTCTATGGCCTCGTTCCGCATCATATCTCCAAGCACACCGCCAAGCGGCTCCGTCGCCCTCTGGAACTCGATCACCTCCCGCGAGAGCTCGTAGATCCTGCGCGACACGCTGGGATTACCCTCGAAGACCTCGGCCTCTATCTCCTCGATGTCGTTCCCGAGACCTTCGACTACGGGTCTGTAGTCGTCTACGACACGGTCCATGATGGCGTGCAGGATCGCCTCGGGTCCACGGCGCAGGTGCTCGGGGTCGGCCTCCAGTTGCTTGCGTACCCCGCCCAGGTCCGGTGCCTCGCCGTGACGCACGCTCACTACGAAGTCTTCTCCCACAAAGAGGTGGACTTCGCCGAACTCGACCCTCTCCTCCTCGTCCAGGTAACAGGCCGGTTTGAGCACGACGAAGAGCGTCTGCCCGTAGTGCTCCAGCTTGGGCCGCTGGTGGGCCTCCGTTGCGTCCTCGACCGCCAGCCCGTGCAGGCCAAACTTCCTAGCGACGGACGAGAACTCCTCTTCCGTCGGCCTGTAGAGGCCGATCCATGCTACCCCGCGTTGGTTTCGGACGACCTCGTAAGTCTCTTCGAGGGTGACCGGCTCGGCGGTGCGGTGACCGTCCACGTAGATGGCATTGTCCACGATCACAGCCGCATTATACGCCTGTGCCTGTTGCTCCTGGTAAGCCTCAGCGCGCGGCGAAGCGCCTGTACAGGAAGACCGAGAGGGGGATGAAGACCACGAGTATCCCGACACACCAGGCGAGGGCCTGCCAGCCGTGCGTGCCGACTGGCAGGTCGAGTAGGAAGCTCCGCCTCGCGCGGGTAATCGCGCCGATCCTCTTGGTGCATGGTGGCCGGGATCGGGTCGTGCCAAGCTCGCACAGCGAGTGGCTCGCGCGTTGCTGCCCTTCGGCAGAACTGCGGCTGTGCCCAGAGGACGGACACATCTCGGTGCTGGGCTCCAGCAGGGCGGCCATGGATTGGCTCCAGGAGCACGCCGATCGAGGCTGAGCCCCACTTGGCCGTCGAGTCAGGCCCGACCAGAGTTATCCTCAAGGAGGCCGCCTGCAGAAATGCCAGCGGCCACGCCGCCTGCGGAACCTAAGCTTTCGCAACCGCTCTATACAACATCGACGGAGGATCTAGATCCTCCGTCGTTCATATTCGAGACGCTCCATAGTCCCGATCCCCCAGGACCAGAAACTGCCTACAGCTGCGCACGAGTACGGGCGGGCTACTACAAGCCATTGAGGGTGCGGATAAGTATGCGCGATGCTGCATGTCGTAGTTCTTGATTCTAGTTATTACTATGCAGCGAGCTTTGTCACGTCACGTGCACAGAAGCTCCAGAAGGCGGTCCTTTTCTCCCGTGGATGCCTTTGACTTGTGCAACTACTCCGCTATAGGTAGTATGCGAAGCCCTTAGCTAGGGAAGGAGGGGGAAGGTGTGTTCTGAGTGTTCCGGGACCGCGCCCGAGGAAGTAAAGCCGACCTCAAGTATTAACTCGAGCATGCACCGCCGCGATTCCCTGAGATTGAGCGGTACTGGGCTGGCGGGCGCAGTCTTGCTAGGAAGCGCAAGCGCTCGAGTCCTTGCCCAGACGAGAACTTCTTTGAAGAGCGAGTTTCAATCCACGGCTGCCAAGTATGAGGTTCCGAAAGAGCTGCTTATGCCCATGGGTTACGTCAACACCCGCTGGGAGATGCCCCCGCCGGAGGCTAGCGTCTACGTACCCGGAGATATCCACGGCCGCGGTGCCTACGGCATCATGCAGCTCGTGCAAAACCCATGGGAGGATACCTTGGTAGGGCCGCCAACCTGACCGGCCCCTCCGAAGAGACGTTGAAGACCGAGCGGGCGGCCAACATAGGGGGCGGGGCTGTTGTTTTGGCGGCCATCGCGGGCAACGATAGGCTCCCCAACCTCAACGGCTGGTACGAGGCGGTGGACGAGTGCGGCGGCGGTGACCTCTACGCCCAGGAGGTCTTCGAGACCCTGAAGAGCGGGGCCTCGGCGACCATCTATACGGGGGAGAGCTTGCAGCTAGCGTCCCAGGGCGTGGAGGTGCCGAAGATCTACGCCGCTCAGAGCAGCACCGACTACGGAAGAGCAGTCTGGAGTCCGGCCTACCCCGGCAACGCATCGGATAGAGCACGCGGGCTACGCGAGCCAGCAGTGGGCGCATAGCCTGTACCATGCCTCGGCGACGCTTTCGGCGTACCTCTGCAAGCGCTTCAACATACTCGTAAGCCATGATTACATCAGGGGCCACCGCAGTGTGCCTGGGATGGCTACCAGGTGCCCGGGTGGTGGTCACTTCAACGAGGACACGTACCTGCGCTTGGTTAGACGCTACAGGTAGCCACAGACGAGCAGCAAAAGCTAATGGCGGTGCCCCGAGGTGGACACAGTCCGCTCCAGCACTCTCTCCAAGTCGGCCGACTGTATGCCGGGATCATGGCTTGTACCTGTCTCATTCCAGACCACTCTTCCACGTCCGACCAACGCCTTCCGGCAGATCCGAACCCTCCATCTCGTACCTCCTCTGTTACTCCTTCTACGTAAACCTTTACCCGTTCGTGCCGGCCGCCAACGCCTGCCCGGCCTTGCTATTGCAAGAGTGGGCCGAGGGCGCGGTAGTGATCTACCAGCTCTTCGAAGCGCATTCGGTTAAGGCCCGACGGCGAAGGCACCACCACGTCGGTGACGCCCTGTACGGGGAGGCTGGCTGGACAGCCCAGGCGGCCTTGGAGGTGGCACGAAACCACTTGTAGACGCCGATACCCGTGTACGCAACGGCGCGGGGGCTGTAACGTTCGAGCCTGGTGTGCAGGGCGGCTGCTCCGGCCTCTATCTCCTCGCGGGTAAGGTCGGCTGCCCGACGCGTCGGACGAGGACAGAGGTTGGTGAATCTGATGCCAAAGTCTAGCAACCTTGCATCCTCCTGCGGTGCGTAGAGGCGGTCCGTGATGCCGGAGGCGAACAGGACGCGCCAGAAGCGGTTGCCCGGGTGGGCGTAGTGGTGGCCGGTTTGCCCTGAGATGAGTGACGGGTTGTACCCGCAGAACAGGAGATCCAGGCCCAGGCGTAGGAGATCCGCGGCCATCCCGCTCACCGCGAGAGTTCTAGCTGTCTTCGGTGCGCCTGCGCCGCCTGATACGCTCCTCCGCGCGGCGCCTCCGCCGCGCCTCTGCGCTCGTTTCCGTGGGCTCGGATGTTTCGGTCTGTGCGCGTGTCTCCATCTCCTCAGATGTTTCCGGCTCCTCGGGCGTTTCCGATACTGCGCTTGTCCGTTGTTCCTCGATCTCTGTATCGCCAGGACGCAGTTCCGCGGTCTCATCTCCCTCGAGTGGGCGGCCCTCTACGCGGACCTCTTCCTCGGGAACCGGTCCGCTCGCGCCCTCCGTGTGAGTCCGGCTGCGCGTCTCTACCTGCGTGGTATCGCGATCGCTGGCGCCTGGACGGAGCTCGCTCCTCGGCATCGTTCGCGTCTCGGGGGCGCTGTTCGTCTCGTCCGCAGAGGCGTCGTCGCGCTCCCTCGATGCGCTCCGCGACCCGATGCGGCGTCTCTCTTCTTTCTCGGGGAAGGTGATGTCCGTTATCGTGGCGTTCAGCTCCTTGACCCGGAGCCCCGTCATACTCTGGATGCGGTCCGTGATCCTGCGCCGCACCTCCTCGACGATCTGGAGGATGTTCTTGTTGTATTCGATCCCCATCTTGAGATCTATGGCTGTCTCCGTCCTTCCGACCTCCACGGAGATCCCGCTGGTCTTGCTCTCCGAACCCGTGAGGCTCCCCAGTACCCCGCCGGCGGTCCTCGAGGTGCCTCCGCCCATGTGGACGCCCTCCACCTCCTGCGCTGCCATGCCGGCTATAGAGGAGACCACAGTGTCACTGATTATCGTGGCCCCGCGATCGCTCAGAAGCGGGCTTTCATCACGCTGCTGCCCTGATTCGCTCATCTCTCACTCTCCTCCTTCGACCAAGTTCCCTAGAGTGTTCCCCGAACAGTCCCGGCGCAACCAGAATACTAGTATTCGCGCTGCGAAGACTCCTGACGGATGGCAAGGGGTCGATTGCAACGCTCTCCCGGCGATTCTATACTTGCTTGAGTATACGATGGTTAGGGCCTCTTTGAACCCGCCATCACTTTTCGTGTGGAGAGTAGATCGGAGAGGCGCATGAGAGAGCGAGTTATTTTGATCGGGCTCCTCTCCGCGGTTCTGCTGCTCGTGGGCTGCGGCGGACCCTCGGCGGAGTCGGGTTCTGCGGATAAGTGCGACATGGACGATCCGCCGCTCTTTGAGAAGGGCAGGCTGACGGTCGCCACAGACAAGCCGGCCTACCCGCCGTGGTTCAAAGGAGACCCCAATGACTACTCAGGGTATGAGGGCGATGTAGCGAGTGAGATCGCAAAGCGCATGGACCTTCCGATAGAGTGGACCGTCGAGCCTTTCAACAAGTCCTACGCCCCGGGCGCCAAAGACTTCGACTTCGACATCAACCAGATCACCATAACCCCAGAACGCGAGCAGGCCGTCGACTTCTCAGACGGCTACTTCGACAACGCCCAGGGCGTACTCGTGATGAAGGATTCCCCCGCCGCCAGCGCGAAGAGCGTCTCCGCACTAAAGGATCTGACCATAGGCGCCCAGGTCGGCACGACAGGCCTCGATTTCGTCAACGAGACGGTAAGGCCGACCGAGGATCCCAAGGTCTATGACTCCACCAACGACGCGAAGTCTGCCCTGGAGAGCGGCCAGATCGACGCCTTCGTCACCGACCTGGTGACCACGGTCTACCTGCGCGACTTCGAGATAGAGGGCTCGACCGTGATCGGGAAGTACCCGCGTAACGAGCAGTTCGGGATGCTCTTCGAGCAGGGCAACCCTCTCGTCGACTGTGTAAACCAGGTTCTAGGCAAGATGAAGAGCGACGGGACCCTAAAGGAGTTAGAACAGAAGCACCTGCAGCAGTACCTGGACGTTCCCGCCCTAGAGAAGTAGCATGACTGAGGGAGGCCCCGCCGCCCCAGGACCGTCTGCGGGCCGGGGCTCGCGGGCCCTGGGGAACCGGGGGGTGCTGGTATCGAGCGCGAGCACTGTGCTGTTCTTCGCGATCATCGCGGTGGTCGTAGTGCTTGCGCCGGGGAGCGGTGTCGTGGCCCAGCGGTTTTTCAGCCCGCAGCACCTATGGCAATCGCTCGTCGGCTCCCAGGGCCTTCCTTCGGTCCTCGGGGCGTTCTGGCTCAACGTGCAGATCTTCATGGTCTCCGAAGTCTTTATCCTGATCCTGGCCCTTGTCATAGCCGTGGTCAGGGGGATACCAGGACCCGTGTTCTTACCTTTCAGGCTGGTCGCCGTGGCGTACACGGACCTCTTCAGGGGAGTCCCCTTGCTCCTGGTTCTGTACATGATCGGGTTCGGCGTGCCTGGCCTTGACCTCGGCTTCATCTCCTACCTCCCCGACGTGGCCTACGGAGTGATCTCGCTCGTCCTCGTCTATTCGGCCTACGTCGCCGAGGTTTACCGGGCCGGTATCGAGTCTGTGCACGAGAGCCAGAATGCGGCGGCCCGTTCACTGGGACTCACGCGCTGGCAGTCCCTGAGGTTTGTGATCTTGCCGCAAGCGATAAGGCGGGTGATCCCACCTCTCCTGAACGACTTTATTGGGTTGCAGAAGGACACGGCGCTGGTCTCGGTGCTCGGCTCTATCGAGGCTGCGCGGGCGGCCCAGATCTACAGCGCCTCGGAGTTCAACTACGCGAGCTATGTGGTCGCTGCCCTCCTTTTCGTCCTGATCACCATCCCCCTCGCCCGATTTACGGACCGCCTGATCGCCCGCGACAAACGCCGCCGAGAGGCAGAAGCCCTGGCATGAACGAACGTCCCGCCCTCCTACTCGAAGACGTCTACAAGTCCTTTGGAGAGAACGAGGTTCTAAAAGGGATAGACCTGAGGGTCGAGCCACACGAGGTGGTATGCCTGATCGGGGCCTCCGGCTCGGGCAAGTCCACGCTGCTCAAGTGCGTCAACCTCGTCGAGCCGATAGATTCTGGCCGGGTCGTTGTAGATGGGGAGGAGATCACTGCCCAGGGCGTCGATGCGAACCGCATCCGGCGCCGCATAGGCATCGTCTACCAGTCCTTCAACCTCTTTCCACACATGACGGTCTTACGCAACATCACCCTCGCCCCGCGCGAGGCCTTAGGGACGGGCCGCACCGAGGCCGAGAAGAATGCCCGCGCGCTCCTGGAACGTTTCGGACTCCTGGAGAAGCAGGATGAGTACCCTGACAGGCTCTCCGGCGGTCAGCAACAGCGGGTCGCCATAGTGAGGGCCCTCGCGATGCGCCCTCACCTCATGCTCCTCGACGAAGTGACCAGCGCCCTAGACCCCGAACTGGTCGCCGAGGTCCTCGCTGTCATCAAGGAGCTAGCCCGTGAAGGGATGACTATGCTCATCGCGACCCACGAGATGGGCTTCGCCCGCGATATCGCAGACCGCGTCTGCTTTCTCGAAGCCGGTCGAATCCTCGAGCAGGGTAAGCCCGAGAGGATCTTCACCGCCCCGGAACACCCCCGCACCCGCCAGTTCCTCGGACGCATCATCGAGGCCGGCCGGTTGTAGAGGAGTTTGCAAAGAGGTTCAAACCTCTTTGCAAGTATCTCAGCTTGTCAGCACTTCAGCATTTCAGCTTTTTTGGTTTCGCCCTTGGCCGAATGCGCGATTTTCGGTAGGTCAATACGGGTGCAGATCGCTTTAGGCCCCACCGTATGTGGTGGTGCGTTTGTGTGGGCGCACGAAATGGTCCGAAAGTTGTAGCGCGGGGCTCGTGAGTGATGGTACCATGAGCCTGGTTGTTGCACCTCGACTAGGAGGAAAGGGTCCAGTGGACTAGCTAGCCAACAACCATCTGCGGATCCCTACAGGTCCGCGGACCGGGTCGGCGGTCGTTCGCTATAAGAGCGGCTCTCCGGCCCGGATATTTTTTGGAGGTTCCAGGTTTCAGGTGGGTCCCTGCCGGTCGGGGCAGTTTGCACGCGGCGCTGAGCCCGGTGGTGGGGCGAGTAGGTAGTCATACATACCCACGAGTCACCGGACAAAAGGTATGTACGTCCGCTGGGCCCTACCTGTTGCCTGATGCCTATTTGAAGCGGTACTGGCGGTACATGCTGGCGCTCTCGTCTACGTCGGCTTCGGTGACGTGGGTGCGGCCCCTTGATGCCACCCTGTCCTCGATGCGCTTGCGGATAAAGCGGCGCATCAGAAACGGGCTACGCCTTATCCTGCGATCTGCCTCGGGGTCCCAGGTGATCTCTCTAGTCTCAGCCATGCACATTCTCCTCCGAGTTTACAGAGGGATTATATTCCCACGCTCCAGGCCCCGTCAGCCGAGATCTGGCCTTGCAGCCCTGTAGACAGCCGCCATGGCCTCTTCACCATGGCCTGCCTGTATCGTCTCGTCGAAGCGGGCCACGACGGCCTCGGCGATCCGCATTCGCAGATCGTGGGCTTCTGCGGCGTCGAGGACGAGGCCTGCGTCCTTGCGGGCGAGCCTAGCCGAGAAGCTGGTCGGGAAGTCTTCTTCGACCATCATGGTGCCCTTTATCTGGGCGTAGGGTAGGCCGAGCGGTCCGCCCTCGATGGTCTCGAGGAACTTCGCGGGGTCAACGCCGGTCGCCTCCGCGAAAGCTACTGTCTCGGCCAGCACACCGAGTAGACCAACGATCCAGTTGTTGATCACGAGCTTGAGGCGGCTCCCCTCACCAGCCTCGCCGAGCCACACGGTCTTGCTTCCCACGGCACTGATGACCTTCTCGCTCCGCTCCCTGACCTCCTCAGGCCCTGAGGCGAGCACTATGAGCTGGCCCTGCTCCGCGGGTTGCTTGGTCCCGAGGACCGGCGCGTCCACGTAGGCGACGCCACTGTCCGCAGCCAGCCCGGCGAGACGCTCGTTGCCACCCTCCCCCACCGTACTCATCTGCAGCCACACACCGTCTTCGGTCAGCGCCGAGAGCACGTCTTTTCCAACGGCTCTCTACAACGTCTGCGTCAGGGAGCATGGTCAGGATGAAGGCTGCGCCTCGGGCGGCATCCTCGGGATTATCGGCGACCTCCGCGCCTTCCTTCTCCAGCGGCTCCGCTTTCTCGCGCGAGCGGTTCCAGGCGCGCACCTGCATGCCGGCCGAGAGGAGGTTGCGCGCCATCGCGGCGCCCATGATCCCGGTCTGCAGAACCGCTACCGTCGTATCGTCAGCCATTCGCCCTCCTGTCTGAGAGTCGCCCGTACTTACCATACTCCACCACAGCGCAAACACGGGGTGATGCTTCTGACAACCATCCTGCGGGGAGGGCGCTACAATTCCCGTGCCATGAGATCCAACACACAGAACGCCCCGCCGGCCCTGGAAGCGAAGAACATAAGCTGCTTCTACGAGAGCAGCGGACGAGGCGTCTCTGACGTAAGTTTGCGCGTGGAGCACGGTGAGGTCTTCGGTCTCATGGGACCGAACGGTTCGGGCAAGAGCACTCTCCTTCGCGTCCTCTCCACGGCCATGGCTCCTGACTCCGGCGTTTTCCGTGTGGGCGGGGTGGACGGCCTGAAAGAGAAGCGGGATGTCCGCGCCCACATGGGTCTTATGGTCGACAGTCCGACGCACTACGACGACCTCACTGGCAGGGCGAACGCGTACTTCTTCGCCCGCGCTTACGGGATGGAGGAGGCCAAAGCCGAAGGCGCGCTCGCTGAGCTCTTCGAATACTTCGACCTGGCTGAGTACGCGGACGACAGGGTTAAGACCTACTCGTACGGGATGGGCAAGAAGCTCGCGCTGATCGAGGCGCTGGCGCATGGGCCGGAGGTGCTGCTGTTGGACGAGCCCTCGCTCGGGCTCGACTATACTTCGCAGCTCGCCTACCAGAGCAGGATCAGGGACCTCGCCGGCTCGGGCGTCGCCGTCCTTCTCGCGAGCAATCAGGTCGACGAGGTCGAGGCTCTGTGCGACAGGGCAGCCTTTTTGCACCGCGGAGAGGTCATCGCCGAGGGAACACCGGAAGATCTCATTGCCCGTGTCGAAGGTGTCAGGCGCATCGTGGCGACATTGCGCAATCCCGTGGAGTACGGTCGTGTGGCTGGGGTCGGCGGCGTAGAGCGCGTCGTTCCGGAGGGACGGGACCTGGTCTTCCACTGCGAGGAACGGCCAGGCATAGTCGCCGACGTCGTAGCCGGCATCGTCAGCTCGGGAGGAGACATCGTGAACCTGTCTGTGCAGAGACCCAACCTGGAGGACGTGTTCGTAGAGCTGACCGGGGAGGCGCTCAGGGATGAGGTTTGATCTCCCGGACTCCTACTGGAAGAAGGACGTCGCGCTGTTCTTCGGGAGGAGGTTCGCGCTGATACTAAAGATGCTCTACCCTATGGCCATAATCGTGCCCGTTGCGGCGAGCGGCATGCCCGCGAAGTACGCGGCCGCCGTCGTAGGTATCGTCGCGGTGATGGCAGGGACCTTCGGGGCCGGTGAGAGCCTGACCGTAGACCTGAACGACGGCATCCTGGTACGCGTTGCGCTGACCCCCTTATCTCCGTACAGGATCGTCTTCGAGGTCCTCGCCGTCAACGCCATCCTCGACTTGGTGCAGCTACTGCCGGCGCTCCTGATCGTCTATCTACTGCATCCCGTGTCTCTCGTATGGATGCTCGCGGCCACCCTCGCTGTCTTCGCAACGCTCGTTACCGCGAACTGCATCGGCATCTTTATCGCCAACTTCACCTCATCGCCGGCCGACGTTCTCCTGTACGCGACGGCGATACTGTTCCCCCTGATCTACATCTCGGGCTTCTTCCGCAACGAGAACTCCACAGGCCTACTCGCGGCATTACGGGACTTCGTTCCCTTTGCCTACGCGAACGACGCGCTCAAGACGGTGTTCGGTCTGGCGACTGACGTTACACCCTTTGAGGTATTCGTCTACCCGACCATTATCTGCGCGGTCCTTGTTGTCCTCGTATGTCTTACCGCACCGCGGTTACTCTCCCCGCGTCTGTAGCTACGCCTCTGCGCTGTTCGCCCTAGGTCACGCATGCTCTTTGAGCCCTGCTTTGCAGCGACGCTCGAGATTCCGCTGTGCCCGCCACCGGGCGAGTAGACCGGGGCGCTTGTCGAGCGTTGTCGAGCCGCCACGCTCCGTGACGGAGAGACGGCTGTTCGTCAGCCTCCCCCTGGCCAGCATAGAGGTTCGTGGGTCCATGTCGGGGATCGCGAAGTCGTGGTAGAAGAGCGCGGCCGGTACATCTTCTGACGGCAGGGAAGTACGGGCATCGAACGGCCTTATGGGGATTCGGTCGGCGGCCCAATCCTCGACGCGGACGGTTTCAGAGACGAGGGTCTCTCCAGTGTCGTAGGCCAGGACCCCGTGATGTGGTCCGGTTCGGCGGGCGACGGGGTGAGGCTCTCCGGCCTCCAGGAGGCGTACGATCCAGCGCGGCACGTACCACCAGTTCTCGCTCTGCAATAGCAGGCTGCCGATCAGCTCGCGGTCGGGAGGAAACTTGCGAAGTTCCTGGTCCAGGAGTTTCTCGCGAAAGACTTTGCCCCCGGGGTCCGGGATGACCTGCGCTTTGGCCGTCACGGAGAGAGGGTTCCACCCCACGTAGGCGAGCCGCGAGTCGGAGAAGACGAGGGCCACCCGGGGGGAGGAGGAGATCCGCTGCGCAAGATCAGTGCGAGCATACGTCAGGGTGAAGGTGGGGCTCCCCTCGAACAGCAGGGGCGCAACCGGTTCTATGAGTGGGTCGCCGTCAGCACCGACGCAGGCGAACGCGGCGACGGCAGCGAGCTCTGCGGTCGTGGCGAGGGTCTGCCTGTCGTATACGGTCATGGGGTTGTAATGATACATGCCACGGCTTATAGTAGGTTACGTGACACCGTGGCAGTATGCCATGGTGCTTGGGGAAGAGTATATACATGGCAAGGAGGAGAGGGTATGCCTGCGATAGTGATCGCAGTTCTCGTGGCTGTAGCTTTCTACTTGGGCTTTCGTTTCTATTCCAAGTACCTGGCCGAGAAAGTGTACACTCTAGACAAAGATTTCGTGACGCCGGCTCACGAGTTCGAGGACGGGGTGGACTACGTGCCGACCAACAAGCACGTCCTCTTCGGACACCACTTCACGTCTGTGGCGGGAGCGGCGCCGATAGTCGGTCCGGCCATCGCGGTTTTCTGGGGGTGGGTGCCTGCGCTGTTGTGGGTGGTGTTGGGCACCATCTTCGCCGCAGGAGTGCACGACTTCGGCGCCCTGGTGGTCTCGGTGCGCAACAGGGCGCAGAATATCGGGACGCTGGCGCAGTCGGTCATCAACCCGCGGTCCCGGACGCTTTTCCTGCTGATAATCTTCTTCTTGCTTACCCTCGTAAACGCGGTCTTCGCGGTGGTTATCGCGATCCTCTTCGAGGCTTTCCCGGCCTCGGTCATCCCGATCTTCTTCGAAATCCCGCTGGCCATCTTTATCGGGCAGTACATCTACCGCACCAGGTCCTCCGCGCTAGTCCCCTCCCTCATCGGGGTGGCGCTGTTGTACCTCTCCATCCTGGTGGGCCAGGCATTCCCGATCGACTTGAGCCCGGTCGCGTCGGCTATGGGTCTGGAGGTCCGGACGTTGTGGGTGATCATAATGTTCGCCTACACTTTTATTGCCTCTCGCCTGCCGGTGTGGCTGCTACTGCAGCCCCGAGACTACATCAACTCGCACCAGCTCTTCATCGCGCTCGGGGTCATCTTCCTCGGGATCCTGGTCGGGTTCGATAGGATCGTCGCCCCGGCGGTGAACACGGACCTGCCAGCGGGGTCGCCGTTCTGGTTCCCGTTCCTGTTCATCACGATAGCGTGCGGCGCGATCTCGGGCTTCCACAGCCTGGTCGCGTCCGGCACCACCTCCAAGCAGCTCGACAACGAACAGGACGCCCGCTACGTAGGGTACTTCGGGGCTGTGGGCGAGGGGTCGCTCGCGCTCGGCTCGATCCTCGCGGCCACCGCGGGCCTCGGGGCGTACGCCGCCTGGCAGAAGAAGTACGCCGACTTCGCCACGGCCTCAGACGGCGCGGTGGGCTACTTCGTCGAAGGTGTGGGCCATTTCGCCAACAACCTGGGCATCCCGCTTGCGATAGCCACCACTTTCGCCGCGGTCGTGGTGGTCTCGTTCGCCGCGACGACTATGGATACGGGCGTCAGGCTCCAGCGCTACATTATCCAAGAGATCGCGGAGGTAGTGAACATCAGGCCCGTCGCGCGAAACCTGACCCTGGCGGCAGCGTTGGCGGTGTTGTTCCCGATGGGACTCGCACTCTACCCGAGCAATGCTGGCGGGGAGTCCGGGTTTGCCTTCGGATATCTCTGGAGGCTATTCGGTACCACCAACCAGCTCACCGCCGGGCTCGCGCTCTCGGTGGTGGCGGTCTGGGTCTTTACCAGGAACCGCAACCCACTCGCCCAGATAGTGCCGCTCACCTTCCTCCTGGCGATGACGACCTGGGCGCTCTTCCTCCAACTGGGCGAGTTCTTCCAAGGAGGAGACTACCTCCTCACCGTCGTCGATGCCATCATCTTCGTGCTGTCGTTGTGGCTTATTATCGAGGCCATCGTAGCCTTCCGTAGGGCACGCAACGAGCGCGCGGCGGGCGGAAGGGCCGGAGAGGGTTGAGCGAGATGATGCACAGGATCATACTCGTCCGCGAGTGGGACGCGCAAGTAGCGGCGTCGGGGTGCTGCGGGCGTCTCGGTGGCGAAAACACGGAGCTCGGCGACACCGAGACGTTCGCGGCGAACCGCTGCGAGATGGAGGCGATGGGCGAGGTGTACAGGGCCCTGCGCACCGAGCTCTTCGACGAGGACGCCGAGATCACGGTCGTAGACCCGCGAAATATGGTCTGGCTCGTCCCCACGATACTGAAGGACGCTCGCAGGAGGGGGTTTGGACCGAAGGAGGTCTGGGCCCAGCTCAGGCGTGGGGTCTCCTACAACGCGATCATCGTGGACGGCAGAGTGCTTTTTAGCGGCAGGATCCCCCCGCGAGAAGACGCCGTCACCGCAGTCAAGAGGGAGCTGGCCGAGGCGGAGCCGGCTATGGTCTCCTAGGCCGTGCCGCCCGCCTGGCGCGAGCTGTACAAGCGCATAGAGGAGCTCCACGATGAGTACTTCGTCGGTCGCTGGCGCTCGGGGCTCCAGCGGGAGGCAGGGCGCCAGCAGGACACGCTCATGGCGATGCTGTTTCTGGAGGCTCTGGGGATACTCAACCCCACGAGCTACTACTCCCTCGAGCTCTACCCCGAGTTCGTCGAGGAGTTCCACCGCTGGCACCAGCGAATGGGGATGAACCGGTTCCCCGAGCCGGGAATCTGCTGTTGACCCACCGCCTGGTCTTCTTCGGAGGCAAGGGCGGGGTAGGCAAGACGACCCTCGCCGCCGCCTTCGCGACCCTGCTCGCCGGTCGCGGACAGAGAACTCTCCTGGTCTCGACCGACCCCGCCCACTCGACGAGCGACGTGCTCGGCGCGAAGCTCTCCGGGGCGCCGGCGCAGATAGGGGAGAACCTCTTCGGGGTCGAGATCGACGCGGCGTCGGATGCGGCCGCCTACGTCGAGAAGATCAAGGAGGACGTGCGAGAGTCGGTGAGCCCGGAGATCCTCTCCTCGGTCTACAAGCACCTCGACCTCGCCAAGTCCAGCCCCGGCACTGAGGAGTCCGCGCTCTTCGATCGTTTCGTCGACCTCATCGCCCTCTCACCCGGTGAGTACGATCGCATCGTCTTCGATACCGCTCCTACGGGCCACACGCTGCGCCTCCTAACGCTGCCCACACTCCTGACCGCCTGGGTCGAGGGAATGGTCCGCCAGCGGGAGAAGGTCGCCGGAATGGAGCGCATGCTCCGCAACCTCGCCGGCGAAGAGGGATCGGGCGACGACCCGATCCTGGCCCGCCTGCGCGAGCGCCGGGACAAGTTCCATCACGCCCGGCATCGACTGCTGGAAGACACGGCATTTTACCTGGTGCTCATTCCGGAACGCCTCCCCATAGAGGAAACCGCTCGCACGCTCCGTACGCTGACCGAGAACGGCATCATGGTCGGAGGACTGGTGGTCAACCGAGTGCTGCCCGACGTGCCCGAAGGGGAATTCATGCGGGCGCGGCTCGAGCAGCAGTCCGAGTACCTGAGAGAGATCGAGGAGCGGTTCCGGGAACAGAGGATTATCCACGTCGAGCAAGACGCGCGGGACGTAACCCGGCGAGAACAGCTGGCTGTCATTGCCGAACAGCTCGGTGACGCCGAATTGGACTGAATACACGCCGGTGCGCGCTTTGGGGGAAGATGGCTGTCTATAGCGGCCGCCCTTCACTACCCGCTCCTCTTGAGCTTTCCGGTCCGCTTGGCGTAGCTCTCACCGAGGTGGAAGACGAAGAGTCCCATCGGCACGAAGACCACGCCCATTATGAGGAGCGGCCAGATGCTGCCCCACAGTTGCGAGAGGCCGATACCGTCCTGGAGCGCCGCGCGGGAGCCTTCGAGCGCGTACGTAACCGGCGAGTACTGCGCTATCACCTGCATCCACTCGGGGAGCACCTTGACGGGATAGTAGACGCCCGAGACGAGGAGCAGGAGGGCCGAGACGATGTACGTCACCTGCTGACCCTTCTCAGGGGAGAGCAGCGGCATCACGGCGGCTACGACCCCGAAGCCCACGAGCGAGATGCTGCACACGGTGAGGACGACCAGGGCGGCCCAGTAGTTGGCCTCCGAGAGGTCGAGGTCGAAGGCGAGCATTGCGACGCCGAGGACCACTGCGGTCCGGATGATGCCGTAGACGACGGCGTAGACGCCCATGCCGAGAAGGTGGGTGACCCGGCTCGTCGGGCTCATAAACGTGTACTCTATCGTTCCCTCCCACCGCTCCCACTGCACCGTCTCCGAGAGCACGTCGAAGATCATCGACAGGTAGCTCCAGATCAGCGCGCCGACGAGCAGGAAGGTCATCAGACGCTCGGTGTCTGTCCCTTCACCGCCGCCGACTAGTTCGACACCAGCCCCTATAAAGGTGATGGACATGGCGTTGACGGTGGTGAACGTCAGCCACACCAACTCCCACATAAAGTAGCGCTTGGTGAGGAAGTAGTTGCGTTGTACGTAGCCCCAGACAGCGATCGCCTCGACCAGCCATCGGGGCTTGAGCATGTTGTGCATCTCTTTCCTAATCCCCTTCCGCACTGGCCTCTTCGACGGAGTAGCCCGTCGCGGCCATAAACGTCTCCTCCATCGTGGGCACCCGCCCGTTGGTAGCGTAGCGGCGTTTGAGCTCTTCTGACTCTTCGAGGGCCAGTATCTTCCCGTCCATCATGATGCCGACGCGGTCGCAGAGCTCCTCGGCCTCGCCCATGTCGTGGGTGCAGAGCAAGATCGAGGAGTCGTGGGCATCGCGTATCTTGCGGATAAACTCCTGCACGTCCTTCTTGCTCCTGGGGTCGAGGCCCGTCGTCGGCTCGTCGAGGAGCATCAGGACGGGGCTCGTGAGCAGCGCCCTGGCGAGCGCGATCTTCTGCTGCATCCCACGGCTCAAGTGCTCCATCGGCTCGGTAGCCCGCTTCCTGGCGAAGCCGATGTTGTCGAGGATCTCCTTTATCCTGGGCCGCGCCTCGGCGCTGGTGACGCCGTAGAGCTTGGCCCCGTAGAGTAGATTCTCCATAGCTGAGAGCTTTTTGAAGAAGCTTGCCTCGACGCTGACCCGGTTCATGCTGCGCTGCACCTGCTTGGGATGGCGCGTGGCGTCGATCCCGAAGACCTCGACCTCCCCTCTGTCAGGGAGGACGAGCGTGGAGATAACACGCACCAGCGTGCTCTTCCCGCTCCCGTTGGGCC
>DASQWQ010000090.1:0-3358 GCA_035640175.1 Rubrobacter sp. | reverse complement strand
GCGCAGGGCCGAACGCATGGAGGAGACCCGCCGGAGGATCACCGAGGCGGCCGTCGAGCTGCACGAGACCGTCGGTCCGGCGCGGACCACGGTGAGCGCCATAGCCGAGAAGGCGGGGGTGCAGAGGCACACCTACTACGCCCACTTCCCCGAACTAAAGGACCTCTACCGAGCCTGCATGGGCCACCGCCTGGCCTCGAACCCCCTCCCCGAGCCCTCCTCCTGGTCCGACGTCGCCGACGCCGAAGAGCGCCTTCGGGTCGCCCTATCGGAGGTCTACGCCTACTTCTCTCGCGAGGAAGCGATGTTGTCCAACGTGCTGCGCGACACACCGCTGGATCCCGTAGGCCAAGAGGTCATGGTGCCCTTCTACCGTTACTGGGAGACGGTGAGGGATACCATTGCCACCGCGTTCGAGGCGAGCGGCGAGCGGCACGAGGCGCTGCACGCCGCTTTAGCCTTGGCCCTAGACTTCCAGACGTGGCGTACACTGGTGCGCCAGCAGGAGCTGAGCCAAGATCGGGCAGTGGGGTTGATGGTAGGGATGGTGCGTTGCCTGATGCGCTCCTAGCGGCGTGCTATCAACTTCCGAGAACTCCGTGTATGCGAACTTCGGAGAATTTCTATTCCACGCACTCGGGTGAATAATGGGCAAGAAGAGGAAGGGCCAGGGCTGTCAGGAGCCCCGGTCCTTTCTGCTTTAGCGGTTCACTCTCCGACTCGCTTGGCTGTCCCCCGCAGTTCAGAACCTGACGTCACAAACTCGGGGTTGGTACGCACGAACGTAAACATAGAGCCATCAGGGGCGATGAACATGTCGTAACGCGTGCCATTCGTAAAGGTGAAGGTGCCTGTGCAATTCGCCTTGACGCTATACGTCCCAGAGCCGGACTCGTTACGAAAAGTCTCCCCGTTAAAGTTACCTGAAGCGAGACCTTTGACCTCACCGTTGCCGTCAAAGACATCATAGCCTGCAATGGCGAACGGCCTCTGGTCATTACCCTTGATTTCAACCCCATTCTGGGCGAACAGATACGTCCCCTTGAGCGTGGCCTCCGAGCATTTCGCCTTGCTGGAGGCGTCCTCATTCTTGGCATATCCGGCTCCAACAGTAGTTAGGGCTGCCGCGCCTACGACCAGTAGGATCAGTGCGACACCACCTGCCCATAGCCCTTTTCGGTTCATTGTGGTCCTCCTCCTCGTGTGTCGTCGCCCAGAGAGGAAGGGGAGGATTCTCTGGGACTCCTTACCGGAAGGCATACTAACAGGCCCTCCTACATGCCGAGGGCTTGGGCCACCTCCTTCGAGAAGTCGGTGTGGTGGTGCACTATCTTCCATCCGTCCGCTTCACGATGGTAGATGTTCGTCACCCGCCAGTCGATGCCTACCGTCTCCTCTCCGATTCTTGCCTGGCCATGTTCTGTGCCCAAGGTGTAGGCGGCATCCTCGCTTATGGGAACCACGGCCATCTCATCTAGCGCCACTTGTCCCCCGGAGAACGCTTGCGCGGCCTGCTCCCAGGAGTCTCTCACCTCTTCCCATCCGAGCGATCTGCTACCAAAGGGGTGCATGGCGGAGACGTCCGAGCCGTGCGACCAGATCTCCTCCATCGCCCCGCTATCACCATCGAGCGTGCGGTTTAGGGCCGCGTAGAATTGCTCTGAGGCCTGCCGGACCTCATCCTCTGCTGCCATCAGGTGTCTCCCTCCTTTTGCTCTCTAGCACCTATCGGGTGCTAGCTCTTCCCACCAAGCTTATGATGCCACCACCTTCAGCCTGGCGCGAACTTCGGAGAACTCCGTACATGTGAACTTCCGAGAATTCATCTTTTAGGCACTTCGGTGAATAGAGTGTTCTAAAGGCACCACGCCGCCTTTCATCTCCGACTCGTCTACGCCGGCTGGATCGGCTCGAAGATGAGCCTCTCCCCCCGCGCGGTGACGACCTTCTTCAACCAGTAACGGTCCAGCACGTAGGACTCGTACATCCGCACCGAGATTTCGGCCGCAGATTGGTGCGAGGCTGTGCCGGCCGCTTCTATGGCCTGCCCCCTCGTCTCCCACAGGCAGAACGAGAGGCACTCGCGTCGCTCGTTGGCGTTGCCCTTGAAGTAGCGCAGGAGACCTCCGGACTCGAGGGCCTTCTCGTAGGCGCGGTCGTCGTGCTCGCGCAGGAGGTCGAGGTCGGCGGTCCGCCGGCGGACGGAGCGGAAGACGACCAGATAGAGTCGGTCAAAGGCGCAGCCGGTAAGAGAGGAAGACCAGCTAAAGCCATCCTGGATGGGCCGCATTGCATAGTCTGGATGTATGGGGGAGATTTGCTGGCAGGCCCTGTGCAGGACCGGCCTGAGATCGAGGGTCATGGATCACCTTTCGGGGTTCTTTCTAGTCATTACCTCATATTGTTTGGGACTGACGTTGTGACCACCAGGGGTTCGCCGCGGACCTCGACCGCGTTTAAGACCTCAATCTCTTTGGCCTGTGCCGCCATACCGCTCACGGTGCATCTCCTTCCTTGCTACCAGTACTACGAGAATGGTGACAGGAGTGAGGGCCTCGCCGCATCCCTCAAATGCACCATTTTTACTATTCTTAGTAGCGTAAAGAGACTAGGCGCGAACGTTACTATAAGGGCGCGTGGGCAACCGGACATCCGAACCTCCCAGAACACACCTTCCAGGCACTTGGGTGAATAGAGCCTCTTAAGATGCGCCAGGCTCCAGTTGGTGGCATGATGCTTATGGTGAAGAGGAGGTCAGAAACGTGACATCCGAGATCGACACGGGCAGGTTCCGCATGGTCCCGGGCGAAGGATAGGAGGAGTTTATGGCACTGGCAGAACGGCGGGCCGAGATTGTTTGGGAGGGAGACCTTCCGCGAGGAGGCGGTAAGTTCACGGTGGGGAGCGGAGCGATTGAGGAGATGCCCATCACCTGGGCCTCGCGCACCGAGCGCTCGCACGACAAAACCAGCCCCGAGGAGCTCATCGCCGCCGCCCACGGCGCGTGCTTCGCGATGGCGCTCTCCAACGTTCTGGCCGAGGGCGGCACGCCTCCCGAGCGGCTGGAGATCAGCGCCGTGTGCACGTTCGACGTAAACAACGTGAGAGTCGCGAGCGTCGATCTCGATATCCGGGGCAGCGTGCCCGGCATGGAAGCCGAGGACTTCGGCAACGCCGTCGAGCAGGCGCATGAGGGCTGCCCCGTGAGCAAAACGCTGCTGGGCAACGTCGAGATCCGGAGGAACGCTAGCCTGGACGAGGGTTAGTTCCACCCGCGCGTAAACTCGATTACGCGCCTTTATCCAACATGCTGCGTCCGAACTTCCGAGAATACCTATTCCACGCACTCCGGTGAATA
>DASQWQ010000089.1:0-3321 GCA_035640175.1 Rubrobacter sp. | reverse complement strand
CACGACGCTGCGCTTCGACTCGGGCGGCGAACCGCTCGTCACGGGCGGGACGGTCGTCACGAAGGAGGGTTGGCTCGGCGTCTACCCTTACAGCAGGCGCGCGGACGAGGAGATCCCGGACCTCTCCGAAGGCGACGTCGTCGAGGTCATCGGTAAAGAGATCCTCTCCAAGGAGACCCAGCCTCCAGGCCGCTACGGAGCTGGCCGCCTCATAAACGTGATGGAGGACCTTGGACTCGGCACGAAGGCGACGCGTCCGAACATCATCCAGAACCTCTACGACCGCGGCTACGTCCACGACGACCCGCTGGTCCCGACCGAGAAGGGTATGGCCGTGGCCAAGGCCCTCACAGACTTCGCCTCCGAGATTGCCTCGCACGAGATGACCGCCGAGCTGGAGCGGAGCATGGATGAGATCTCCGAGGGCAAGGTCAGCAAGGAGTCCGTCGTCGACTCGTCGCGCGACGTGCTTCGCAAAGTCTACGACCACCTTCAGAGCTCCGAGACCGAGTTCGCGGACATCGTGTGGGAGGGCATAAGGACCGACGAGACGATAGGCAAGTGCCCCGAGAGCGGGCACGACCTGATCATCCGCCGCAACCGTAAGAGCCGCAAGCGCTTTGTCGGCTGCACGGGCTACCCCGACTGTCATGTCACCTATCCGCTCCCGCAGCGGGGTGAGATCTTACCCCTCGGTACCCGGTGCGACGCCTGCGGCTCTCCAGAGATAAAGGTCCTTGGCGGGAAGCGTCCCTGGGTAACATGTATTAATATGGACTGCCCTAAGAAGCAGGAGCAGCGTGAGGCCGCCGAGAAGGCGAAAGAGGGGGGTGAGGACTCATCAACACAGAGCGCTCAGGAACTACAGAAGTCCACCACATAGAGAGCAGGCTCGACCTAGAGCCAGCCGACGAGCCCCCTTTCTATCAACCTTCTACGTATATCCGCGCTACCGGTTACCTCATTCTCCTCGCCATCATCGTTGTGGTCTGGTATTCTGCCGTATATAGTTGAGTTAAGATACTGTTAAAAGGTGAGTAGAGCTTGCCCCCGATCATAGGCATAACGGCGACGTTAAAAGAGGATGTGGACGCGGTTGCGGAGCGTCCGTTGGGCAAATTTGTGAGGGCCGACCTCGACTACGTCGAGGGCGTCGCGGGAGCCGGGGGCGCACCCGTGGTCTTACCGCCGGCAGGTGATGAGGGGGCTGCTAAGGCGGTGATCCACAGCCTCGACGGGTTGCTCTTGAGCGGCGGGAGCGACCTGGCCCCGGGCTACTACGGCGAGGAGCCGGTGCCCGAGCTTGGTGTAACGGTCCCCGAGCGGGATGCTTTCGAGATGGCGCTGGTGAGATTAGCCTTGCGGCGTGGGATGCCGGTCTTCGGGATCTGCCGGGGGATGCAGGTCCTGAACGTGGCCCTTGGTGGGACGCTGTACCAGGACCTTCCTTCGCAGTGGGAGTGGGATGTGCTCAAGCACAGGCAGGAAACCCCCAAGTGGCAGCCCACGCACGAGGTAAGGGTCAGGGACGGGTCCTACATTGCCGAGGTCATGGGCTGCGAGGTGGTAAAGGTCAACTCTTACCACCATCAAGGGGTAAGAGCCCTCGCCGAAGGGCTGGTCGTTGCGGGCCGCTCCTCGGACGGGGTGATCGAGGCCGTTGAGGCTGTGAACCTCTCCGAGCGGTGGCTGCTCGGCGTCCAGTGGCACGCCGAGGCGATGCGCGGCGCCGGTCCTCAGCAGGAGAGCCTCTTCGAGGCGCACGTCTCGGCGGCGGAGCGGCACGCCGTGCGCGAGGCTGCGGCTTAGCTGGAAGGCCAGCCGCGCAGAGTACTCGGAGGGGCATCTTCGTAACGGTCGAGGGCCCTGACTTCTCGGGCAAATCCACCCTGGTACGCGCCATCAGACCACTGCTCGCAGGTTCGAGACCTTCGACACACTTCACCCGCGAGCCCGGCGGTACCCCGGCGGCCGAGATCATCAGGGAGGTCGTCCTGGATCCTGGAACAAAGATGGACGCTTGGACGGAGGCGTACCTGTACGCGGCAGCCCGCGCTGACCACGTGCGGGGGGCGATACTCCCGCATCTCGAAGCCGGCGAGAACGTGCTCTGCGAGCGGTACCTGGACTCCAGCCTCGCCTACCAAGGCTTCGGGAGGGGACTCGGCGTCGAGGCGGTACGCGCTCTGAACGCCTACGCCGTCGGGACCGTTGTGCCTGACAGGACTTTCTATCTGCGGCTCGACGAGGATGAGAGGGAGCAGCGGGCCAAGGAGCTCGGGATGCCTCCAGACAGGATCGAGGCAGTAGGGGCCGACTTCATGAGGCGTGTGAAGGAGGGTTTCGAGGAACTAGCGCGTCTTGAGTCCGAGAGGATCGAAGTCCTCGACGCCTCGCTCTCGGCGCGGGACCTCGCCGGGGTGGTGGTGGGTAGGATGCGCGCCCTGCAATATACTCGTGAGGCAGATGGCTGACCGGCACGACAGGTTCGAGGACGTACTCGGGAACGAGACGGCCCTACGGCTACTCGGACGGGCTCTAAAGACTGGCGAAGTCTCGCAGGCGTATTTGTTCCACGGTCCTCCCGGCGTGGGCAAGCGGATGGTGGCGCTGAGGTTCGGGGCCGCGCTGGTCGCCGGAGGCGACGTGGCTGCGGAAGACAGGGCGCTAAGGGGAATGCATCCTGACCTGACGGAGATAGTGCCCCAGGGGGCGTTCACGACCATCGGGCAAGTGAGGGAGATAGTGCGTTTGGCGGCGAGCCGGCCTTTCGAGGGGGCGCGCAGGGTATTCATACTGAGGGCTGATACGCTAAACGTCCAGGCCGCGAACGCGCTCCTCAAGACGCTCGAAGAACCCGAAGGTGAGACGGTTTTCGTGCTGCTCGCGACCTCGCGTGAGGGGGTGCTGCCCACGATCCTCTCCCGCGCACAGGCCCTACGGTTCAACCCCGTGCCGACGAGCGCCGTCGCGGGGTTCTTGCAAGGGAGGGGCGCGGCCGCGCCCGAGCTCGCTGCGGAGCTCGGTAGGGGAAGCGTCGGGCTCTCGCTGCGGTACGCGGAGGACCCTGAGTTCGGGGAGCTGCGCGAAGCGGTCTTCAAAGCAGGATTCGCTTTCTCGAAGGACTTCGAGGGGCGATACGAGGCCGTGCGAGGGATCGTGGTCCGCGCCGAAGCGGTGGGCGAGGCGCGGGAGCGCGCGTTCTTAGCGGAACTCGACGAAGGAGGGGGTGCAACCAATAACCCGGGGACGAACGCAGCCCCTACTTCGAAACCGGACAGGCGCGCGAAGGAAGGGGCCAAACGTGCAGGAAAGGCGGCG
>DASQWQ010000088.1:0-4385 GCA_035640175.1 Rubrobacter sp. | reverse complement strand
GCAAAACGGTAGCGGCCATAGAGTACGGAGAGGTCGAGTCTCGCCGGGGGATGCACGCTGCGGAGGCCGTGGTTTTCCACTTTACCGACGGCACCGCCCTCTCCATCGAGATTGGCTCCAACGCTAGGGACCTCTCCACGTCCCGAGACCTCACTCCGCCGGAAGTTCACACAGATCTGAGGCCTTTTTGGTCACACCGTGCGCGGCCCCACGACTGAGACGCACACCATGGGCGCGAGGATAGCTTAGGACGAACCCGGCGGCCATTACGCTGTTGTGCCTGCAGTCTAGAGTGGCCGCCGGGCACCCTCTACGGTAGCAGCGGGCGATGAACTGCCGATGAATTTCCACAAGACGCACGTGCTGTAGACTTCTAAGGACCCGGTCGGCCCGTTCCTGACAGCGAGACCGAAAGGACTGTGAGGGTGGCGGATCCAGTAGGCTTCACCTACGCATTTGGCAGGTTAGAGCAGGCGATCGAGGAGTTAGTAGGTGCGGGAGATGTCAAGGAGCGGCTGGAAGTCGCAACGATGACGCTTGCGCCCATCTTCCCTGATGACTTCCCTGCTGGCCACCTTCGTGACGAATACGCCGACATCCGCCAGGCGCTAACCTGGCTACCCTCGGAGGAGGAAAGTGCGCAGGGGTTGCCTGAGAGCACCCTCGAGGCCATGACGGAAGAGGAGGCAGGGAACCTGGCGAAGAGTCTCTTCTCGCTGTACACGTCTGCGGCAGAGGCCGTGTATGGGGGCTTGCACGGGCGTTAGATCCGTTCACAGTGCCGACGTTGCCGTCTAAGGGCTTTCGGCCCCGGCCCTAAATTGTAAGAGACTTAAAAAACATTCTCCCGCCTATAGCGGGGACGGTCGCCAGATGGGTAGAATGGAATCGGAGGGCGGTTTTCACTTCGAACGTCAGGGACTTCTTCCCCCTCCACGTCCCTGGTTCGCGTGAAAGCGGCCGCCCTCCTCTTCTGTAGCCTAAACATAGTTGCCCTCCCGGCGCAAGATGAAACGACGTGCAGTTGTGGTTGGGGCTGCCGAGTGAAGCCTCGAGTGCTGCTTCAATCTTTGTGCGCCCGCTTGAGGGCGCTTGAGGATCCGCAAGATAAACCCGGCGGTCGAGTGCAGTTTTGTTGTGCAAGCACTGTGGAGTGACCGCCGGGCACCCTCTACGGTAGCGCGGGGCGATGAACCCCCGATGAATTTCCTCGAGAGCCGCGAGAATGGCTCGTAACGACCACCTGAACTCTGCCCCTTGACGGCACCACTGAGGCCGGCGGGTCGCAACCTCGCGCGGCCGAGTGCATTCCGGTATGCTGTCCCTATGCCCGATGCATCGCGTTCCGTCGGCGATCTAACGGACGACCAAATCCGCAAACGTTTGCGCGTGCCCATACCGGAGGCCGCACACCTGCTAGGTATTTCCCCTGAAGCCGTGAGATCTCGCCTGTATCGCGGCACACTGAACAAGGAGACCGGAACCGACGGTACCGTTTACGTGCGATTACACGCCGACCAATTGCGACATCACGACGAGCAAACGGCCGATCAATCGCAACCGAACACCGAGCTCGTCGGAGAGTTGAGGGCGCGTGTCGAGGACCGGCGAGAGCAGATCGGCTACCTGCAAGGCGTCATAGCAACCCGAGATGAAGAGTTGCGCACGCGGGCTGAGGCGCTGAGACGTTGGGATCAGGATCTCGAACGCAGAGACCGCATCATCGCAGCCCTAACCGAACGGATCCCACAGGCCCTCGAGGCACCCCCAGACGAGCGAGAATCGCCGGAGACAGTCGGGGAGGAGCCCGATAAGGCAGCACAGCCCCCCTCCGCTACGTTAGAGGATCAGCGAAGCACACAGAGGCCCTGGTGGCGGAAGTGGTTCGGCGGATGAGCGACCAAGAGCCGGTCCGAATCCCGAAAAAAGTGCTCGAGGAACTGGAGTCCGTACGCCGCTACACTCGCGCCAATGTGTTGGACATACCGACCATCCGACACGTGGCGATGGAGACGGAGAAGCCCGCGCTGGTGTTGTGGATAGACGAGCACGAGCAAGAGTATGGCCAGGGCTTACTCCACGGTTTTCGGGCAGAGGATTAGGCTGCCGCAGATGGGACCGCAAGACCCGAAGGAGGTTACCAGGGACACGGCCCGCGACCTCTCCGGCCTGGCGGGGGAGCTGGCCGCCTTGAAGGCGGAGGCCTACCATTGGCTCACCGGCTCAGAGCATGGCGCCCTCCGTCTCAGGCTGGAGGCCGCCACGCCGCGGTCGAGGCGGCGCTGGTGGAGGCTAGGCGCAGAGCGCGGCTGAACGAGGAGTGGGACAAACCACAAGGCCTCTCACGTGGGGGTCCGCTCGAAGGCCCGAGGGTGCTATGAGTACCGGAGGCCAGTGGGCAATTCTCGGAAAGTCCGGAGGTAACAAGTCGCAACCGCTCGCAACAAATGCACGCCACGAATGCGGCCAGCGTGTCTACCACGGTGGACAGAAAATTCGGTAGCCCCGTCCCGATGCCTCAACCCCCGCCCGAGTGAGGTTGCTTGCTACCGCGAACTTCGGAGAATTTCTATTCCACGCACTTGGGTGAATAGAAGCGTGAGGTCACGGAGCCCGCTGCTGAAAAGATGCAAATTCATCGACAATCCATCGCCTTGTGCCTTAATAAAGACTGTCGTGAGAACCAGGGTCGTTCGACAAGCTCTTACCACGTCCCGCAGCGAGTTGCCGAGGAGGACCATGGCTAACGAAGACAAGACCCGTAATCCCGAAGGGGAAGACCCTATAGTCGTTCCTACTCAGGCACTCGTTCCTGATCAACTCGTTGAAAGCCTACTGCCCGACCCCTCCCAGCCACCCACTCCCACGGTGTCGCTCTTGGGACTATTGGGCAGGAGCGCTAAGAAGGGTTACTGGCGCCTCTACTTCAGTACGGAACTGAACCGCTACGCGGAGTTCAAAGAAGAGGACGTGCTCCACAGTGTGAAGGTTCCTCGGGCGCTACCTCCTTTTCTGGGAATGGAGGCAACGAGGGTATGCCTCAGGGCCGATGCCGAGATAGAGTACACGCGCACCGAGTCACGTAAGGTGCGGGCAACGGGTCTGCAGGGCGGCCTAACCGCAAGGATGCCTATTGATCCCCCTCCTGAGGCCGTCCTTCGTGCAATAGACGACGTTGCGTATGATGACCATCTCCGTCTTCGTGGCGTCCTCTTGTCTTTCGACCCGATACATATCCCCGCCTTACGGGGAGATCCCATAATTGTCCCCACTTTTATTCCTGAACCCATTTGACGCGCGCATCTACGACGACGTGGAACCCCCTAGCGTCTCTGACACTTCCATAAGCTAGTTTTCTACCCAGCTCCTGTCTCTGGATGTCCTTCGGCAAGACCTTGCGGGGTGCATATTACTGTGATATCGAGTGAAAGCCGGCACCGTAGCGAAGGAGGCGAGGGTATGTCGAGCAGACCGCACCCCGGGTCGGAGCGCCCTTTACACGGGCCTGTGCAGAGGTTCGACTTGGAGGCCGAGGTAGGGCGTCTGCGAGAGGAGGGGGCTTGGCACCGAGGGCAGCGCAGCTCCATCACGCTGCGCAAGGGCGAGGGCATGAACGTGGTGCTCCTGGTTATGAAGGCTGGCGATAGGCTCGAGGAGCACGCTGCGCCGGGTCCCTTCAGCCTAAGCGTGCGTGAGGGGCGCATCCGCCTTGAGGCGGCAGAGGCGGTGGTCGAGGCGGGACCTGAGGCTCTGCTCACTTGCGACGCCGGGGTGCGGCACACGGTGGTGGCCTTGAGCGACGCGGTGTACCTGCTCACCATCGTGGGGGGTCGTCTCAGAGCCGAGACCTCCGAGCATCCAAGCTCAACTTCGTAGAACTGTACAGACGAACTTCCGATAATTCATAACAGGCGAAGTTCGCAGAATCATTGTTCTAGGCACTTGATGAATAAGCGGTCTCGCACGCTCCAGACGGCGTCTGAGCGCACTCAGGAACGCGGCGCTTGAGCGATCGAGAGGGTGTTGCCGTCCGGATCCTTGAAATAGGCGACCTTAGCGTCTCTCTCGAACGTGGCGATGCCCTTCTCGTTGGTGATGATCGGCCCTTCGTGGTAGTGCTCGAAGGCGACGCCCTTAGAGCTGAGCTCGTCTACGACTCTGTCGATGTCATCGACGCCCCAGCCAGCCAGAGTCGCCGTAGAGTTGCCAGCGTGCTCGGGCGAGAGGTAGACATGGAACATGGTCCCCTCCCCGCAACGATACTGCACGTTGTCGCCCGAGTCGATACCCACTGAAAGGCCGAGCTTCTCTTTGTAGAAATTCCTAGCGCGGTCCATGTCGGAGACTGCGAGCGCCGCTGCCACCTTGTATCTACTCAAGCCCAT
>DASQWQ010000087.1:0-3030 GCA_035640175.1 Rubrobacter sp. | reverse complement strand
GTGGTCTCCGGAACTGGTCTTCGAGGCCGGGGAACTGGAAAGCCCTCTATCGGATCCAGCTTGAGACGCGGGGGGCTTAGCAATGTCACCGGAACCCATTTGCTTATCGGCGGTTCCAGAGGATCGCAGCAAACAAAGCGGGGCGAGGTTCCGCGGAGAGGAGCAGACTCGGCGTAGGGCGCCTTGGATTCGCTCGCCTACCACGCTTCTCTCACGTCCATACCACGCCCCGGCAATACGGTAGCAGGCGACGGTAAGGACTGGTCCTAATCGCGGGGCCTTGAGACCCAGAGGAGGTTGGCGTATGGCTACGGTGCCGTTCAGGGATACGGGGGACGCGCGCAGCGAGATGGACCGGTTGTTCGCGGAGATGCCGGGGGCTCCGGCGGCCCTGGTGCTCGTGGTGGCCACCCGCGGGAGGCTCGGCCGCGTCGGCCCTCGCGATGACCTGTCGCGCGCGGCGGACGCGATGAACGAGCCGGCCGGGTTGGAGGCGCCACCTCCGCCAGAACAGAAGACCCGCACGAAAGGAGACACGCTGGCACAGACCCGCGGAGCACCGCATCGGAGCGTTGGCACTGGTGGCAATCGCCACCCATCGACAAGGAGGAAGTCATGACCACAAACCCGCAAAGACCATGGTTCGATCAGGAGACGGGCACCTTGATGCTAGACGAATACGTCGTCGAGATGGAGTCCTACCGAAGGATCGTCGAGGATGAGACGATAACCGATGCCGAGCTCGTCGAACAAACCCGAAGGGTAACTTCGCTCCTGCAGCAGCTAGAACTGGCACTTTCGCCGGAGGCCAAAGCCGTCGCCACCGAGGCGTTGGGCGAGTTGGCGGTGCTCAACACCCTGCAAGTTAAGCGCCTGGAAGCCACTTCCGTGATACCGCGGTAAAGGACACGCTAGAAGGAGACCACGGAGAAGATACCGGCAGGGCACAGACGCCTACTCTGAAAGGAGGCACCTGATGGGAACTTTCGATTCTTCGCACACCGTTGCCTACGTTGTTGAGGACCTCTCTCCCGTCGCTCAGGACGTGATGCGCCACTTCGAGCAGCAAGACTTCGAGGTGACCGAAACGCCCATCCGTACCGGAGGGGTGCAAGTCAGCATCCGCAAGGGGGGCATCTTCAAGGCCATCATAGGTTTGAAGACTGCCCTAAACGTAAGGATAGAGCCCGTAGCAAACGGGACCAGGGTAGAAGCAGGCGTAGGGATCTTCGGGCAGCAGGCAATCCCGACGGCGATCACCTTGCTGGTTTTCTGGCCGGTAGTAATCGCCCAGGTATGGAATATGGCGCAACAGGCAAAGTTGGACGAGGAGGCTTTGGGCGTCGCCGAACAGAGTCTGAAGTCTCACTCCGAAGTACCAAGCGGCGCAACTGCAGAGTAACTACACCTGAACCGGGATGGCGTCTTGGGTTAGGACACCGTCCCGAGCCTGCGAGACTAGCTTGTTCACCGAACTGCCGGAAGTACACGTTGAGTGTCATAGGAGGTCGTGCGGATGAGGGAGCTGCATTCCGAGATCGAGATCACCGCTAGCGCGGGGCGTACATGGCTCATCCTCACCGACTTCGCTTCCTATCCCCGGTGGAACCCGTTCATCCGCCGAATCAGCGGCGAGCCCACCACCGGGGAGCACCTCGATGTTCGCCTCGAGCCTCCCAATAGCAGGGGCATGACCTTCAAGCCCAAGGTTCTAAACGCTGAACCCAACCGCGAGCTGCGGTGGCTAGGCCACCTACTGGTGCCGGGCCTATTCGATGGTGAGCACGTCTTCACCATCCAGCTGCTGGAAGACAACCGTGTTCGTTTCATCCAGCGAGAGGCGTTCAAGGGTCTGCTGGTCCCTCTGTCCGCCCGTAACCTCGACACCAATACGCAGCGGGGTTTCGAGGAGACGAACCGAGCCCTCAAAGAGCGAGCCGAGGCGCCTCTCTCCCGACCACCGGGGGACGCGGGTCCCGGAAAGGAAGAAAGATGAGCAAAGTCACCGTACCGGACGAGACGAAACCAGGCGAGGCAACCGCCGGTAAGGCAACCGCCGGTAAGGCAACCGCCGCCTCGACGGTCCGAGGAGGAAGGGCATGGCCGACCCCCATCAGGGTCCCAAGGCGCCTCCGCACCGTCCTCGCCGTGGCCGCCATCCTGGCGGTCGTCGCCGCGCTGGTGCTGGTGACGTGGAAGGTCCCTTTGGCCCTCGTCACGGTCGCGGGAGGCCTGGCGTTGGCGACGGTCCTCTCCTTCCCCGTGCGCCTGCTCTCGCGCCTCATGCCGCGCAGGTCGCGTGGGTTGGCCGTCGTTCTCACCTTCATGGCGGTAGCGGCGCTGATCGCGCTGGCCACCCTGTTCGTGGCGCCGCTACTCGCGCGCCAATCCGGGACGCTGACCGAAATACTATCCAGCTCGCTGACCGGCGCCGAACGCTACCTGCTGACCGCGTTCGAGTTTCTGGACGATAGGGGCCTGTTGCCGGGCACGGCCGAGCAGGCCGTCTCAAAGATAGAGGAAGACCTCTCGGACGGCGCCGGGGCGCTCGCCGGGGGCGTGGCGGGGAGCGACTTCAACCTGGTCTCGGGCGTCTTCGGCGCCGCGCTCTCCCTCTTCGGGGTGGTCTTCGTCGCGGCCTACCTGCTGGCGGACTCCCGCAGGATAAAGTTGGCCTACCTCAGGGCGGCCCCGACCCGCTACCGCCACGACGCCAGGGACCTGTGGGACGCCTTCGAGCACTCGTTCTCCCGCTACCTGAGCGGGCTCTTGCTGGACCTCTTCATCCAGGGGGCGGTCTCGGCGCTGGTCCTGTACCTGATAGGCGTGCCGTACGCCATCGCCCTCGGCGCCTGGGTCTTCCTCACCGGCATCATCCCCTACGCGGGAGCCTGGCTCGGGGCGATACCCGCGGTGGCGGTGGCTCTCACGGTCTCGCCGACGGCCACGATCCTCACGCTCGTCGCCTTCCTGATTATCCAACAGGTCGAGGGCAACTACCTGATGCCCCGCATCCACGGGAAGGCCCTG
>DASQWQ010000086.1:0-5804 GCA_035640175.1 Rubrobacter sp. | reverse complement strand
AGGTTCAAGACCCCGATGTCTATGACAGCGTTGGAGAGCCCGACGATGGAGAACTTGGAGAAGCGCTTCCCCCCGCTCTTGAGCTTGGCCTTCGCTTCACTCATCTCTCCACCAGCGCCTGTTCGTAGTATCCGCGCAACGTGCGCGTCGAAGTTCCCCAATCGCGCCTCTCCGCGGACGCGCGGGCGTTACGTCCCATCCGTGCGCGCAGGCCATCGTCCGCGACAATCTTTCGGACAGCGGCGACGAGAGCTGCGTCGGAACCAGGATCGTAGAGAAGTCCTGTCTCGCCTTCGTCCACCACCTCCCCGGCCGCCCCCGTCCTGGCGGCGAGCACGGGCAGCCCGGAGGCGAGGGCTTCGATCATCGCTATCCCCAACGTCTCCGTGGTCGAAGGGAACAAGAAAGCGTCGGCGGAGGCGAACGCAGCCGCGAGCTCCTCGTTCTGCAGCACTCCCGTAAAGACCGTCCGCGTATTCGCGTACTCCTCTTCGAGATCTCTGCGCGCGGGTCCGTCTCCGACGAGGGCGAGACGCACTCCAGGTACTTCGCCGAGAACGACCCTGAGATTACCGATGTTCTTCTCGTGAGCGAGGCGTCCGACGTAGAGCAGAAGCCGCTCCGCCGGGTGGCCGCTCGTCAGCCTGACCCGCCAATCCTTCGAGAACTTGTCGGGGTGGAAGCGCCTGGCATCAACACCCTGTGGCCACAGGTGCAGCCGCTCGACACCCTCGTCGGCAAGGTACCGGAGCGTCGCCTCTGAGGTGCAGAGGTTGATGGCGGCCGTGTTGTGCAGCTTTCTGGTGTACCAGCGCGTGGCGCGGTCGAAGAGTCCGAGCCCGTAGAAGCGGGCGTAGGCAGCGATGTTCGTGTGGTAGGACGCCACCAGAGGGACGTCCAGGCGCCTGGAGTAGAAAGGAGTTCCCCTTCCGAGAACGAAAGGGTTGACGGCATGGATCAGCTCGGGCCCGAAGCCGCGCAGCGCGGTGCCTACGCCAGGGTTTATAGGAGCAAGCTTTATCTGGGGATAGGGCGGAAAAGGCACGCTGGAGACGCGGTGGATCGGAACCCCCTCGTATGATCCTGGACCTTCCCCGTACTTGGGGGCGATCACGAGCATCTCGTCGCCCATCCCGAGCAACTCTTCTATGGTGTGCCTGAGCCTCGTGACAACGCCATCGGTGGCCGGAAGGAAGGTCTCGGTAAAGAACGCGATGCGCACAGGGCCGCCCTCGCTAACCGCGGCTGAACCCGGCCATTACCAGACCGTATGGCCGCGTACCCGCTCCCCTACAGGTTCTGTCGCTACCGGCCAGCACCAGCCTCCGATGTCCGTTCGTAACGATCCGCACCCCGATTTTACAGGTTCGAGACGATGGCCTGCGTGAACTCCCTGGTTCCGGCGCTGCCGCCGAGGTCCTTTGTACGCGTCTCAGGGCTCTTCAGCGCCGCCTCTATCCCCGTCTGCATCCTGTCGGCCTCCTCGCCATACCCGAGATGGATGAGCATGTTCTTGGCCGAAAGCAACGTCGCGAGCGGGTTGGCTCTGTTCTGTCCGGCGTACTTCGGTGCCGAGCCGTGGACAGGCTCGAAGACCGCGATCTCCTCTCCTATATTGGCCCCAGGGGCGACGCCGAGCCCGCCCGTGAGTCCTGCGCAGAGGTCCGACAGGATGTCGCCGTAGAGGTTGGGGCAGACCAGAACGTCGTAGAGGTTCGGCTTCATTACGAGCTGCATGCTCATGTTGTCGACGATGCGGTCGTCTATCTCCTCGAAGTCGTTCTCGTAGTCCCTGGCGACCTCGAAGAAGACATCCCTGAACAGGCCGTCCGTGAACTTCATAATGTTGGCCTTGTGGACGACGGTGATGTGCTTGCGGCCCTGCTCTTTAGAGCGCTCGAACGCCATCCGGCAGATGCGCTCCGTACCCTCACGGGTGATGATCTTGATCGACTCCGCTGCGTGCTTGCCGACGGTGTGCTCCACGCCGGCGTAGAGGTCCTCGGTGTTCTCGCGGTAGATTACGATGTCGATGTTTTCGTACGGTGTCTCCACCCCGGGCAGGCTCAAGGCAGGCCTGATGTTCCCGTAGAGGTCGAGCTCCTTGCGTAGCGCCACGTTCACAGACCGGAACCCTGTCCCGACCGGCGTAGTCAGCGGGCCCTTAAGCGCCACCTTGTTGCGTTGGATGGAATCGAGCACGGACTCCGGTAGAGGCGTACCTTCCCTGTCCATCACCGTCTCGCCGGCTTCGGCGATCTCCCACTCGACGTCGACGTCGAGCGCGCCTATAACCTCCTTTACGGAGTCCGTGAGATCCGGCCCAATTCCGTCGCCCGGTATGAGAGTAACCGTCTGCGCCACGCGCAAACCCCCTTCGCTGTAGACCGCCGACAGTATAGCGGCCAGGTGCGAGGGCAGCTATTCCCGACTACGGACCGTATCAGAGGCTCGCCGTCTATTGCTGGGTGCCGAAGAAAATAGCGGCCCCAATGGCGGCTATGATTATCAGCGCGAGCAGGATAACCACCACGGCGGGTATGAGGACCACGATCGCAGCCTTACCCGTGCTGGTGTTGTGGACTTCCCTGATCCCCATTATGGCCAGGTAGATACCGTACAGGCTGGCTATCCACCCGATAACGGGTATCCAGCTTACGAGGCTGGTCACGGAGGAGTAAGCGCTTACCCTGAACGTACCCTCGAAGCCCGAGTTGCGCGAACCTACGATCAGCATCACGAGCAGGTGGATTATGCCGGCCCCGATGAACAGACCGATGGCGGCGAAGATCGGGGCGAGGATTATGGAGACGAGGAAAGAGCCGAACCCCCGGCTGCCGGTTACTCCCACTAGACTGAGCAGGCCGCCCAGGATCGCTGAAACCTCGTAACAGATGATCGCGAAGATCAAAGGGTTTACGAAGTCGCCCTCGCGCCTGATGCCGCGGAAAAAGCCGACGGGTGCTGTGACGACGTTTCTCACCGTGTTTATGAAGCTCTGGACGGGATCGCTGTAGTTGAACTCCCCACCCGAAGCACCACCAGATACCCGTGGCGGCCCGCCCGACCCCCCACTACCGCCAGATCCCGTGTTGAAGTCCACGTGAATCTCCTCTCATCGCACCTCGGATAACTAGTAGAAATGTACACGTTCTCGACAACCCACGCAACCGAGAAAGTAGTCGTTGCGCGACTTTCCGGCGCTCGGCTACCGGGAAGCACCGCAGGCGGACGGTGTGCTGTAGAATGGCTGTGGATCTGTGCGTTGAGAGGGAACGGGGAATGTCGAATGTCCTCGACAATAGAGACCCTCGAGCGAGAGCTGGGCGAGGCCCAGACGGAGCGGGAAGCGGAGCAGCGGGCCGTTATCAGGGCCGAGAACGCCCACGAGGCGGCATGCTCGGCGCGTGATGAGGCCTGGTCCAGAGCCTCGGCGACCGACCCCGAGGTGGAGGAGCTGACCGGTCTCGTCTACCGTCGGCGCAGGGAGCTCTACGCGGCCATCGACCGGCTCAAGTCCTCCGAGGGCAAAGAGCGCAGGATCAAGAGCCGACTCATGTACGTGCTCCCTGCCGAGCGGCGCAGGTACCTGTCTGGGACCGTTGACGAAGAGTTCGAAGCACTGCTCGCGGCCGTGAGGGACGCTTACAGCGACACCCTGCCCGGCGCGCGGGTTTCCGTGGTGACGGAGAGGCCTGGCGAGGTGGACCTGCGCGGGGACGCGACGTGGAGAGCGCTAGAGCGGTTGTACTCAGGCACCGTGCGCAGATGGGTCGAGATAAGAAGCGAGGTCGACTCTCCCGAGGCAGGGAGGATGGCACGCCAGATCTCCTACTACGCAGGCGGCCATACCCCACGCACCTTCGTTGGCCACCAGGAGATCAGGGCAGGCTCCTTCAGGGGCGGGGGGGAGTTGCGGACCCTGGCCGACTACGAGAGTGCGGAAGGACGATTGGCGCTCGCGCGGATCACGGCGCGGCGCTACCTCGACGAGAACTCCGTCGGGCGTCTCGCCAAGCGCCCCCAGAGCCTCGTCCAGGTGGCCGAGATCGCGCGCCTCTACCAGACCATTAGCCTCACCGTAGACGAGATTCGCTGGAGGCTGGAGCAATTGATCTCCCTGCGCTTCGAGGTCCTTGAGGCGGTCTACAAGCTGACCGGCCAGCGGCGCCGTTTCTCGTTCTACGAGATAGCCCGCGCCGCCCGTCTCCTAGACGGCCACTTCCCCGATTCGGGCGTCGCCGCCGAGGTCCTCACCCAGTGCGTACAACAGGCCCTCACGACCGGTGTTCCTCTGGTCGACGTCGCCTACATGAACGTGACTACCGGCGAGGGCTTCTAGCCTTCGCCGGTAGTCAGCACGCCGTCCGGCTTCGCTTCCGCTTGTCAGCCAGTCAGCCAGGGCTTGCGCTGACAAGCTGATAAGCCGCCTGGCGAAGCCGGACGACGTGCTGACATGCTTAGGACCGAAGGTCCGACAGATCATGCTCAGGCACAGAAAGATTGTAGGGTCGTGCTGGCTTCTCTGCGAGGACGCGCACCTTGTAGACGAAGGCGGGGACGAACTCGCCCCGCCTGACGTCGAGTATCTCTACCGGCTGACCGGTAGCTCTTAGGGCCGCGCGCTCTCCTACCTCGTAGCGTGCAGGCCGGTTGCGGTCGACCAAGTTCCCTCCTCCTCGTAGCAGAAGTATAATTCTGGCACAGTTGGGAGGGTTTCGAGAAGGAGGACGATGGCCGAGCGGTACGATCTCGTGGTCGTGGGAGCCGGTCCTGGCGGCTCCTCAGCAGCCTACCACTCCGCGAAGGCGGGGCTGAACACACTGCTCATCGACAGGCAGGAGTTCCCCAGGGACAAGACCTGTGGCGACGGGCTGATGCCGCACGCCGCCTCGGAGGTCGCGCTGATGGGGCTCGCCGACTGGCTCGACGAGCCGCACCACGGCAAGTTCACGGGATTCTCCATATACACCCGCACGGCCTACCTGCGCCAGGGCGTCCCCCCTACCCTGCACGGTCCTCAGGGCTATGTAGTAAAGCGCAAGGAGACCGACGGCAGGCTTCTCGAACGCGCGACCTCAGCCGGCGCCCATTTTCGTTCCGGGGTAAGGGCCACTGACCTCGTGAGGTCGGCGTCAGGCAGGGTTACTGGTCTCGAAGCCACGGAGGCGGACGAAACCCTACGCTTCGAAGCCCCCATGGTGGTTGTGGCCGACGGTGTCGGAGGCTTCGCGGGAAAAGGGATGAAGGCCCACCAGAATGCCGTCGCCCGCAGACAATACTTCACCGCCGTAGCGGGCCCTGACAAGCAGGACCTGCACATCTTTATCACTGAGGACATGAACTCGAACGGCGCGGGTTACGGCTGGGTGTTCTACCTCGGAGACGGAAGCGCGAACGTCGGGGCAGGCGTCTCGACGGCGTCGCTCGCCCGTACGGGCCGGAACCTCAAAGACTTCTATGACCGCTTTCTCGAAGAGCCACAGCTGGCCGCCTGGCTGGAGAACGCCACGCCGGAAGGTCCGCCGACGAGCTGGTCGCTCAAAATGGGGATGTGGGGCGCGAAACGCTATGACCAAGGGCTTGTGGCGGTCGGGGACGCAGGCAGCATGGTCCACCCGGTAAGCGGGGAGGGCGTCGGTTACGCGCTTGAGTCTGGCCGGCTGGCCGCATCTTGGGCCCACGAGGCTCACGTCAGGCAGGACTTCTCCGCCTCGGTCCTCTCCGGCTACGAACGCCAGCTCAGGTACAGACGAGCCCGCGAGCACTTATCAGGATACGCGCTGGTCAATCTGGTACCGAAC
>DASQWQ010000085.1:0-4358 GCA_035640175.1 Rubrobacter sp. | reverse complement strand
TACGTGTATCCAGCCCTATCGTATATGAGACGCTACCGTCCCGGCTTCGAGGGCTCCTCTGTACTACCCGGACCTGCCGGAGACGCTGTCTTCCCGTCGCCGCGACCAGGGCGTTGGTCCTCCCAGCGCTCCATGGTACGTCCTGGAAGATAAACGACGAAGAGCCACAACAGGGCGACGATGAAGACCCCTAGGACGACCATCAGGAACTGCCAGACCTCCGACGCCAAAATCTTCCTCTCTACTGCACGAGGAGCCTTTCCAGGTACACACGGAGTATCGTACATCAGGGCTGCATCCACCGTAAAAGGGTTACCCCAGCCTTACGTCGCCCTGGGAGTGGAGGCCCTTCGAGGAAGCCCGTGAGTACGTCAGGGGCTTAGGGCTTGCTGGGCAAAAAGAATGGAATGAGTGGGCCAAGAGTGATAAGCGCCCCAGCGATATCCCCTCCCACCTCGCAAGCGTTTACAAAGAGCAGTGGGTGAGTACCGGCGACTGGCTTGGTACAGGATACGTAAGCCCCCGCATGCGTACCTACCGCCCGTTTGTTGAGGCCCGTGAGTTCGCCCGTGGTCTCGGGTTGAAGACCGACGGCGACTGGAAGGCGTGGGCGAAGACCGATGCTCGTCCCGACGATATCCCCGCCGGGCCTGCACAAGTTTATGCGTGGTGGACAGGTGCGTGTAGTGCCCCTGGAAGCTCTTTTCGCCTACTCCCTAGGCCAACAAATAGATAATGGAACTCTAGACCTCATGCATCTAACAGATAAAGGTCAACTCCAGTTCAGGCTCAGCGCTCCCAGAAAGGCTGATTGAAAACCTTATCGGCCCATACGCGTGTGTACTCAGGCCACAACATCGTGTAATGGTTCGCGCCTTCCAGCAATATCTCCGTGCGGATGTCGAGCGATCCTGCCATCATGTCGCGAACCTCGTCTGAGATGAGCGGGTTGCTGCCGGGGAAGAAGCCCTGCGAGGCCCGCACCACCGCGACAGGACAACCCACGCCGCGCATCTCTTCAGCCGTCGGGCTGGTGGAGGACACGGAAGGTGAGTCCTCTTCCGCCGCCGCACGCGAGGCTTTTGGCCTGTAGCCGCCTTCGACCTCCCCGAGGTCGTAGAGATAGTAGTCGGCGAGGTCCCGGGGCAGGTCGTCCATCTTCAGGTTCTGGCCGGGGAACCAGAAGTCGAGGTAGGTTTTAGGGCTTTCGAAGATCATGTCCAGGCGCTTGAAGGCCCGTGCGAGGCCCTCCTCCAACGCGGCGGCCTCCTGTTTTTCTTCTTCGCTCATCTCTTCTGGCGTGCTCTCGACACGGGGCCAGCCGGCGTCGAGCAAGACGATGGCGCGAACGCGGTCGGGGAACATGAGGGCCGTCTTCAGGGCGACGAAGCCACCCATCGAGTGCCCTGCCAGGACGGCGCTCTCCAGCCCGAGGTGGTCGAGGACGCGGACCACGTCGGCCGCGTGCACCTCGAGGCTGTATCCCGACTCGGGTTTGTCCGAGTCTCCACGCCCGCGCAGGTCAACGCCGACGAGGCCGCGCGACGTTTCCAGGTAGCGTGCCGCGGCGTTGAAAGCCCTGTGCTGGGCCGTGATGCCGTGCAGGCAGACCACGGGGTCTGAACCTCCCCCGGCGCAGCATATCGCGAGTTCCACCTCGCCGGGGACGCGTTCGTTCTTCCAAAGGCTCTCTCCCATGGGCGGGGATTATACGCGAAGGCGTTCGGAGGAGCGGGTGATGGTAATCTACCGGGATGCACTATTTCGAAGATGTGCTCGAGGCCGTCGGGAACACGCCCCTGATCCGTATGGGCAAAATAGAACGTGACGAGGGCATAGAGGCCACCCTCCTCGCGAAGGTCGAGTACCTGAACCCCGCCGGCTCTGTGAAGGACAGGCCCGCCGTCAAGATGCTCGAGATCGCCGAGAAGGAGGGGCTTCTCAGGCCCGGCGGGACCGTCGTCGAGCCGACGAGCGGGAACACGGGGGCCGGCCTAGCCATGGCTGCCGCGGTCAGGGGCTATAGATGCATCTGCGTGATGCCAGATAAGGTGAGCAAGGAGAAGCAGGACCTCCTCGAGGCCATGGGCGCCGAGGTAATCGTCACGCCGACTACGCCGCCCGATGACCCCGAGAGCTACTACGCCGTCGCCGAGAGGCTGGCAGAGGAAATCCCGGGCGGCTTCAAACCTGGCCAGTACGAGAACCCGGCCAACCCTCTTGCCCACTACGAGACTACAGGCCCCGAGCTCTGGCGCCAGACGGAAGGTCGCATCACACATTTCGTCGCTGGGATGGGCACTTGCGGAACCATCACGGGAACGGGCCGCTACCTCAAAGAGCAGAGCACCGAGGTCAGGGTCGTCGGCGTCGACCCCGAGGGATCTATATTCTCCGATCCCGACAACGTACACCAGTACGCCGTCGAGGGCGTCGGGGAGGACTTCTACCCCGGTAACCACGACCCATCCGTAGTGGACGAGGTGATCCAGGTAGACGACCGCGAATCGTTCCTCATGACCCGCCGCCTGATGTCTGAAGAGGGTCTCTTCGTCGGGGGCTCGTGCGGGATGGCCGCCGTCGGGGCGGTCCGCGCGGCGAAGGGATTGCCCGAGGACGCCGTGGTCGTCGTTCTGCTGCCAGACACCGGGCGCAACTACGTCTCCAAGGCCTTCGACGACGACTGGGTGCTCGCCAACTCGGACGCTACACAGGAGGACCTCGAAAGGTCCTACCGCGTCTTCGAGGAGGGATCATGAAATTCGCAGGCAGCGGGTTCTCCACGCGCGCCATACACGCGGGGCAGGACCCTGATCCCGCGACGGGGGCGACGATAGTCCCGATCTACCAGACCTCCACCTACACCCAGGAGGCGCCAGGCCAGCACAAGGGCTACGAGTACAGCCGGACGGGCAACCCGACCCGCACAGCCCTAGAAGAGTGCGTGGCGGCCCTCGAAGGCGCCGGGTACGCCCTCGCCTTCGCCTCAGGGCTCGCCGCGACGACCGCGGTGATGAGCCTCCTCTCGCCGGGGGACCACGTCGTCACCGGCGACGACCTCTACGGCGGCACGTACCGACTCTTCGATAAGGTCCTCCCGCGATCCGGCGGGCTTGACTTCACCTACGCGGATACCACGGATGCTGCCTCCGTCGAAGAAGCGCTAAGGCCCGAGACGAGGCTGCTCTGGATCGAGACCCCGACCAACCCGATGCTCACCCTCTCCGACATAGCGAAGCTCTCGGAGATGGCGCACGAGCGGGGCGCCTTCGTCGCGGTGGACAACACCTTCGCCTCGCCTTATTTCCAGAACCCGCTCACTCTTGGCGCTGACATCGTGGTCCACTCCACGACCAAGTACATGGGCGGCCATTCTGACGTCGTCGGTGGGGCTGTCGCGACGTCGAACGAGGAGTTCCACGAGGGGATCAAGTTCTACCAGAACGCCGCTGGCGCCGTGCCAGGCGCTTTCGACTCCTGGATCGTACTCCGCGGCCTCAAGACCCTCGCCGTCCGCATGCGCCAGCACGAGGAGAACGCCCTCGACGTCGCCAAGTTCTTACAAGACCATCCCGAGGTCGACAAGGTGTACTACCCTGGCCTGCCTGACCATCCCCAGCACGAGCTGGCGAAAAAGCAGATGGGCGGGTTTTCGGGGATGGTCTCGTTCACCCTCAAGGGCGGCGCGGAGGCTGCCTACGCGGCGGTGCAGAAGACGCGGGTCTTCCACTTCGCCGAGTCGCTCGGCGGGGTCGAGTCCCTAATAACCCACCCTGCCACCATGACCCACGCCGCCATCCCGCGCGAGCAACGTGAGGCCAGGGGTGTCACCGATGGCCTCATGCGCCTCTCCGTCGGCATTGAGGACAAGGAGGACCTCATCGCCGACCTGGATGGGGCGATCGAGGCCGGTTAGTCGGGGTCCAGAGAGTTCGTCCGGCCGCCGATCTCGGGCCGGGTCTCCGTCTCTAGCGAGAGCCGGCCCGTCAGCTCGCGATGGTCTCTCCGTTGCGCTCCCTGTAATCGTCGCGCCAGGCGATGAGATCCTCCAGGGGGCTCAGGTCGTAGTCGGGGCCGCTGAAGCCCATGACGAGGTGGGTGATACCGTTCTCCACGTAGCGGTCGGCTTCTTTGACCAGTTCCGGCCTGACCGAAATGGAGCGCTCTATCTCTTCTTTGTCGCGCCCGACCTTCTCGCACCAATCGTCCAGGATGCCGCTCTTTCGGGCTGCCTGCTCGGGGTTCCCGAAACCGTGCCAGATGCTGGCGTGCTCGGCGACGATGCGCAACGTAACCTTCTCGCCTCCGCCACCGATGAGGATAGGGATCTCCCGCGTGGGCGGCGGGTTCAGCTTCCC
>DASQWQ010000084.1:0-8301 GCA_035640175.1 Rubrobacter sp. | reverse complement strand
TGTCAAACGGGCCACGATGAGGAATGATCTATATATGATCGAGCAGCTAAAGCAGCACTGGCGGGCGTTCAGGGAGAGCAAGCCCGGACAACGCTTCAAGGACCATTACCGTCGCCGGCGGCAGGACGAACAGAGTCACATGGCATGGAGGATCTTCCTGATCACCATCGGCGCCGTCATCGCCCTCGGCAGCCTGGTCCTTGCCCCACTGCCGGGCCCCGGCTGGGCCACGGTCTTCATCGGGCTCATGATCCTGGCCGGTGAAGTCCTCCCTGCAGCCCGCTTCCTCGACTGGCTCGAAGTATGGCTAAGGAAGCTCGGGCGACTCATCCACAAGATCTGGCAGGCTTCCGTTCTGGGCAAGATCGCGGTGATCCTGGCGGCCGCGCTCTGTGTCGCAACCACCATTTACGTCGTCTACCTCTTGCTTTTCAGCGGATCGTTGTTCTAGCTGCGCCGGTTCGAACATATCAAGCGTGCGATCGCAAAGACGAAAGCGGGCTGGCGTCACTGGCGGACCTTCAGGGAGATCGACGCCGGCCACCGCTACCAGAGCCGCTACCACTTCCACCAGCGCCGCACCAGGAAGGGCCTGGTATCGGTATACTGGAGGCCCTTCAGCCTCTTCTGCGGCCCAATACTAATAATCATGGGCTTCGTGTTTATCCCAACGCCAGGGCCCAGCTACATCATCGCCATCGGGCTGTGGCTGCTCGCCGGCGAGTTCCTACTCCTGGCCCGCCTCTTCGACAGGGTGGGTGCGAGGCTGGGAAGATTAGGACGGTGGATCAAAGGCTTGTGGAGAAGCTCGCCCGCCGCGATGAAGGTCCTGGCCGTTCTTGCCTTCGCCGCCTCTCTAGCTTACGGAGCCTATACACTGTTCACCGGTTAGTCCGGGCCGATCCTGTTACCGCCGCGCCTCGCGGTCCAAAACAGCGACGGTATCCCGATAGTACTTTCTGGCGTTCTCGTGGCTGTCGCCGATGCAGACGGTGCCGACCTTGCCGTACTGGGAGAGCGCCCCGATGAGGTGGAACACGACCCCCTGCTGGGACGCGCCGTCGAAGTGGAGGCCGTTGTCAACGGCGATATCCACGAGGTCATCGGGGGTCAGGCCCTCGTATGCAGGGCTCTTTAGGTTATCCGAGGCGTAGTAGTAGCAGGGCTTCCGCGTCGGCGTGCAGTACAGTCCGTCGTCCGCATCGTAGGTCCCGTCCGTCAGGAAACGCAGGATCAGGTACGGATGCGTGGTGCCGCCCTTCCGAAGGTTGATCTCGATGGCCGCGTGCTCCCAGTCCTCCCCGCGCCTGACGGAGATGAAGTCGATGGCGAACCTTCCCAGGGCACCGCGTTCCTTGAGCACCTTCCCTACCTTGTCTCCGGCCTCCTTGATGTCGCGGCTGTACTCGGCGTCTGCGGGGAACGTGCTGCCGAGGAAGATCTGGCCAGAGGGCCCTCCCAGAACCTGGTCGTGGGTGGAGACGATGGTCGACTCTCCGAGCGGGTTGATACGGCACTGGACTGAAGGCGAACGCACCTCCTCCCCCTCCAGCCAGCACTCCACGATGCCGCCCATCTTCTCGAATTTCCGACTGTAAAGCTCCCAGGTCTCCCCTTCGGCCTCGAACCTGATGCGGCTCGGCAACTCGTCCCGAACCCAGCGCGCAAGATCCCTCCCCTCAGGCGCGCCATCGTAGGGGAAGACCGCGTTCCCCTCACCCGAGAAACCCTCATCCAGCTTTATGGCAGCCTTTCGCAGCCCGGGCTTGCGGCGTTTGAGCTCGACGAGGGCCTCGGCCACGTCGCCCCCGTCGCGCAGGTGCTCGAACCCATCGGGCAGCTGGATCCCTGCCTCCCTGAACGCCTCCCTGCTGCCGCTCTTGGTCCCGAGGTAGTTGAGTTGCGGGTCGTTGCCGTAGAGCGGGATGCCCAGCCGAACGGCGAGGCTCCGTTCCAGCGCCGTGCTATTGAAGCAGGTCAGGTGCGCCGCCTCGGGGTCGATGATCGCCGACCGGATCCGCTCCACCAGGCGCGGACGGTCGAGTATCTTCTGCGTCAGCGGTACGTCTGAGGCATCGTGGCAGGAGAGGAGCGTCATACGGCTGCGGGCGTGGCGCAAGGGGATGCCAGGCAGTAGGTGCAAATAGTAATCTACTATGGCCGTCGCGATGTGCTGGCTCGTGACGTAGACGACGTGAGTGCGGGGCAGGCGCAAGAGCATCAGCATGCAAAGCAGCCGCTCCTCGTAGTGGTGCGCACCAAGGATCTTCGCCATCTCCTCGATGTCGAGCGTGAGGCTCGGCACCACAACCACCGTCTGGGAGGCGCGCGGATCAGAGAGCACCCGCCGCGCCAGCGGCTCGAGCTTAGCCTGCAAAGCCGCGAAGCGCCCGAGCTCCTCCGCTGAGCCCGGCTCAGGCACATCAACTGGCGTCGTCGGTGTGGAGATCATGTTCGTCACCCCTGTTTCCTTGGGCGAAAATTATACGCTAGGCTCCCAAGCCCCGCAGAAGTGCCCTCGTCCACATCCCCCGTCGTTTATCCGCTTACAAGGAAACGGTAACGAAACGCGTTCGATCCACGGCCATTTATGCGGTAAACTCTGGGTTCGAGGGCCCGCTCCGCGAGGCCTTTTTCGTTGCTTTGACCTCTCACCCGTGTCCTGGCGAGGCATTCGTGACACGGTGAGAGAAGTGTGTCAGGAGAACACGTGGAATACCGCAACATCGCCATCATCTCGCACGTCGACCACGGCAAGACCACCCTCGTGGACGGCCTCCTCCAACAGACCCTCGAGCTCGGCCACGGGCAGGAGATCTCCGAGCGCGCCATGGACAGCAACGTTCTGGAAAAGGAACGAGGCATCACCATCCTGGCCAAGAACACGGCCGTGGAGTACGACGGGGTCAAGATCAACATCGTCGACACCCCTGGCCACACGGACTTCGGCGGCGAGGTCGAGCGCGTCCTCGGCATGGTCGACGGCTGCTTGCTCCTCGTGGACGCCGCCGAAGGTCCGATGCCCCAGACGCGCTTCGTACTCCGCAAGGCTATCGGTCTAGGCCTCAAGCCCATCTTGGTCGTCAACAAGGTCGACCGCATGGACGCCCGTCCCGAAGAGGTCGTCGACCTCACCTTCGACCTTATGGCCGACCTCGGCGCCTCAGACGAGCAACTCGACTTCCCGATCCTCTACGCCATAGCCCGCGAGGGCAGGGCGTTCAGGAGCTTGGACGACCCGCGGGACGACATGAGGGAGCTGTTCGAGACGGTGCTGGAGGAGATCCCCGCCCCGGAGATTGACCTCGCTGCCCCCTTCCAGATGCTTGTCACCAACCTGGACTACTCCGAGTACCTGGGGCGCATCGTGATCGGTCGCGTGCGACGCGGCGAGGTCAGGCGCGGCGAGTTCGTCAACCTGATCCACAAGGATGGCACGATGACGAAGACGCGTGTGGTCCAGTCCTTTACCCACCTCGGGCTGCAACGCATCGAGGCCGAGGAGGTTGGCGCTGGTGACATCGTAGCCCTCTCAGGCATCGAGAGCGCCCAGATCGGGGAGACCATAGCCGACCTGACCGACCCGGAGGCGCTGCCCACGATCACGGTGGACGAGCCGACGGTCAGCATGATGTTCGGGCCGAGCACCTCCCCCTTCGCAGGCAGGGAAGGCAGATACGTCACTTCGCGCCATCTCAGGGACCGGTTGAAGAGAGAAGTTCAGACCAACGTGTCGTTGCGCGTCGAGGAGCTGCGTCCCGACGAATTCGAGGTCTCGGGGCGCGGCGAGTTGCACCTTTCGATCCTCCTGGAGACCATGCGCCGCGAGGGGTACGAGGTCCAGGTTGGCGCGCCGCGCGTCATCACGCGCGAGGTTGAGGGCAAGAAGTACGAGCCCTTCGAGCACCTTGTCATCGACGTTCCCGAGCGGTTCGCCTCTACGGTCATCGGGGTGCTGTCTGCTCGCAAGGGTCAGCTGGTCGACGTAGTGCCACAGGGCTCGCGCAGCCGGATAGAGTTCGAGATCCCCGCTCGGGCACTCTTCGGTTTCCGGACGAAGTTCCTCTCCATGACGCAGGGAGAAGGCATAATGAGCCACGTCTTCGACGGCTACGCGCCGTGGGCAGGAGAACTCAAGACCCGCCAGAACGGCAGCCTCGTGGCGTCTGAGTCAGGGAGCGCCTTCGCATACTCCATCTGGAAGCTCCAGGAGCGCGGCAGCTTCTTTATCACTCCGGCGACCGAAGTCTACGTCGGCATGGTCGTTGGCGAGAACAGCCGTGAGAACGACCTCAACGTCAACGTTTGCAAGAACAAGAAGCTCACCAACGTCCGCTCCTCCGGCGCCGACGACGCCCTCAACCTCACGCCCCTGCGCAAGCTGACGCTCGAGGAGGCCCTCGAATATATTCGTGAGGACGAGCTCGTCGAGATCACACCGAAGTCCATTCGCCTGCGCAAGAAGGTCCTCGAACCGGGGATGCGGAAGTAATCTTAAGAGTCGGCACAGAACGCCAGCTCACGCGAAGACATAGCTATAGACGCCGACGCCGTCGCGCGCCATCGCTTACGCGATTGAGCAGCCGAAGGATGTCGATACGAACGAGATCGTCCTTCACCCCACCGCCCAGCCCCTCTAACCCGAATTCTCGAAGGTCCGGCCACGCGGCGTGGCCGGACCTTATTTTCACACTTGCTCGACTTGTGTTCAGAAGAACTCATTCCAGCTCCTTGATAGCTCCTCTCGAGGTTCCTCGACCAGCCCCTGTACGCATTCGGTCTCAGCACTCCTGAATCCACCGCTGCCAGCGAGCCTGATCGAGTCCAGCGCATTGCTAGACCTCCGTCATATTCTTGGCATCCAGCAACTTATCTAGCTCTACTTCGGAGAGGTTAGTGTTTTCGCGGGCGACTTCGCGGATGGTCTTGCCTGTCTTGTAGGCCTCTTTAGAGATCTCGGCCGCTTTGTCGTAGCCGACCTCGGGGGCGAGGGCCGTGGCTAGCATGAGGCCCTGCTCGACTAGTTCGGGACCGCGCTCGGTCGCTTCGAGGCCGGAGACGCACTGATCTGCGAGGTTGGCCGAGGCAGAGCCCAGTATCTCTATGCTCTGGATCAGGTTGTACGCGATAACTGGAAGCATGACGTTTAGCTCGAAGTTGCCGCTCTGCCCGGCGATGGCGATGGTGGCGTCGTTGCCTATGACCTGCGCGGCTACCATGGTGGCGCTCTCTGCGATCACAGGGTTCACCTTGCCAGGCATGATAGAGGAGCCTGGCTGAACCTCTGGCAAAGCTATCTCGGCGAGGTTGGCGCGGGGTCCTGCCCCGAGCCAGCGGATGTCGTTGGAGATCTTGAGCAGGCTCACCGCGACGGTCTTCAAGGCGCCGCTGGTGAAAACGGCCGCGTCCATCGCGCTCTGGGCCTGGAAGTGGTTCTCCGTCTCACGGACCTTGATACCAAAGCGGGCGCTGAGCCTCTCGCAGACTTTGGAAGCGAAATCGGGGTGGGTGTTGACGCCGGTGCCGACGGCGGTACCACCGAGGGCGACCTCGGCGAGGTCTGCTACGGCTTTGTCGACGCGCTGTATGCCACGTTCGATCTGGCCCGCGTAGCCCCGGAACTCCTGGCCAAGGCGGATCGGGGTGGCGTCCTGGAGGTGCGTCCTCCCAGTCTTGACGACACCATCGAACTCGCGGGCCTTCACGTCGAGCGCTTCCTGGAGTTTCCGCAGGCCGGGGAGTAGGTCCTCTTTGATAGCGACTAGCGCAGAGAGGTGGATGGCGGTCGGGATGACGTCGTTGGAGGACTGGCCCTGGTTGACGTGGTCGTTGGGGTGGGCCGGGCTCTTGGAGCCCAGCTCGCCTTCCAGGATCTGGATGGCCCGGTTGGAGATGACCTCGTTGGCGTTCATATTCGTAGAGGTGCCGCTCCCAGTCTGGAAGATGTCGAGCACGAACTGGTTGTCCAGCCGTCCCTCGACGACCTCCTCGGCCGCCTCGATGATGGCGTCCTTGAGTTCGTAGTCGAGCAACCCCAGCTCGTAGTTCACGTTCGCCGACTCTAGCTTTATGGCGCCGAGGGCCTGGACGAACCGTCTCTGGAATCGGAGGTCGCTTATGGGGAAGTTATCCAGGGCGCGGCGGGTCTGGGCGCCGAAGAGGGCCTCGCGGGGGACCTTCACTTCCCCCATCGAGTCTCGTTCTACGCGATGCGCTGTCTCTTGCTGGGTCACCTGTGCCTCCTTTATCGAAGCCGGAACGCTCTCGTCATATAATCTGGTGTGTAACGGTCGCATTATACGAGAGGTGATGTCTTGGATACTCTACAGCACGCGCTAAAGGAGTGGGCGGTCGCCGTCAGGGCGCTGGAGCGTGGAGAGACGGCGCTCCTCGTCAGGAAGGGCGGCATAAGGGAGAAAGCTTTCGCCGTGCCGCAGACGCGCTTTTTGCTCCTCCCGGGCTACGAGCACCAGAGGCCGGAACTACTGAAAGACGAATATCGCGGCCTGATGGACGGGATCCCTGATCTCGCCGACGATGGACCCTTGCGCTTCTCGTCGTTCGCAGAGGTCGAGGGCGCCTACGAGATCTCCGAGGCAGAAGGGCTTTCGGCGCTCGACCCGCACCACATGTGGACGCCCGAGTACACCGAGAGCCGCTTTAAGTGGCGTCCGAAAAAGCCGCTGACGGTCCTCGTCCTGCGCACGTATCTACTTTTCGAAACGGTCGAGCTTCCGTACAGGGATGAGTATGGGGGATGCAAGTCCTGGATCGAGCTCCAGGAACGCGTCTCCGTCGAAGGAGCGCGGGCCGCTCTCTCCGATGAAAATTTCGATAAACTGGTCGCCCCTGCGCTCGGGGTGCTGGGACGACTCGAGCCAGCGCCGGTCAGCACTTAAGGGGAGAACGTGGGCTCCGGAGCGATAACGATAGTCTTGATCTTCCTGCTCCTCTTTGTGAGCTGGCAGACGATCTACGCCGCCAACCGCGACCTGGCAAGGGCTAAAGCTTGGGGAGGCCTCGCCCGCCGCGCCCTCCCCTTCCTCGCTCTGCTCTTGATGGTGCTGAGCCTGTTCGTAGTCCAGAGCTACGGAGAGGGGCGGACACTCCTAGTCTGGATGGCCGTCTCCGCTGTCGCCATAATCGGCGCCAGCTTCCTCTCCACGTCCTCCCTGGAGCGCAGCGCCAACAGGGCTTTCCGCGCCGGCGATTACATGCGGGCGGTCGAACTCTACAGGGAGCTTGCAGAAGAGAAGCCGCTCGCCCGCAACAAGGCCTTTCTAGGGGCCGCCCTTGGAGCTTCGGAGCGTTACGAGGAGTCCGTAGAAGCCTTGACGCAGGCGATCAAAGACGATCCACAGTACGGTCTCGCCTACTACAACCGCGCTCTCGTCTTACAGAGGATGGGAAAGAAGAGCAGGGCCGTCAAGGACCTCGAGAAGGTGCAGAGTACGGACCTCCCCCGTCGCTTCCGATCGGCCTCCAGGAGGATGCTGGAAGAGCTCTCGTGAAGCTACTCTATCCGACGTTTGGTGCGCTAGTAATCCTGATGGTCTTCACCTTCTTGATCGGCCGTCAGAACAGGGATCTGTTGCGCGTACGGGCCTACAGGGACTTTTTCCTGCGGCTGATACCACCTCTCTCTACAGGCGTCTTTATCGCGGGTCTGCCTTTCGTGATGAACCTCGCGACCGTCGAGAACTACGGCCCCGTCCTTCTCGTGTACCTCTGCGGCGCCGCCATCCTCACGGCCCTGATGACCCGGGCCGTCACCCCGGACGAACGCCGTGCCGGGACCGCCTTCCGCAAGGGCGAGTACGAGGAGGCGGCGAACCTCTACGATGAGATCTGTGCCCGCCGTCCTCTCCCTCGCTACTATTCCGCCCTCGGGGCGAGTCTCGACGCATCAGGCAATCCCGGCGCCGCCCTCGAAGCTACAGACCAGGCCATAAAGCTGGATCCCAAACTCGGCATCGCCCACTACAATCGGGCCTCGGCCCTCGCGGCTCTAGGCGAAAGGGCCCGCGCCCGCGGCGACCTGCAGAAGGTCTTCCAGGTCGACTCCAGCCGCACCCTCCGTCGCGCCGCAGCAGAAGCCCTAGAGACCCTGGAGAAAAATTAGAGCAGTTCGCAACGAGGTTTGAACCTCTTTGCAAGCATTTCAGCACTTCAGCATGGCAGCTTTGTTGGGGAGCGACTCGAGTTGGGCGTGCTCTCTTTGCAGTGGATAAGGCCCTGCATCGTTCGCCATGTAGCCTGGCTGGGTGTGGGAGCGTCGCTAGCAAGTACTGGCTGACTGGC
>DASQWQ010000083.1:0-2779 GCA_035640175.1 Rubrobacter sp. | reverse complement strand
ATCATGACGTTCATGTCCTTGACCCACGCACCTTCCACGCCCCTAAGCGTCTTGGTAGCACGGGCGACGGCCTGGTTGATGGCGTCCTCGAAGCCCTCCTCTGAGATAGCGCTCAACTCGGTTACTCGGGCAACGCTCATACGTATTTATGCCTCCTAAACCCTAGCTTGCTCGTTACTAGCTATATGTGGCCCGAGGCCGCGGACGCCAAACATAAAGGCCGGGATCCCGCGTAGCCCCACCCCGATCCCCTAAAGTCGACCTCGAAGTCGACCTTGCTACCGCGAACTTCGTGGAATTTCTCTTCTAGGCACTAGGGTGAATAGAGGGGACGCGACCACGTACACTGACGTCGAAGACTCCGCAAGCAGAGGAGATGGGCATGGCAAGCGGTTGGACAGACCAACAGCGCGAAGACGCGGACTTCTCCGGCGCGGACATCTCGGACGTGGAGATGGAGAACTGTTCGTTTTCGCGCTGTTCGTTCCGTGGCGCGCTCCTGTCCTCCGCGATGACCAGCGGCTGTACTTTCGAGGCTTGCGACTTCACTGACGCGAGGCTCAACGGCTCCGAGCATCGCCACAGCGCGTTCACCACCTGCTCCTTCAAGGGTGCCAGCCTGTTCTCCGCACTCTTGGAAGGGTGCAAGCTCGCTGGCTCTCAGTTCGAGGAGGCCGAGCTGACGGCCTTCACCCTCTCCGACGGGGACCTCTCGTATGCCAACTTCTTCGAGAAAGAAGATCTCAAGGGTCAGGATCTCAGGGGCGTGCGCTTCGTCGGAGCTGAGCTGTCCGGCTGCGACCTCAGGGGGGCGGATCTTAGGGAGGCGGACCTCTCCCACGCCAACATATACCACGTGCGCTTGGAAGGGGCCGACCTAAGAGGCGCGAACGTGGAGGGCTTGGACCTCTCCGCCCTCGGGCTTCGCGGGGTGAGGCTCGATGTAGGTCAGGCGGTGGCGCTTGCCCACTCTCTCGGCGCCAGTGTAGATCTCGAGATCTAGGAACGTTTCTAGCGAACTTCGTAGAACTCCGTCATCGCGAAGTTCGGCCTGCCCCATCGCCCCGCCCCGGAGGGCCTAATCTGTGAGGGCCATATACAGGCAGGTATTATTGTGCCTTATGTACGCCGGACCACGAAGCACCTCTATCCGTACATAAGAAAACCTGCCGAATAGGATCGTGCATCCGAACTTCCGAGAATTCCACTTCCACGCACCTCGGTGAATAAGGGTAAGAAGAGCAGGGGGTTGGGGTTCGACTAGGGACCGATCCCCAAGCGCGCAGAGACCTCCGGGATGCGCTCGTCGTGCCAGACGACCCCGTAGCGCTCACCCAGTTCGATACGAGCCTTTCGACGCTCGTCCTCCTCCATCTCGCTTTGGACGATTTGCTCGTACTCGTCGTAGTAGTCCTCGAACCCGCCAGGCATGTGGAACTCGAGGAACCGGGCGGTCTGCGTTCCCGCATTGCAGAAGGCGTGGTAGACCCCTCTCGGCTTTATGACGAAAGAGCCGACCGAGGCTACAACGATCTGACCGCCTATGTCGAAGGTCAGTTCGCCCTCCAACACGAAGTTGCACTCGTCCTCTCGGGCGTGGGTGTGCGGTGGGATCATATCGCCCGGAGGAAGGAGCGCCTCGATGCTCGTGAAGGCGCCGCCGAAGCTTTCGGCGGTCACCTTGTGGGTTATGCGCAGGGTGGGGAGGTAGGCACCCTCGTCCGGACCGATCAGTAGCTTCTTGGGATCTTCGGCTGCCACGGGCCGCTTCCTTCCGCTTCGCTCACGCAACGAAGGCATCGTACCGCGGAGAAGCTGGGCTGCGCCTCCCCCAAATGAGTGATCTTACTCCTCCGCCGGCTACGAACTTCGGAGAACACCCCTTCCACGCACTCCGGTGAATAAGCCTAGAATACTACCTCTGCGTGCGGCGTCGGATACAGCTTCTGGGATATGATGGCTTCAGTGCACGGCTCGGCAAAAGGGAACGCACACGCGCTATGTCGACCGAAGAGAACAACAAGGCCTTGGTACGCCGCTTCTACGAGGCGCAGACCAAGGGTGACCTGGACACACTAAGGGAGCTTCTCGCCCCCGGCATACTCGACCATAACCTGCGCCCCGGACAAGAGCCAGGGCGCGAGGGCTTCTTGCGGGCAGTTGCCGAGGATCATGCAGCCTACTCCGACGTCCAATACGTCATCGTTGAGCAGATGGCAGCCGAAGGCGGCAGGGTGGTAAGCCGCCTCCGCCTAAGGGGTACCCACGACCGAGGCCCAAGCAGGGGTTCCGCCCCGACAGGAAAGGTGTACGAGGATACAGCCATCTTCATCCACCGCCTATCCGAGGGCAAGATCGTCGAGGAGTGGCGCGCGGGAAGCGGCCTCGCAGAGTTGACGCAGCAGCATCTAGGGCAAAAGAGGATCGAGCGCGAGCGCGTCGATCGGGAGCTACAGGTGGCCCGAGACATCCAGCTGGTTTCGCTCCCCGAAGGGGTGCCCACCCTGGAGGATTGGCAGATCGACCCCTACTGCCAGCCTGCCAGGGAGGTCGGAGGAGACTTCTATGAGTTCTACCAGCTAGGTGATGGGCGGGTGGGCTTCGTTGTGGGGGACGCTACGGGCAAGGGAGTGCCCGCTGCCATAGTGACGACTGCAACTGCTGCCTACCTGGGAGCCGTGGCCGCAGCCTCGGACTCCTCGCCGGGGGAGGCACTGGCTCTGGCCAACGAAGCGCTGTTCGCCCGCATCCCACCCAACATGTTCGTCACTTGCTTCTA
>DASQWQ010000082.1:0-2007 GCA_035640175.1 Rubrobacter sp. | reverse complement strand
ATTGTTGCTTGGCTCAGCCGACGCCGCGAGAGGGTGTAGGATCGCTACCTGCCCTCCTTCTAGACCGGGGCCAGCTACCTCCAGCGAGGAGGGGAGCGTGGAAGCTAGCGAGATGCCTCACCGAGACGGTCAGAGGAAACTCGCCGCGTTTGCCTCTGTGGCAGAAGAGCAAGTGCCGGAGGACTCGGAAGTTGATCTATGTCTACGCCAATTCTAGCCACTAAACTCTATGTCCCCGCGCCTCAGCCTAGAGTCGTCCCTCGCCCCCGCCTGAGCGAGCGCCTGAACGAGGGCCTGCACCGCAAACTGACCCTCATCTGCGCCCCCGCCGGCTTCGGCAAAACCACGCTCCTCGGTGAATGGCTCGCCGGTTGCGGTCGGCCGGCCGCCTGGCTGTCGCTGGACGAAGGGGACAACGACCCCACGCGCTTTCTGGCTTACCTCGTCGCCGCCTTGCGCACGGTCGCGACGGATATCGGAGAAGGGGTGTTGGGCGGGCTCCAGTCCCCCCAGCCACCGCCGACCGAAACTATCTTGACAGCCCTGCTCAACGAAATTAACGCCATCCCGGACGATTTCGTTGTCGTCCTCGACGACTACCACCTCATCGATGCCAGACCCATTGACGATGCCCTCGCCTTCCTGCTCGAGCACCTGCCGCCACGGATGCACCTGGTCGTTGCCACCCGCGAGGACCCGCATCTGCCCCTGTCCCGGCTGCGCGTAAGGGGACAAATGAGCGAACTGCGTGCCGCATACTTGCGTTTCACCCCCTCCGAGGCCGCCGAGTTTCTCGTAGGGGTGATGGGCCTAAGCCTCTCAGCAGAAGATATCGCCGCGCTGGAAGACCGCACTGAGGGCTGGATCGCGGGGCTCCAGCTGGCGGCACTCTCGATGCGGGGGCGAGAGGACGTTGCTGGGTTCATCAGGGCTTTCGCCGGAGACAACCGGTACGTCGTGGACTATCTGGTCGAAGAGGTCCTGCAACGTCAGCCCGAACGTGTCCGGAGCTTCTTGCTCCAAACCTCCATTCTCGAGAGGTTGAGTGGCCCGCTGTGCGATGCCGTCACCGGCCGAGAGGGAAGCAACGCGCTGTTGGAGGCTCTGGAGCGAGGAAACCTGTTCGTCGTTCCGCTGGACGATAGACGCCACTGGTTTCGCTACCATCACCTCTTTGCGGACGTTCTCCGCGCGCGCTTGATGGAGGAGCAGCCCGATAGGGCACCTACCCTGCACCGGCGGGCGAGCGAGTGGTACGAGCGGAATGGTTCGCCAACCGATGCTATCCGCCACGCGCTGGCCGCCGAGGATTTCGAGCGGGCGGCGGGCCTCGTCGAGCTGGCAACGCTTGAAATGCTCGGCAGTAGTCAGGAAACGTTGTATCGCTGGCTGATGGCGCTACCGGACGAGGTGGTCCGCGCCAGGCCCGTGCTCAGCGTCTACTACGCTTTTGCGCTCCTCGGTCGCGGCGGCTTTGAAGCCTTTGACGCCCACCTCCGGGATGCCGAAAGGTGGCTCGCCACGTCAGCGGAGACGAGCGAGCGACGTGAAGCGCCTTCGGTCGACATGGTCGTCGTGGACGAAGTGGCGTTCAGGTCTCTGCCGGGAACGATCGCCGTCGCCCGTGCCTACCATGCCGGGGCGCTCGGCGACGTGTTCTGCGCCGCGGATCACGCTCGGCGGGCACTCGACCTCTTGCCCGATGATGATCATTTGTGGCGGGGAGCTGCCGCCTCGCTCCTGGGGATCGCGTACTGGACCAGCGGGGACCTGGAGGCAGCCTACCGGAGCTTCGCCGATGGCGTGTCTCATCAGCAGATGACCGGCCAAGTCCGTTTCCAGATAGCTGGCACATATATCCTTGCAGACATCAGGATAGCGCAAGGGCGTCTCAACGAGGCAGTAAGAACATATGAGCAGTCATTGCAGGTTGCGACGGAGCAGGGCGAGCCTGTATGGGGAACAGCACACCTGTACGTGGGGCTAGGTGAGCTGCACCGTGAGCGT
>DASQWQ010000081.1:0-3000 GCA_035640175.1 Rubrobacter sp. | reverse complement strand
GTCTCCTGTTCGGGGACGCCTTCGCCGGTACGCACGGTGTTCTCGGCGCCGTCGTAGATCCAGACCCTCGACCCGTTGCGGACGAAGATGCGGTCACCGTTCTCGCCTTGCAGCTCCGCCCTGAGTTGGGTCGGGCCGCCGTACCAGACGCGCGCGCTCAGGGGACCGGAGAGCGCGGGCGGCCCCCCTTCCTGGCCCGAGGCCTCGAGGAGCTGCGCGGGGAGCACGCTCTGCTCGACGGTAATGGAGGCGCTGAACGCCGGGGGATCTCCGGTGGCCCGGGCCACCCGTGACAGCAGCTCGTCGTTGGACAGCTCCTCCGGCGGGGCCTGGGCCGCGAAAGCCCTCATCCCCACCAGGGCGCCCGCGAGACCGAGGAGGACCGCGATCCCCAGTACAAGCACCAGGGAACGCGCCAGCCCGCGTCCTTCGCCCGCGTTACTCGTCATTCGTTCCGAACCTCCTCGTAATAGAGATCTGGTCAGGATTACGTGTGTCCCCTCTAGTACGCAGCTTGGTGGCAACGGGTTTCGCACGGCGCGGCTCGCGGCGAGGAGCGAGACTCGCCGGGGAGCTAACCTGAACCGCTACGGGTCTCCCTTGCCTTCTCCCAACGGCGTATAGCAACAGCATAGAGGCGATGGGCCGAGCTCTCGACGTGGTGACGGCAGGCGACGCTCGGGGGTTCTTCGAGCATCGCGGCTACCGCGTAGCGGTCCATCTGCTATGACAGACGCTCTAGGGCTAGGAGCCCTCCGAAGTCAGCCATTTTGCAGGATGCTGGATATGAACTTCCGAGAATTCCTCTTCCACGCACTCCGGTGAATAAAGGCATAAAGAAGGGCCAGAGGCTAGCAATCCCGGCCCCTCCACCGTGCGATCATGTCTCGGCTACGATTAGCTAAGGACCCTGGCGAACTTCAACAGATCCGTGAGGGTGAAGGTGCCAGCCTGCGCGCTCGGCAAGGTAGGCTGCCAGCTATCGGTGCGCAAGATGGAGCCCTCGCTGCGCCGGACCAGCCCGACCAACACCTCAGCGACGATCGTGGAGCCCACCGGGCCCAGACGCTGGCCGTTGCCGAGGGCCGTCGCCTCAGCCAGGATGTAGTACCAGAGCGGCGTTTTCCTCTGCAGGAACTCGGCATCCTGCAGCACCTGGACTTGTTCCTCGCTCGCAGCGTCCCTGATCTGCTGTGGGGTGAGCACGGGTATGTTACGCACCCCCTGGAGCCTCTGCCCTAGCGTGCGGGCGACGGCCTGTCCCGTGGGAAGGCGCAGCAGGTAGCCGCGAAGGAGGTTGCGCACAGCGAGGCGCCCCCGGTCCCCCTGGAGGGGTCGCCCTTGAAGATCCGGTAGCTCGAAGAGCGGTTCGACCAACCTCGTGTCGATGCTGCGGGTCTTGGTGAAGGGCGCTCCTGCGTCGACGAAGTGCTCCCACTCGATGATCCACCTCTCTGGCAGTGTGTCGTCGCCCCCGAGTTGCCCGCCCAGGGCCGTGAAGGTGAAGAGCAAGTCGAATGTCGCTGCTGGGAAGTTCACGTTGAAGTCGTATTGGGAGCGGACCATGCTGTGCCCAAGTCGGTAGGCGGCCACGGAGAACTCCAGCGGCATGAAGAGGCGATCCTCCCCGGGTGTGTAGACGTGGTTTTGCTCGATGGTCTCGTCCACCACCTGGGGATCGGCGATCCTCTTCAGGAAGTCCTGGAGAACGATGTGCTGGTAGTGCTGGCGCAAAAGCTTCCTAGCCCCTACGAAATCCTCCCCCTGGTTCACCAGCCTGTTGTGGGCGCGCAAGAAGGCGACGTGCAGCTGGGCGACGATGAGGTTTTCGTCGTTTCGCGGGTCGCCGATTAGGGCCTCGCGGTCGAGCTTGGGGTCGCTGCTCCGTCCCCGCCGCGGGAGGTCGTTGAAGACGTCCTTGCCCGAGGGACGATCACCGCTTGTGGTGACCCTCCCTATCCTCATCTTCTCTTCATTTTCGTCACCTCGTGGTGCGACCCCGCCGTAGACGCTGTCCAACTCCAAAGTTGTCGTGCGGGCGTTGCGTATCTTCTGCCTTATCTCGGTGCGACCAAGCGGGGTGAGGTCGGGATCAACGAGATCAGGGAGGGTCGTCGATTCCAGTTCGAGCGTGATGTCGTGGTCCACGAACTGCCCGAAGTACGTGTAGGCTGCCGGGATGCCGGAGTCTCCTCCCCCACCGGCCTGCATGGTTCGGCCGAGTAGGACGAGGGCGTCGCGTGTCCGGCGCCTTTCGGGCAGCAGGTTGTCTGGATCGTCTTGAAGGCCCGAGAACAGGAAGCCGAAGTCTTTTGTGTCGACGGCCCGGGCCATCACGGCGAACCCCAAAGGGCTCTCCGTGCTGCTCTCGGCTACGGTATCTTGGGCCTTTTGGAACTCTTCGAGGGTCAAGACCTCTCCGTGGGATAAGCGTGGCATATTCCTGTCTTCCTCCTTCCGCTGAGGGGTGCTTTGACAAGCCCCGCCAAAGTCCGACAACCATTATGCTGCTCGGTTCTCCAGCGGAGCATAGTGTGCGGCGATGAATTCCGAATGAATTCCTGGCGAACTTCGGAGAACACCCCTTATACGTGGTTGGGTGAATAGCGTAAGCTCTTGCTCGGGTATCCTGGTTGCGGAGGACCAGTCATGAACTGGAGGCCATTGTCGTCAAAAGAACTGCAAGCGGCCGAACACTACGTTCGGTTAGCGATGGCCCAAGCGGAACTCGCTGCGCGAACCGGCAATGCCCCGTTCGGAGCGCTCATCGTCGATGCCCTGGGGGACGTTGTTGCCGCCGAGCACAACCGCGTCCGGGAGGCGCTGGACCCGTCCGCGCATGCCGAGATCAACGCGATCCGGGTTGCCTGCCGTCGGATGCGGATGCCTACTCTGGAGGGCTACCGGCTCTACGTCAACAAGGAGCCGTGTCCGATGTGCCTAGTCTGCGCGATCGAGGCCAAGCTGTCTGCGGTGTACCATGGCGACCCGGATGACGGA
>DASQWQ010000080.1:0-4716 GCA_035640175.1 Rubrobacter sp. | reverse complement strand
AAGCGGTGGAACTCCTCGCTCTTGCGTAGCGCCTCCTGGCTTTCGCGCAGCTCCTCTTCTACCCGTTTGCGTTGGGTGATGTCGCGGGAGACGGCTATTATCTCGGGCACCTCGTCAGTTCCCGGCTCCCGAACCCTACGGCTGGTCGTCTCGAACCAGATGTAGGAGCCGTCTTTGCGTTGGATGCGGTAACTGACCGTGTAGACGTCGGGGTGTTGCAGCATCATCGAATGTGTAGTTCTTGTCCGCTCCAGGTCTTCGGGGTGGAAGAATTCGTAGGCGGCGTGCCCGACGAGCTCTTCGGGCTCGTAGCCGAGCAGTGAACGGCAGGCGGGTGAGGCGTAGGTGTACACACCCTCGGAGGTGTGCTTTGAGATCATGTCGGTGGAATTCTCGGCCAGGAGCCGGTAGAGCTTTTCGCTCTCGTGCGACGCTTGCCTTGATTGCCTGCCATTGCTTCCCAGCGTCATACAAGCCGTCCTAAGCTCACTTCCCCTGTGCTCATTTTAGCCGGTGACCGATCTGCAGGCTAGCAATTAGCACCAAGGTAGCTTGAGAACTTTAGCCCTTTCGATGTGGATTGTCGATGAAACTGCCGGTGCAGCTTAACAGAGAACGTCATGCATAAGTGCTTCTTCAAGGCTACTTAGACATCAACGAGCGCTCTTGATACTCGGCACCTCCAAGGTCCTCAGGCCGGGAAGCTGAGCGGTGTTATCCAGCTTCGCATTGCAACAACGATCTTCGGCGCTTCTACCGATCTGCGCCCTATAGGAGGGCTCACATTGACGGAATGTGCTACGGTGGCAAACACGCATGGTCGTGCTGCGTAGCAAGAACGAGATCGATGGCGTGGAGAGGGCGGGTGACCTCCTGCCCGCGCGCTGGCCCTGTTGCGTGCTCACGCGGCTCGAGAGGAAGGTAGCGTGAGCTTCCTATTCGCCCTGGTCGCCTCCCTATGCGCCGCAACCGTAGCGGCCCTCTTCATATCCATGTGGCGCGATGGAGATCCCGTGTCGGCAGCGGCGTTGGCTTTCGCACTCCTGCCAATGCTTGTCCTTACGATAATGGCCTGGCGAGCAGCGCTTTGAGAAGCCGCATGAGGGATCAACGAAGAAGCCCCCTCTGGCCCTACTCCCTGGCGGAGCGCTCCCCAGTCCGTTAGCGCCTGGCATGGGGGATAGTCCGGTTCACAAATCTCGTTCTATGCCCGGTCCGCGGCGAGATCCATGACGTACTCTCGCCTCCCAGCGAACCTCGCCCACCCCGCCCGCTCGAAGGCCGCCGCCATCGGCTCGTTGGCCACATCGGTGTCAGCCCTCAGAGTCTTGTCGTCTCCTTGCCTCCTTCTGGCCTCGAGTAGCGTCGCGGTGCCGGAGGCGAGCAGGTCGTCGACGTACCCCTGTCCCCTCATCTCGGGGACCACGCCTACGTAGAAGACGGTAAGGAAGCCGGGCGGCTCGGCCGGCATCACCAGGCCAATGAGCTCCCCGTCCGGCGCATAAGCGAGTTGCCACCAGGCGGGATCGTGCTCGACCCTTCGCGCGTCCTCGAAGAACGCGCGCCGCCCCTTGCGCCCCGATCCTCTCGCGCTCACCCCGGATCTCGCGGTCGAGCGTCCCCTCGGAGACAATTCTCATCGCCTCGACGAACGCATCCTCACCTACCTCCTCTAGCATACGGAAGGACAGACGCCTGGGAACGGCGGGAGGCTGTCCTCCGGCCCACTCGAAGCGCCTGCTCTCTCGACGGAGAGTGAATCCGACGCCCTCCAGCAGTTCGATCCGACGCTCGGGGTGGTCTTGGAACTGGGGACGCATCGGTGGATCATCAACGACGTGCTCGATCTCCTCTGCCCCCAGAGCACGCGCCTTATCGAGTACGTCTTCGAGCAGGCGTGTGCCCACGCCCATGTACTCGCCATCCCAGGGTAAGGCGAGTAGCACGAGGGCGAAGGGCTTCTCCATGCCTGGCAGTGTCCAGAAGGCGACACGCCCGAGCGGGGAGTCTCCTTGCTCTTCTTCGGCGACAAAGCACCACTCCGGGTGCATCGAGCCGGCGGTGAACATGCTCTCCAGGTAGTGCTCGACTTCTCTACGGTGGTCGGGGGCGCTGGCGGCCTCGACGAAGGGATTGAGCTCGTCGGCACCCACGGGACGGGTGTGCATTCCTGTAGTCCTCCTGCGGCAGCGCTCTGGCGTGGCAAACAACGGTCTTGGATCCGGACTGGGTAACCATGATGTACAGACGCACCGGCCGCCCGAAGAGGTTAGATCTAAGTATACGCTACCCGATTGGGCGAAGCTAGAAGGCCTTCCCCAGCCTACCGAAAGCACGACGAAGATACTATCCTGCAAAAAGAGATGCTTGGGGTACGGTTCGCGGCGCACGCTGCTCAACGACCGCAGACCTGGTAGATCCCGCCCGAGACATTCGCCAGGTCGTGATGACGCATCTTCACTACGACCACACAGGCGGCTTGGAGCATTTCCCGCACACCGAGATCCTCGCCTCCGGTGAATGCCTGAGTGGCGCCCGGCGCGACGTGGCAGCTCGGGTGATCGATGAGCTGCCGAGCCTGACTAAGAAATCACGTGTGATCGTCTTCTCCTCAGCGGCGACGAACGAGAGCTCACCTCGAAAATCCGTGATATGGTCGTGGATCGGGGCGCCCTGGCTCCCGTCGACGACGAAGAAGGTATGGAAGTGGTTTCGAGATGGCGTAAGGAGGGGTCGTCGTGCCCGAGCTTCCCGAGATAGAGGTCTTCAAACGATACGTTGATTCCACGTCCCTGCACCAGGACATCGAGGCGATCGAAGTGAAGAACGGGAAGGTCTTAGGCGGCGTTTCCGCCGGCGGGTTGAAGCGCGGGCTCGAGGGCAGGAAGTTCGAGTCCACGCGGCGCCACGGCAAGCACCAGTTCGTGGAACTGGGCGACGGACCATGGCTGCTGTTGCACTTCGGGATGACCGGAGGCCTGAAGTACTACAAAGACGCAGACGAGGAGCCGACCCATGCCAGGGTGCTGATCTCCTTTGCCAACGGGTACCGTCTGGCTTTCGACGACCAGCGATTGTTCGGCAAGGTGGACCTGATCGAGGACCCTGACGACTTTATCCAGAAGCAGAAGCTGGGATTGGATCCACTGGATCTGGACTTCCCTGCGTTCCGGGAGCGGCTCGAAGGGAAGAGAGGTGAGATCAAGGCGACGCTGATGAACCAGCGGGTTTTCGCCGGGATCGGCAACATCTATTCTGACGAGATTCTCTTCCAGGTCCGCCTCCATCCCAAAACAAGCGTCAGGCGCCTGGATGGAGACGCTCTACATGATCTCCACGAGCAAACCCTGCGCGTGCTGCACGCAGCGATCGAACGCGGGGCAAATCCCGGAGGCTTGCCCGAATCGTTCTTGCTCCCCGACCGGCGGGAGGGAGCGGACTGTCCCCGGGGCAACGGAAAGATCCAGAAGACGAGGGCGGCTGGCCGCATCGCGTACTACTGTCCAACCTGCCAGCCGGAGGGGTGATGAGCTTGGCAAGAATCTAACCGCCGTGCTCGGAGGGGCTCGGCACCCGCTGGATCCCACGCCCGGGTATCGGGGAAGAGATGACTATGGAGGTTACCGGGCTGCCCCACGGCACCAGCTTGTCGAGCAGCGTCTGCAGGTGGTTCATGGACGCCGGGACGACTTTCATCACGTAGCAGTCTGTGCCCGTGGCGCGGTGGCCCTCGGGCAACTCGACCACCAGGGCCTCGACCTTCTTGTGGTTGGCGCCGGGCACCTCGATCCTCACGAAGGCCGTAAGCGGCAGGCCCACCTTTTCGGGGTCTACCTGAGCGCGGTAGCCGGTGATGATACCCGCTTCCTCCACTCTCCTCATCCTCTCGGCCCGCTCTGGCGTCGGCAGGCGTACTGTGGGGAGTGAGCTTCCTTTTCGGCAAGTGGGCGCTCGAAGAGATGGGCCCCGCACACGTTACGATTCTACCCGTGTGAGCTACCTGTGCGTGGACGGCGAACAGACACAGACCGCCGTGGCGCTGCTGGACGAGGACGGGACGGAGCTTCGAGCCTGGAAGGCGGAGCCGCTGACCACCCCATCGAAGCCAGCGGCGTTAGAGGATCTCCGCAGGGTGGTCAGGGGTATCACGGAAGAGTTGCACACGATACTCGCGGACTCGGGCGACTCGCCTCCCAAAGCCGCGTGCATCAGCCTCACGGGGTACATGCATGACAACGACCTCGTCCCTTCGCTCGTTCGTTCGTACAAGTAAAGACCTGGACCCAGAAAAGAAGCTGGGCCCAGGTCAGAGGCCGGAGCCTCTCGCCGGTTCTCTAGTTGCCCCCTCGCACCGTCTGCAATACCTCGTCGGCATTGTTAAAGGTGTCGGTGCTCGAGTTCTTTATCTGATCGACTACCTCTTGTGGCGCGTCGTTGTTCTGGACCTCCGATATGACCTGGTCCTTACTTGCCGGGAAGTCCATGTTCGGCAAGTACTGCTGGAGTTGGCCCAAGTCGAGATTGCTCAGATCGCCCAAGTTGCCAAGGCCCATGTTCCTGTTCCTCCCATCTCGCTTACTGCAGACTTCGAAGACTTTTCTACCCACCATGCTCTCTGCCAAACCAACGTCGCCTGAGGGAGAGCTTTGCGTGCATGTTTGAGCACTACCGAATGTTTGGCCTCCGTACTATTTGGTTACATATCAAACAATCATA
>DASQWQ010000079.1:0-7500 GCA_035640175.1 Rubrobacter sp. | reverse complement strand
CCACACATTCACGTTCTGGAAAGCCCGGTTCCTAACCCTCCACTTCGAGATCTCGCGCCGCGGCTAGAGACGTAGTCCTTCCAGATACATCTCGCCCATGGGTAATGGTTTGGTTACCATGCTTATGAGGCAGCGGGGAGGATGACTATCCCAGCGGATGCACGCGATCTGTGGATCCTGCCTCTCCAAGGAGCCACCTTTGTTTATGGAGTTTCTGGGCAACTGTGGGTTCAGGACCTCAGGCTAGGAGCCCGAAGGACCCAACTTCAAGCTGGTAGAGAAAGGGAGAGACGAATCTCGACAGAAGCTTGACGGATGTTAGAGCGGTAGAAAGGAGCGAACACGTGATGACTCGAGATGGAGGACTCCTCGTTGGTCCGGGCGAAGGCAAGGTCCTCCAAAATCCGATAGGTGTAAGGGTGGCGGTCAAGGTCGGTGACGGGGATGCGGACGGTTCCTACTCAGTCCACGACAACATTATTCCGGCGCGGTCTCCTGGCCCCTTCCTCACCTCCACCGCGATCACGAGGAGACCTTCTACGTCCTTGATGGGGAGCTGACTGTACGGGTGGTAGAGAGTACTTTTGCGGCCCCGTCAGGCTCGTTTATCGTGATACCATGGGGCGTCGTCCACCAGCCCTCGAACCGGGGTACAGAGCCGACCAGGGTATTGCTGATCTTCTCCCCCGCAGGAATGGAGCACTTTCTCGAAAAGGCGGCCGACGGACGCATTCCGCTGCAGACTGTGCCGCCGGATCTGGAGGTCCTGGAGAGAGGCGCGGCCTTTACCGAGAAGTGCGGCTACGAGTTCGCGGAGTTCCCGCAATAGGATCTGTGGTTCGATTTATCCGCCACATCCGGCACTTTGACGCGCCGACATGTCGTTGTTAGGCTCCATGAGTTTCCTCTAGAAAGGAAGAGCATGGCAATAAACGAGGCACTATTAAAGCGGTTGATCGAGACGTCGGGCGTCTCCGGGCGGGAGGAGCAGCAACGTGAGATCGCGCGAGAGGAACTCGACTCTCTGACGGATGAGGTCCGCACCGACGCCCTCGGAAGTGTGATCGGGACGAAGAAGGGAAGCGGCGACGCGCGCGTGATGGTCGCCGCGCACACGGACGAAATCGGCTACCTCGTCAAACACGTCGACGACAAGGGCTTCGTCCGCCTGCATACTCTGGGCGGCCATGATCCCGCCAACATGGTCTCCCAGAGGGTCCTCATAACGACCGCCGATGGCGAGACACTCCGCGGCGCACTCCAGCCGGCGCGCAAGCCGCCGCATCTGTCGCACGGCGAGGAGCAGAAACCACCGAAGGCCGATGAGTTCTACGTAGACCTGGGCATGGACGCCGAGACGGTCAAGGAGAAGGTGCGCATCGGGGACTACGCGGTCATGGACCGCACCCTGGAGAAGGTCGGGGAGACCTACGTCGGCAAGGCGATGGACGACCGCGTCGGCGTCTTCGTGATGTACGAAGCGCTGAGGGCTATGGGAGGTCATCAGGCAACCGTCTTCGCCGCCGCCACCTCGCAGGAAGAGGTCGGCCTGCGCGGGGCCGAGGCCAGCGGCTCGGCACTCCAGCCTACGGTCGTCGTCGCGCTCGACGTGACGCTCGCAATGGACGTGCCAGGCGCCGGTAACGAGCACACCATAACCGAGCTAGGCAAAGGGGTTGCCATAAAGATTATGGACGGCTACTCCATCTCCCATCCGAAGGTGGTGGAGCATCTCCGTGCCATCGCCGAACGCGAGAACATCCCCTACCAGATGGAGATTCTCCCCGCTGGCGGCACCGACGCGGGCGGCGTACAGCGCCTGCACGGTGGCATCCCGGCCGTCACGCTATCCATTCCCTGCCGCTACGTCCACACCCCGAACGAGATGGTGAGCGCGACAGACGTCGAAGCCGCCATAAAGCTCCTCGCCCGCTACCTCGAAGAGGCCTCAGACGCCGACTACGCTCTCTAAGGTGTGGATAAGGCGCTGGCCATCGAGGAGAACGGCGCGGAGTTCCTGATGGCGCTCGGACGGGCGGCCGGGGCCGAGGAACGTGACGACGGGCGGGTACGGTGGGTTATCGGGAACTCCCCCATCGACTACCACAACTGCGTCGTACATGCCGACCTGACCCAGGAAGATGCGAACGGGGAGATCGAAGCTTTCCTAGAACGAACGCGGGCACACGGGGTCCCCGGCTCCTGGCACGTCGGGCCTTCGATGCGCCCACCCGACCTCGGCGGGCGCCTCATCGCACACGGCTTCGAGTACGGCGGCGACGACATCGGGATGACTGTTGACCTCTCCGAGTTGCCCGAAGAAGTACCGGTGCCGGAAAACTTCGTAGTCGAGCTGGTGCGCGACGAAGCAGGGCTTGCGGCGTGGGTCGGGGCGTTAGGCTCGGGCTTCGGGGAGGGACCCGTCGAAGCGGAATGGGTCGGGGAGACGTACCGCAGGCTAGGGTTCGAAGGACCGTGGCAGCACTACCTCGGGAGGTTGGGTGAAGAGCCTGTGGCCACGGCCACGCTGTTCTTCGGGGTCGGGGTCGCAGGGATCTACTTCGTCTGTACCGTCGAGCGTGCCAGGCGTCGGGGTATCGGGGCGGGAATTACGCTTACGGCGCTGCGCGAAGCAAGAGATCTCGGCTACAAAGTCGGAGTGCTTGGTTCCTCGGAGATGGGCTACCGGGTCTACCGCAGGCTGGGCTTCGAGGAATATTGCAGGATCGGCCTCTACGAGTGGCGTCCTGGGTAGGTGTCGCCAAAACAGGGCACCTGATACGGTAGCATGTGCGTTCGACGTGAGGACGAATACCAACGGAGGGGATCTCGATGGCAAAAAAGACTTACGACCGGCCGCCTGAGATGGCGCTCGATCCAAGCTACGAGTACTACGCAATCTTCGTCACCGAGAAGGGTCCTGTGAACGTGAGGCTCTTCGCCGAGGAGGCGCCCGAGACCGTCAACAACTTCGTCTTCCTAGCGCGCGAGGGGTACTTCGATGGGACGACCTTCCACCGCGTCATAGCGGACTTCATGGTCCAGGGCGGGGACCCGACGGGTACGGGGACAGGCGGGCCTGGGTACAGGATCCCGGACGAGTTCCATCCCGAGCTGCGTCACGACAGGCCGGGCGTACTCTCGATGGCGAACGCGGGCCCGAATACCGGCGGGTCGCAGTTCTTTATCACACACGTGGCGACGCCGTGGCTGGATGACAAGCATGCGGTCTTCGGGGAGGTCGTCGATGGTATGGAAGTCGTTGGCACCATAAGGGAGCGGGACCCAGAGCGCGACCGCGAGCCGGGCGACAGGATAGAGCGGATCGAGATAGAAGAGCTCCCTCGTTCGTGATCCCTCCCTGGGTGTGGATTTACAGCCATCTCCGATGGGTGAGCTACCCTTCCAGGGAAACGAGATTCTTACGAGAGGTGGTCTTGTGTCAAGAGAGGTGGCCGACAAATTCGTAGAGGCGCTCCGGAAACTGGAAGAAGACAGGGACGTCGAGGCTCTGGTGGAGATCCACACCGAGGACTGTGACGTGGCCAACGTCGCCGTGCCGAGGACCTTCTCGGGCCACGACGGCCTTCGCGAGTTCTGGAAAGGCTACCGCGACACGTTCGGCGAGATGAGGAGCGAGTTTCGCAACGTCTTCGCCGACGACGCGGGCCACGCCGCGCTGGAGTGGAACACCTCGGGGGAGGCAAACGGCAAGAACGTCTCCTACGACGGCGTGAGCCTCCTCGAGATAGAAGAAGGCAGGGTCAGCCGCTTCCGCGCATACTTCGATCCCCGCACCGTCAGCGCACAGGTGGTTGATTAGGTGTGAGCACGGCGCTTCGCGCCTTTCAGCACGCTCCGGCCTGCGGCCTCCACTTGTCAGTATGTCAGCACTTAAGCAAGTCGTCTCGAAGCCTCCTCATGAGCGTCAAACCTGACTGTCACCGGCGGTGGTTCCTCGTGCGCGGCAAGGCCGGAACGGGAGAAACGGACTAGCTGAAATCCTGACAAGCGCCCGACAGGGCGCGTGCTGACCAGCTCTATAGCAGTCCGATACGGTCAGGTGGCCAGAAGCGTAGGAAGGCTTCGCCCTCGATGTTCTTCTCTGGCAGTGGTCCGAAGACTCTTGAGTCCGCGGAGTTGCCGCGGTTATCGCCCATTACGAAGACGTGGTCCTTAGGGACAGTGGTATTGGCGAAGAAGCTCCTGTCGGGAAGCTTCTTGTACGTGTACGGTTCTCTCTGGAGCTTACCGTTCACGAAGAGCTTGCCGCCCCTGACGGCGATCTTGTCTCCCGGCAGTCCGACGACCCGCTTTATCAGGTCCTCGTTGGAGTTATCGACGCTCTCGAAGACTATGATGTCTCCGCGCCTGGGCTCCGTGAAGCGGTAGATGAACTTGTTCACAAGCACCCGGTCGCCGATCTTGAGCGTCGGGATCATGCTGCCCGAGGGGATCCAGAAGGCCTCCATAACGAAAGGCCTGACGAAGCCGAAGACCAGAGCGAAAGATACGAGCAGTATGACAAGGTACTCGAGCGCTCCTCCACCCTTCTTGGTGGCCGGCCGACGCTCTTCCCTGGAGGTCTGGAACTGCTGGTCGTGGTAGTACGGCTTCTCGGACATGAAGTAGTAGGATAACGCACCGGGACGGATATGACTCAAATAAAGTCTCCGTTTCTAAAATACGCCGAGTGCCTCGCCGAAGAGGCGGAGGGCCACGATCACCATGAACACGCCGAAGCCGATCCGCACCACGCTCTCCGGAAGCCAGTCCCTGACGCGTACCCCGAGGGGGGCGCCTATTACGGAACCGATAATGAGGGGCGGCAGGCTGAGCAGATCCTGCACGTCCCTGAAGCCAGTCGCCACGTAGCCGGCCGCCCCGACGAGGCCCGTGAACATCACGACGGCGAGGCTCGTAGAGACGGCTTGCTTGGTCGTAAGCCCCATTCCAAGCACCATCAGCGGGACCATCACCACCCCGCCACCGACCCCGACGAGCCCTGAAATCGTCCCTATAAAGATGCCAGCTAGGAAGACGAGAGGTAGCGGAATATTCTTGCGGTCGATGTCGTACTCGCCCCTGCCGCGGGCGGTCGGGTAGGCGAGGGCTATGAGGAGCGTGGCGAACGCCACCTTCACGACGAACTCAGGGGAGACGCGGCTTATGAGGACCCCGATCAAAGACGAAGGGGCGACCGCCAGGGAGAGGAGGCCAGCAACCCTCCAGTTCACGGGGTCCGCGCTCCTGGCGTTGCGAATCGTGCCAGAGAGGGAGCTGAAGATGATGATTACCAGGCTCGCGGCGACGGCATCTTGAATGCGCCATCCGCCGACGTACAACAAGCCAGGGACGAAGACGATTCCGCCACCGACCCCGACGAGCCCTGAGAGCATTCCTCCGACGACCCCGATGACCCCAAAGAACAGAAACTCTAGATAATCCACCGCGCTATTCTAGCGGAGCGCCGGGCCGACCGCGCTAGGAAGCGGAGCGCCTCCAGCGCCAGAACAGGTAGAGGGCTCCGGCCACCAGCGCCACCGCGACAACGTAGTCGAGGTAGTGCAGGTAGTCACCTACTGTGGTCCAGTTCTCACCGAGCATGTACCCGAAGTACGTCAGAGCGAAGACCCAGGGTATGCACCCCAGGAAGGTGTATAGGGTGAACTTACTGAAGTTCATCCTGGCTGTGCCGGCGGGGAACGAGATGAAGGTGCGGACCACGGGTAGGCAGCGTGAGACGAAGACGGTGAACTCACCGTACTTATCGAACCACTTCTCTGCGATATGCAGGTGATGCGCCCTGACACCCACGTATCTCCCATAGTGGAACCAGAGCTCGCGCCCGCCCCAGAGCCCGATGAAGTAAGCGATCCAGGAGCCGACCACGTTCCCCAGGACTCCGGCGGTCACCGCCGCGAGGAACCCCATCTTTCCCTCCGAGACCAGGTAACCCGCGAAGGGTGAGATCGCCTCCGAGGGGATGAGGATCCCCATGCTCTCCAGCAGCATGAGCACGAAGACCGCAGGGACGCCGTAACTGCCGATGGTCTGGATGACGAACTCTATGAGCGGATGTAGGATCGCTTCGAGCACGATGAGAAGCTACCACTTAAAGACAGGGATGTACAATCTCTATCCGCCATCTTCCCGAGGTCACCAGAACCCTAAAGATGAAGAATGCTATCCATCAGGGTCTGATATACCCGTCGCCGCGGCTCGACTCGGCAGCCCTCAAGCTCCGCACGGAGAGCCACAGCGCGTACACGGCACCGACGCAGACCAGCCAGAGGAGGGCAGCGAGGTAGCCAGCCACTACGTCTGTCGGGTAGTGCACCCCGAGGTAGAGCCTGGAAAAGCCGATCAGGAGCACAACGAGTATTCCTGAGACGGCCAAGGTCCATCGCGCTGTCCCCCGCAGCCGGTAAGCCAAGACGAGCGTGAGCATCCCGTAGAACCCGACGGCGACGGTGGCGTGGCCGCTCGGAAACGAGTAGAAGGAGGCATGGTAGCCGGAGTCGAAGACTTCGGGACGCGCCCGCTCGAATACGCTTTTCAGGACGGTGGTGAGCACGGCACTACCAGCGGTCGAGACCAGGAGGAGTATGGCGGAGAGCCTCCAGCCTCTTTGGTAGAAGAAAGATACGATCACGACCAGGAGCGGCAGCACAACCCAGTAGTAGCCGAGCGCCGTGACGATACGCATCGGCCCGTCGAGCCAGCCGGGGAAGGTCGTGTGGATCCAGAGCAGCACGCCCCTGTCGAACCTGCGGCTCTCGCCCTCGGTAACCACGTCGCCCAGCTCGATAAAGGCCCAGATAACGAAGGCCGAAAACGCGAGCCCCGCTGCGAGCCAGGCGGCGGCGATCATCGTCAGGCGGTCCGAGACCCACCGGACTATCTCTCTTCTTCCCTCGAGCATGGAGAGATTCTAACCCGCTTCGGTACCCTGGCGGCGCGTATAATCTCTGTGGCGGACGGCCGGTCCGGAGAAGGAGGAGCGAGCACCTTGCAGAACAACGACATCGTCCGGGCGCTAGAGACGATTGCGACGCTCATGGAGATCAAAGACGAAGCGTACTACCGCGTGCTCGGCTACCAGCGGGCCGCCGAGTCGGTGGCCGCCCTCGGTCGCCCGGCGACCGAGGTCGATGACCTGAAGACGCTGCCCCACGTCGGCGCGACGACGGCCGGCGTGATTAGGGATCTCGCCGAAGACAGGACGCCCCAGCTACTCGCCGAACTGACGGCCGAGATACCCGAAGGCCTCGTCGAGATAACGCACTTGCCTAGCGTCGGGCCGCGCACGGTCGGACGTCTGTGGAAGGAGCTAGGCGTCACCAATGTCGAGGAGCTCGCGGCCCTTGATCCGGAGCGGATCTCCTCCCTCAAAGGTTATGGGAAGAAGAGCGCAGAGAAGATGGTGCACGCCGCCAAGACGTACAACGCGACGGAACGACGAATGCTCCTGGACGAAGCGACCTCTTTGGGGGAGCA
>DASQWQ010000078.1:0-17565 GCA_035640175.1 Rubrobacter sp. | reverse complement strand
CACTGGGTCACTTCGAAGCCAAGAACGTCTCTGTAGAAGCCGAGGGCCCGCTCGATGTTCGCCACCTTCAGGTGAACGTGGCCGATGCTGGTCTCGGGGTTTATCACTCGCCTACTGATTTTACTTGTCTCCATTGCCACTCCTCGCCCTGGCTCGCACTGCCCTAGATTCTACCGCCGCCGTCCGAAGGCGTTGACGATCAGGACGCCGGAGAGCGTGACGCAGCCACCGACTACCGAGAGTAGGGTAGGTACCTCACCGATCCAGGCCCACGCGATCAGATAAGCCATCACGGGGATGAGGTAGAGGAAGCTGACAGCGCGTGAAGCGGGCATGCGCGAGAACGCGTAGGCGTAGGTTGCGTAGGCTATCGCAGTCGGGAAGACCCCGAGGTAGACCATAGCAAGCGTGGTCCCAGGCGGGGCCGCTCCCATTTGGGAGATGAGGCCCGGCAGAAAGACGAGCGAGAGGAAGGTACCGGCCCAGACGGCGTAGGTAGTGAAGGCGAGCGCGCCGTACTTCTGGAGGTAAGGCTTCTGGATCACGAAGTAGATGCTCGAAGAGAGGGCTGCGAGCAGGATCAACAACGCCTGCGGCGCGAGGCCGAAACCCTCGCCCTCCCCGGCGGAGATCAGGACAGCGCCGAAGAAGCTCACCGCCATACCCACCCAGCCGAGGACCCGCAGCCGCTCGCCGAGGAACGTTACAGCGAGAAGCGCGGTGAAGAGCGGGGCCGTATTGATCAGCACGCTCGCCGCGCCCGCCCCGACGGCGACCTCCCCGTAGTTGAGGGCCACATGATAGACCGTAAAGGCCAGGAAACCAGCCAGGAAGACCGCGGGCAGGTCGCGCCTCTCCAGCAGCCGCATCCGCGTGACGAGCGCGATGCACCCGAGTACCACGGAGGCGACAACGAACCGGAAGAGCGCGATCTCCCCAGGCCCGTACTCCCCGAGCCCTGCCCGTATCCCCGCGAATGCCGAGGCCCAGAACACGACCGTGCCCGCGAGCGCGAGCGTTACACCCATGTCGAGGCCTGCACGTTTCACCTGGCTATTCTAAACGAATGGCCCCCGCGCTCCGCTGGCACAGGACGGCTCCGCTCTCTATACTCGTGAAACCGTCGTATTACCCGCGGGTTGGGAGATAACCATGGAAACCACAGACACCCGGCATAGGAGCCGCACCATACTCGAAGGCCGCGACCGTGCGCCGGCGAGGTCCTACCTCAAGGGCATGGGCTTCTCCGACGAGGACTTGAGCAAGCCGATAGTGGGCGTGGCCCACTCCTGGATCGAGACGATGCCATGCAACTACAACCACCGTCGCCTGGCGGAGAAGGTGAAACAAGGCATCAGGGAGACCGGCGGTACGCCGATGGAGCTTAACACCATCTCCATCTCGGACGGCATAACCATGGGGACGCAAGGGATGAAGACCTCTCTCGTAAGCCGGGAAGTGATCGCCGACTCCATAGAACTCGTCGGCCGCGGCCACATGTTCGACGCGATGGTAACAATCGTCGGCTGCGACAAGACGATCCCGGCCGCCGCTATGGCCCACGCGAGACTCGGCGTGCCCGGCGCCATCGTCTATTCCGGCTCTATAGCCCCTGGCCGCTTCAAGGGACACGACGTGACGATCCAGGAGGTCTTCGAGGGTGTCGGCGCCAACGCCGCGGGCAGAATGTCTGATGAGGACCTCCATGACCTGGAGGAACACGCCTGCCCGGGAGCGGGAGCGTGCGGTGGCCAGTACACGGCGAATACCATGGCGATGATCCTGGAGTTCCTCGGCCTCTCGCCCATGGGCTCGGCCGGACCTCCGGCCCTCGACGGCCGCAAGGAAGAGTTATGCGCCCGTGCCGGCAGGCTCGTTATGGAGTTGTTGGAGCACGGCCTCACACCGGAGCGCATCTTGACCCGCAAGGCGTTCGAGAACGGTATCGCCGCTGGCGCGGCTACCGGAGGCTCGACCAACCTCGTCCTCCACCTGCTCGCGATAGCCCGCGAGGTCAGGGTGCCACTCGACATCGACGATTTCGACAGCGTGAGCGGGCGGACCCCGATCATCGCCGACTTGAAACCGGGCGGACGCTACACGGCCGTAGACGTCGACCGCGCGGGTGGGAGCAGGCTGCTGGGCAAACGACTGCTCGACGCAGGCCTCATAGACGGGACCCAACTAACCATCACGGGCCGCACCATCGCCGAGGAGCTCGAGGAGGCGGCGGAGACGCCAGGGCAGGATGTGATCGTCACGCCAGAAGAGCCGCTCAGGTCATCCGGAGGGCTGGTTATCCTCAAGGGTAACCTGGCACCCGAGGGCTGCGTGGTGAAGGTCGCCGGCTACACCCGCCTCCACCACACGGGCCAGGCCCGCGTATTTGACTCCGAGGAGGAGGCCATGGGCGCCGTGCAGGCAGGCAACATCTCCGATGGCGACGTGGTCGTGATCCGCTACGAGGGTCCGAAGGGCGGACCTGGAATGCGCGAGATGCTGGGCGTGACCGCGGCCCTCGTCGGGCAGGGCCTCGGTGAGACCGTGGCCCTCCTTACCGACGGCCGCTTCTCTGGGGCGACCCGCGGCCTTATGGCTGGCCACGTCGCCCCCGAAGCAGCCCACCGCGGCCCCATAGCAGCCCTGGAGGACGGCGACACCGTTACCTTCGACATTGAGAAAAGGACCTTGAGCGTGGACCTGCCCTCGGAGGAACTCCAGACGCGGCTCACCGGGTGGCATGAGCCCGAGCCCCGGTTCGCGACAGGAGTGATGGCCAAGTACGCAGCCCTCGTCTCATCGGCCTCAGAAGGGGCCGTAACCGACCCCAGGCTCGGTTCCACGCAGTAGGGATTCAGTCTTCGCCCTCGCGGTACCGGAGCGGGAGGACGAACCACAGCCGTGCGAAGAAGAGGGCGAGAAGGCCCGTCACGACTACAGCGGCCGTCAGGTCGAAGATAAAGGCGGTGATCACGAAGACCACCCCGCCTATCGCAGGCAAGAGGAAGATCAAGCCAGCGATGGTGAGCATGTTTCCCAGCACTAGCCGCTGCTCCCTGACGCCCCCGCGCCACAGGATGCGGTGGTGCGCCGAGGGCGCTATAAGGAGCGCCGTAGCAACGGCGGTGCACAGCAGCGTCATGAAGAACACCCCCGTCTCCACGTCGTCCAAATCCGGGGAACGCTGGGTGAACGGCACCATGAGAAGGAAAGCGAAGAGCACCTGCACGCCAGGCTGTATCACCCGAAGCTCGTTCAGTAGCTCGATAAGCTCCCGCGCAGTCCGCTCCTGCCTGTCCTCGCCCGTCCGCTCCTCAGCCTTCTCCAACTCGCGTTCCTTGATGCTCCTCACTCCCTAGCGTCTAACACGAAGTTAACTAGAATTTTACACTGTACGGGAAGCCATGATTCCAGGAAGATCGGACGTTAATGGGGGGTTGACGCTTCACCGATTGTCGCCTACGGCTTCGGAGATGACCTTCTTCACCTGGGAGCCCGCCGTCCCCATCGGGCGGGTACACTGACCGACGAACTCCAAGGAGGTAACGACGTGTCGCTGGAAGAAAACGAGATCCTTATCAGACCGGAGGAGGGCGCCTACCTTCCCGTTCTGGACATAATGCACAAGGTCACGGCTGGGGCTTCTGGCGGATCGGTCAAGATCGAGGAATGGGGCCTCCCGCCCGGCGAGATGATACCCCCCACACCCATGCCCGCGAGGACGAGTGCTCGTTCGTTTTGAAAGGCAAGATGATGTGCTACGTAGGCGGCGAGATCGTGCTCGCCCACGAAGGCTCATACGTAATCAAGCCGCGGGGCGTACCCCACGCCTTCTCCAATTCGGGCGCAGTGACCGTACGGGTCATGGAGATCCTCACGCCGGGTGGCGAGTTCGAAGGCTACTTCGACGAGTAGAGGAGATCGTCTCAAGGCAGATGAGTGAGGAGGAGCACAGGCGAGCCCGGGCCGATCTCGGCGAGCGCTACGGGATAACCTGGCACGACGAACGCATCCCCGAGGTAGAAGCTAGCTTCGGTATCAGTTCTTGACGGGAGTGTGCTAGAAGCTGGCAGCGCTTTCGGCCCGAACCGCGGCTATCGCGTCCGGCGCTATGAGACTCACGGAAGCCGCGTGCTCGGCCGCCGCGGTGGTATCGGGAACGGCCACCATCTCCGTCCCGAGCTTGCGCGCCTCGTCGGCCATCGCTCTGACCTCGGCGTCACGCTCGACCGAAGTGACGTCCCTGATGTAAATGGCCTTGATGCGTCCCTGGTGCTCCTGCACGGCCTGCAAATAGATCTCCGGGTCCTCCTCCCCCGAGTCCCCGATCAGGACGAAAGGCAGGTCCTCGTAGGTGCCCAGGAGGCGCCGGATCACCCCTATCTTGTAGTCTCTGTGCTTCCCGAGAACACTCAGGCTCCAGTCCTTGAGAAACAGCGGTCCATGGGGAGCGCCGTGCACGTTCAAGAAGTCCACGAGCATGTCGTAGATGTTCCAGGGACTGCTAGACACGTAGAAGACCGGGTTGGAAGACTTGCTGTCCGGGCCCAGTTGCAAAGCTCTGTAAAAAGCGGCGACGCCCTCGAAAGGAAGCCGCGTGTGGGCGTTGTTGCGTACCACTATCCAGGCCATCTTCAGCACGTTCGTCGCGCTGGAACGCACCACCGTATCGTCGAGGTCGCTGATCACACCGAAACGGGCCCCGTGCGGCACGAGAACGTGTCCCTTCGATCTTACCCTTCCTCCACCCGGCGACGGTGGAGAGAGGAGCTCCAACCCGACCTGGTACCACCCGTCCGGACCGTCGAGCGGCTCCGCAAGCTGGAAGCGCACCTCGAAGAAGCCCTCCACGTCGGCGGTGGTTTCGACTTGCAAACCCTCGAAAGAAGCCCTCACCCGCGCGCCGGCCACTTCATCGCTCGCGAAGCGCCGCGCCATATTGAGTATGTTCTTCCATACCGCATCGTCCCGACCAGCGCGGGTGATGCCAGTCTCCTCGAGGACGCGGCCTCTCAGGAACAGCTCCCTGGTCGTGCCATGGCCCAGGTAAGGTAGGATCTCGAACGGATCTAGCAGCCCGAGGCGCCGCTTCAGCCCGAACCTGAAGGCGTCGAAGCGTTCCTCGACCCCCCGCGCGACCACAAGCGCCCTCCGCCTCAACTCGGCCAACGAGTTTCCCTTTCGACTAGCTTGGGAGAACCCCGGTCGGCCATCTTGCCCCTACTCTACCTGGATCAACCTACCCTATAGTACCGAAACTAACACGGCAAGTGGACATTACTCAAGGCTTTGACCACTAAAGCGATTCGCAGAGGTATTGACCTACTGCGAACCGCGCATTCGGCTTTACAAGACCGGCCCTCTGCGAAAACAAGATACTGGCCAGAGGCGTCACGTCTCGCACGACCCGAAAACCTCCATGACGGCGCAAGCCATGCACCACTCCAGTAGCATTCGCTTGCCGATACGCACCTCCAGCACGTCGTCCCCGCAGCCAGCATGTGCCAGATTGAAAACGGCGAAAGAGAGCTCTCCTTCACCTGGAATCTCGGCCTCCACAGGGTGGACCGGTTCTACGTCGTAGCGCAGCATGCAATCAGTATCGGCCACTCAACGGCCTGACCTTAGCGACCGGCCGGTGACTATCCGTTGTTCGGGACCGGGACGCCGAGGTGCCCGTAGGCCCTCTGGGTAGCGATCCGGCCACGGGGGGTGCGTTGGATCAGGCCGCTCTGCAGCAGGTAGGGCTCGTAGACATCCTCGACGGTATCGCGCGCCTCGCCGAGGGCCACGGAGATCGTACCGATGCCGACAGGCCCGCCGTCGAACTTGTCTATGACGAGCCCGAGATAATCCCGGTCGGCCCTGTCGAGGCCGAGGTGGTCGACGCCCTGCATGTCGAGCGCCGCATTTGCCGTCTCCTCGTCTATCTTCCCGTCGCCAACGACTTGGGCGTAGTCACGCACCCGCCTGAGCAGCCGGTTGACGATGCGAGGCGTCCCGCGGCTGCGGCGCGCGAGCTGCCTGGCTCCGCCCTCGGTGATAGGGACGCCGAGTATCTTTGCGTTGCGGACCACTATCTTCTCCAGGTCCTCGGGTCCGTAGTATTCGAGCCTCTCCGCGACACCGAACCGGTCGAGTAGAGGTTTTGTTAGCAGGCCCTTCCTGGTGGTCGCACCAACCAGCGTGAAGCGCGGCAGGTCCATCCTGATCGTGCGCGCCGACGGCCCCTGGCCGAGGACGATGTCCATCGCGAAGTCCTCCATCGCAGGGTAGAGGACCTCTTCGATCTGCCTGTTCAGGCGGTGGATCTCATCTATAAACAGGAAGTCTCGTTCCTCAAGGGCGGTCAGGATCGCCGCCATGTCTCCGGCCCGCTCCAGGGTTGGCCCGCTCGTCGGCCTGAGCCCGACCCCCATCTCCTCAGCAAGGATGCGGCAGAGTGTGGTCTTACCCAGCCCAGGAGGACCGTCGAGCAGTATGTGGTCCAGGGCCTCATCGCGCTGCTTGGCAGCCTGTACGAAGATCTTGAGGTTCTGCTTGAGCGCCTCCTGCCCGACGAACTCGTCGAACGAGTTCGGCCTGAGTGAGGGCTCGTCGTCCTCGGCGTAGGCCTCGGGATCGAGCGGATGCTCACCGAATCCTGCGGCCCCTGTGATGTCCTCAGGCGGGTCGTCGGTTCTACTCTCGCCCCGCACGGTGAAGTCGTCCATCTCCTCCGCGCTCAACGCCTGCTCCCTATCCGCCGTAACGCCTCCTTTATGTACTTCTCTACGGAATCCTGCGGTGGCACGTCGTTGAGCGCCTTCTCAGCCTCCTCGAGCCTGTACCCGAGCGCTGTTAGCGCGTCCCGCGCCTCTGTGTACGGACCACCCCCACCCTCGCCCGCGACGACCGGCTCGGGTCCGAACGCGGCTAGGCTCTTGCCCTTCAGCTCGAGCACGAGACGTTCCGCCGTCTTCTTCCCGAGCCCTGGCACGGAGGCGAACTTGATCACATCCCCCCTGGCCACCGTCTCGGAGATCTCCGGGGGCGACATCGAAGAGAGTATTGAGAGGGCCAGCTTCGGCCCGACCTTGCTCACCGCGGTCAGCGCGTCGAACGCAGCCCGCTCCTCGCGCACGACCATCCTGGTGTGGATAACGCACTCCTCACCGAGCGAGGGTAGCGCACGCAACGTCGCGAGCGAAGCCGAGGCCCGGTAGCCGACGCCCCCGACATCGATTACGACACCTTCCGTATCTTTCTCGACCAGAGTACCGCGCAATCTGTAGATCATGGGCTAATTATCACGCACGATCCGCTATTTCCCCACCCCGACCTTGCCTGGCATGCTGCTGGAGAACGCGTGGCAGATGGCTATGGCGAGGCCGTCGGCCGCGTCGTCTGGACGAGGTATGGTGGGAAGGTTCAGGAGGGCCTTTACCATCTCCTGCACCTGGCGCTTGTCCGCCCTTCCGTACGATGTGATCGCCTGTTTGACCTGCAATGGCGTGTACTCGGTCACTGCGATCCCGGCCTTGTAAGCCGCCAGTAGCGCGACGCCCCTCGCCTGCCCGACCGTGATCGCCGTAGTCACGTTGGTGTTGAAGAAGAGCTCCTCGACCGCGATGGTTTCTGGCCTGTAACCCCGCACCAGTTCGGTCACGCCGTCGAAGAGCCGCCCGAGCCTGCGGGGCATCTCCCAGTCGGGGGGCGTGGTGATAGCCCCGTGCTGCATGTAGCGCAGGCGGTTTCCCTCCTGGCGGATCACACCCCATCCCATCGTAGCCGTCCCAGGATCTATGCCTAGTATGGTGTGTCCCCTGCCACCGGACGAGATCATGGCCTAAGATTACTCCCTCCCGCCTCCGCTTGCACCGTCTTCTACATCTTGTGTATTCGACATCCGCTCCTACCATGCAACCCGGCCCCACGCTGCAAACGCTCAAGAACCACTCGTGTGGGTCCGCGACCCTGGCAACGCTCATCCATCCTGCCGCTTGCTCCAAGCGCATCCCCCGTGGATCATCGGGCGATGAGACACAAAAAGTGTCTCACTCCGATATTCTGATTTCGTCGTTGCCGAGGAGCAGCACGCAGGCAGACCTTCACTTATGTAGTCTGGCAGGTTGGGTTCGTCGAGCAAACGTCCGAAGAAGGCAGCGTGGTCTGAGACGGTCAGGGGATCCAGGCTGAGCGGGATCAAGAGTTCGGAGAGGGGCTCCCGGAGGGCCATAATCTCGGCCAGACGGAGGGCGGTCGGCTCCCCTGCGCGGCCCTGTGAGAAGTGCGCCCTTATGGCTGTGTTCAGCGGCTCCTCGTGGTCAAGGACCAGAGACCATCGCGGCTCGCCGGCCAGAGCCTCAGGCGCCTTCACCGCCAGCTCGCTTGGCAGTTCGGGCAGGCAGTTCAGTCCGTCACGCAGCCTGTCCCTAGCCTCGCGCAGAGACAGTGCTCCAACCACGGGTCGGCGAAGGACTTCGACGTTTGGAAGTGGTGTGCGGTAGGATCTAACCTTCCGCACACCATGGCTACAGGCATCAGGTTTCAAGATTTTTGGCCTGGCGGAAGAAATACAGCGCGGCCACCACGCCGAGCGATGCGACGCCCGCGGCGACCAAGAACGCTAACCTGTAGCCTGCCACCAGCGTCTCGACTGCGGACGCCGCACCATCGGATAAGGCGGCGGTGCGGGTAGCCGCGAGGGTGAGGAGGACGGCCAGCCCCAGCGCCGTTCCCACCTGCGCGGAGGTGTTCATGAAACCCGAGGCCAGACCGCGCTTTCCTTCCTCCACTGCCGAGGTTCCGCGAGCGGTCGAAGCGACCGAAGCGCAGCCCAAGCCCAACCCGGAGAGGGCGGCGCCCGTGAGCACGTAGGCCACGCCACCCTCGGCGGTGATCCCCGCGGTAACGAGGGCGGACGCCGCCACCACAGCAAGCCCCAAGGACATCGTCACTCTGCCGCTGATTCGCTCGGAGATCCGGCCGCCCAGCATCGAACCGGCGATCACGCAGAGGCTGAACGGCAGGCCCGCCAGCCCCGCAAAGGACGCGGAGTAACCCAGAGTGTTCTGCAGGTAGAGGGTGACCAGCACGCTAACCGGGGCGGTGGCGGCGGTGAGCGCACAGGCGACCAGGGCCGCCCCCACCAACCCGCGCAGGCGGAAGAGTCTTAGGGGGACCAAGGGATCGGCGGCACGCCGCTCCACGAACACGAAGGCTCCGAAGAACGCGGCGGCGAAGCCGAGCGTCGCCAGCGTGATTGGCGAGCTGAAGCCCGCCTCTTCGGTCCTCGTGAGCCCCAGGACCAAGAGCACCAGCCCCGAGGTGACCGTTCCGGCCCCGAGGAGGTCCAGGCTGTGGGAGGCCTCAGGGTCCCGGCTCTCGGGTAGAAGCACGTGGGAGAGCGCGATACCAGCCGCGCCCACGGGGACGTTAACGAAGAAGATCCACTCCCAGCCCAAAACGTCGGTGATGAGGCCGCCCAGGAGCAGTCCCGCAGCCCCACCCCCCGCGGCCACCGCCGTCCAGGCGGCCACGGCACGGTCTCGCTCCCGGCCCTCGGCGAAGATGGTGGTGATGATCGAGAGCGCCGCCGGGGCGGTGGTCGCCGCCCCGAGTCCCTGGACGGCGCGCGAGATCACCAGCATCTCCGGGGAGACCGAGAGGCCGCAAGAAAGTGAAGCCGCCGTGAAGACGGCCAGACCCGCGACGAACGTCCTCCTCCTGCCCCACAGGTCCGCCACCCTCCCCGCCAGGAGCAAGAAGCCCGCAAACAACAACACGTAGGCTGAGACCACCCACTGCAGACCCGCCTGCGAGAACCCGAGATCCTGCCCGATCGAATGCAGGGCCACGATTACCGCGTTCACGTCCAACACGTCCACGAACTGCGCCACACACAACAGAACCAGCGCCGCACCCTTGCGCTCGACCCGAGTGTGGCCTCGTACATCCACTATGCTCCTCTACAGATATACTTTAACGATATACTTTTAACGTTAAAGTAGTGTACCATCGAGGTCGTGGGCCGCAAGAAGCCAAAGGCGGGCGTGACTTCGGGAGGTTCTGGCGGGGACCGCGTGACACTCACGAGGATCGCCCGGGAGCTCGGTGTATCCGCGATGACGGTCTCCAACGCCTACAACCACCCGGATCGGCTCTCGGAGGCTCTGAGGGAGCGGATCTTCGAGACGGCCGGGAGGCTCGGCTACCAGGGTCCGGACCCCGTGGGGCGTTCGTTGAGGCGCCAGAGGACGGACGTGGTGGGGGTGCTGTACTCGAATCCGCTTTCTTACGCCTTCGACGATCCTGCCGCGGTCTCTTTCCTGGGCGGTCTGAGCTCGGTCACAGAGGAGGCCGATCTGGGACTTCTGCTGGTGCCAGCGGCCGGGGGCGGATCGTCTGGAGAGCGCGACCCTCGGGCGGCGGCACAGGCCGCGGTGGACGGGTTCGTGATCTACTCGATGAGCGACGAGGAACCGTTGTTGGTGGCAGCATTAGAGCGGCGATTGCCAGCCGTGGTGGTGGATCAGCCACGTAAGGAAGGAGTGCCCCTCGTGGGTGTCGACGACGAGGGAGCAGCCCGAACAGCGGCCGAGCATCTCCTCGACCTCGGGCACGAGAGGTTCGCCATCGTGTCGTTCGGTCTCTCACCGGACGGCCACGAAGGGATCGCGGACTCCGACCGCCAGGAGCGGACCGCATTCCACGTTAGCCGAATGAGGCTACGGGGCTACCGGGCTGCGTTGGAAGAAACCGGTCTGCCCTGGTCTGAGATTCCCGTCTACGAGTGTCCGGGCAGCGCCAAAGAACTCGGATACCGGGCCGTCGAGGCGTTGTTCAGTTCGGGGCAGGAGCCGACGGCTATCCTCGCCTTGAGCGACCAGCTCGCGTTGGGCGCCATCGAATGGATGACCGAGCGGCGGATCTCCGTGCCCGAAGACGTTTCCGTTGTCGGCTTCGACAACATTCCCGCGGCGGCGAGCGCCGATCCTCCCCTCACCACCGTCCACCAGGACCACGCTGAGAAGGGGAAACTGGCCGGTCGGATGCTGGTATCACAGCTTCACGAACAAGACGCCCCAAGCGCCGGACCGCTGGCAACCCGTCTGGTGGTCAGGGGTTCGACATCTCCAAACCGTGAGCGCTAACTTTCCCTTCAACGGCAACCGCGCTGATCTCACGAATGTGAACCCATGCCCTGGGACTCTCACATCTTCTAAGGCAAGGTCTCGCAGGCTAGGCCGTTGCCGTCCTCATCGAGCCGGTAGGGGTCCCCTGGCGCGAGGTAGAGTTGGGCCTCTTCCTGGCTCTCGAAATCATCGCAGTCGTAGTCGCGCGCCGGGGCCGCGGACCTCGTGGCCTCGGATGGCTCCGTCGTCTCGGGGACGGTCGAAGGTTGCTGGGTGCGTTCGGAAGCTTTCTGCTCAGGTTCGGGCGCTTTCGGCTCGGGCGTCTCGTCCGGACCTATAACGGCTATGATGTCGGAGACCAGGTCGTCGCGCATCACGAGCTTCCACTCTCCGTCCACCTCGACCATCTCCTGTGTTACGGAAGGGTTGATCTCCGGGTCCGCCACGATGTCGCCGTCCGCATCGTAGAAGGTTCTCGTCATCTGGTACACCGCCCGACCGGAACCCTCCGAAAGTGGCGTGAGGTTGTCGAGGCTCACGTACCGTTTGCCCCATAGAGGCTCGTAGAAAGACAGCCACTCGCCGAGTGTGATGTTCTGGACGGAGGCTGGGTCGAACATCTCGTAGGCTTCCTCGTAGGCCCGTTCGTTGCAATAGAGGTGGTACACCCGCAGGTAGTCCTCGGGCGGCACTCTCTTCATATCCCTCTCCAGCAGATCGAAGCGGACCTCGTCATTCGAGGCCTTTATCTGGAGCGTCGCGGGGATGATGCCGTTGGGCACCTCGAAAAATATCGTGGAGGCCTTTGTCTGGGCCGTTCCGAGCTCCATACCGTCGGTGCCGCCGGAAGGAGGCTCGATAGACTTATCCTGCCTGTAGGAATTGCCCTGGTCATCGAGGAGTGTTGCCTTCGCTCTTGTGGTCAGTGGTGAACCAGAGATGTTCTTCGCCAGATAATCTATGGCCACGTACTCGCTCGAGATGTTTCCCCGCGTCACGGGTCTCTTCCCGGGTCCTGACATGGCGTAGATGCGGTCTTTGGCGCGCACCTCGAAGATCCGGAAACGCAGGTCCCCAGCCTCTACGCGGTCGCCGATCCCACCGTCGGCTTCCACTTGCGTGGGTGCAAGATCTGTGGTGCGCTGTTCGGAGGCGCCAGCGATCACATCTCCCTCTCCGCCCTTCCCCTTATCCGCAGAGGAGCAAGCCGAATTTACCAGCAAGGCCGCAAGCAAAGATACAAGGATCTTCTTGATGCAAGGCCCCCGTCCAGCCCTGCCAGAGAGGGCGCCGGCGAAAGCAGCGCGCCTTACGAAACCACCTCCGCCATGACTTCCTCGGAGATATCGAAGTTCGCGTAGACTTCCTGCACGTCGTCGTTCTCTTCGAGGGCGTCGATCAGGCGCAGCGTCTGCCTCGCCGTCCCCGCGTCGAGGTCGATGCTGTTCTGGGGCTCCATGGTGATCTCCGCGTTCTCGTAGTCGATATCCGCCTCGCCGAGGGCCTCCCTGACGGCCGTGAAGTCCTCCGGGGTCGTGACGACCCTGTAGTCGTTCTCCTGCTCCTCGACGTCCTCGGCCCCGGCTTCGAGGGCCACCTCCATCAACTCGTCCTCGTCTGTGGAGTCTTTGGGGACCAGGATGACGCCCTTCCGCTCGAAGAGGTATGCGACCGAGCCGCTGGTACCCAGCTTGCCGCCGTTCTTGGAGAAGACGTAGCGCACGTCGGAGGCGGCCCTGTTGCGGTTGTCCGTAAGCACATCGACTAGGACGGCGACCCCACCTGGCGCGTAACCCTCGTAGGTGATCCGCTCGTAGGCGTCGGCGTCGGAGCCGGCGCCGGTTCCCTTGTCGATGGCGCGCTGGATGTTGTCGTTGGGCATGTTGGCATCCTTCGCCTTTTGCACGGCGAGGCCGAGCGTGGGGTTCATCTCGGCGTCTCCGCCACCCTCGCGCGCCGCGACGCTGATCGCCTTGGACAACTTGCCGAAGAGCGCCCCGCGCTTGGCGTCGGCGGCGCCTTTCTTGCGCTTGATCGTCGACCATTTACTGTGACCGCTCATATGGAACAAACCTCCCGCAAAAAGTACTCGTGAAACCTGACGTCGTCCGTAAGTTCGGGATGGAACGCCGTTACCAGTATGTTCTCGCCCCTGGCCGCCACGACCCGATCTCCGATCCTGGAGAGTACCTCGACCCCTGGACCCACGTCTTCGAAGAACGGCGCCCGGATGAAGATCCCCGTGAACGGCTCGTCGAAGCCATCTACTTCGAGGTCCTTCTCGAAGGAATGGACCTGCCGCCCGAACCCGTTACGCTCGACGAGGGCATTCATCAGGCCGAGAAGTGGCTGGCCCGGGCCCGTCGTCGCCGACGCAGCGAGGACCATCCCGGCGCACGTGCCCCACACAGGACCACCCTTGTAGAAGTAGCTCCTGATACCATCGAGGAGGCCCGAGGAGACCATCATCTTCCCTATCGTCGTCGACTCTCCGCCAGGGACGATGATCCCGGCCAGTCCTTTGAGGTCCTCCACGTCCCGCACCTCGACCGGCTCGACCCCAAGCTCCCGCAGGATCTCGGCGTGCTCCCTGAAGTCTCCCTGCAGCGCGAGCACCCCGATCTTCTTCGGGCCGTTCGTCTCGCCGTTACCAGCCACGGGTCGCGAGCCGCTCTCCTTCTGCCAAGTCGCCCATCTCCCTGCCGACCATCGCCACGCCGAGACCCCTGCTCGCCTCGGCCACGGCCTTCGCGTCCTTGAAGTGGGTCGTCGCCTTCACGATGGCCCGCGCCCTGAGGGCAGGGTCCCCGCTCTTGAAGATGCCGCTCCCGACGAACACGCCGTCGGCCCCCAGCTGCATCATCAGGGCCGCATCCGCAGGGGTGGCTATGCCGCCGGCCGTGAACAGCACGACAGGAAGCCGACCGTTCTCAGCGACCCACCGCACCAGCTCGTACGGCGCGCCGAGGTTCTTCGCCTCCGTCATCATCTCCTCATGTTCGAGGGCACCGAGCCTGCGAATGCCACCGACTATGGCGCGCATGTGCCGCACGGCCTCGACCACGTTGCCCGTGCCGGCCTCGCCCTTGGACCGGATCATGGCCGCCCCCTCGCCGATGCGCCGTAGCGCCTCCCCAAGGTTCGTGGCACCGCACACGAAGGGCACGTCGAAGACGGCCTTGTCTATGTGGTGCTTCTCGTCTGCCGGCGTGAGGACCTCGGACTCGTCGATGTAGTCTACCTCCAGGGCCTCCAGGACCTGGGCCTCCACAAAGTGCCCGATGCGGGCCTTCGCCATCACGGGAATGGTGACGGATTCCTGTATCTCGACGATCTTCTCGGGGTCGCTCATCCTCGCAACCCCGCCGTCGGCCCTTATGTCCGCGGGCACGCGCTCCAGGGCCATGACGGCAACAGCCCCCGCCTCCTCGGCGATCCTGGCCTGCTCGGCGTCGACGACATCCATGATGACCCCGCCCTTGAGCATCTGGGCCATCCCGCTCTTGACCCTGAAGGTCCCCGTTAATTGTCCGTTCTCGGCCATATAACTCTCCCGCTGGTATCTACTAGAATTTGTAAAGGATATCTTACTACCGGCGCCCCTGAGGGCCAAGCCGGGACCGCACGCCAGCACTACTGCCCTGCTTCTTGCGCTCGTTCACGTACTCCTCAGAGAACTTCTTGAAGAATGCCTGTAAGCCGTGGCTCGCGGCCCGCTGGGCCGCAGGCAGCGCCAGGGTGACTTCCTTTCTGGCGAACTCCCCTACCCTCTGCAACAACACCCTTCCTCTCATCACTCCCTCCTGCGACCCGTCAACGGCCTTCCCTACTCGATCTCGATACTTTCCCTGCTCGCAGGGCCGTACGATTCCTGCGGCTTCTCGGGCATAACGAGCGCTCCGACCCCCTTCAGCGTCTCGAAACCCGCCTTGCGGAAGTGCCCGGCGGCCCGCACGCGCCGCTCACCGGGCACCAGTACGTAGGCGATCACGCCTAGCAGGGTGCCTCTGCGTCGCTTCTCCTCAGCCATCCTTCAACCTCACTCTTAGCGACCCTCCCTCGAAGCGTGCTCCCGTCGCCGGCAGTCTCGCGAGGGCGTCGGGTAGAAGGATGTTCCTTCGGTAGTTGCCGACCTTTACGAGCAACTCGGCCCCCTTCTTCGACAGGTCCACGTTCCGCTTCTCCGCAAGCGGGAGATGGAAGACGACGTCGTAACCCTCGCCGTTCTTCTCTATGTCATGCGTGGCGCCCCTGAACAGTACCCCGAGCGGCTCCGCGTCCTCGAAGACGTCCTCGGCGAGCGCGCCGAGCGCCTCCAGGCCGAACATCTCTCGGTCGAAGAGCCTCGCGGTCAAGATCGGGATGGGGCCGAAAGACTCCTCGATGGTCCTCATGTGCCGCGCCTGCGCATCGTGCCAGCGCGCGAAGTAGGGGTCGCTCACGGTCTCGGGCAGGAGCCGGTTGACCACGAGGGCGTCCACGCCGTAGTCGTAGAGGTTGAGGTACGTGTAGGCGCGGCGGGCCTCCGCTATGACCATCTTCTCGGCGTTGAGTACCAGGCGCACAGAAGCGCTCTCGCGGTCGGTCAGGATCTCCTCTACGCTCGCGATGGCCTCGTAGAACCTCTGCCCCGCGGCGAAGACGCTGTCCTCGGGCAGCGGAGGCAGGGACCTGGCCCTGTTCGCAAAGGGCCTGACCAGCTTGGCGGCGCGGCGCTGTATCGGGAAGATCTTCTCGACGTACCAGCTCATGTGGTCGGGAAGGCTGAGGAGCTTCAGCGTCTCGCCGGTAGGCGCAGCGTCGAGGATCAGGGCATCGTAGAGGCCTTCCTGGTTGTGGCGCCTTACCATCAGGAGCCCGAAGAGCTCGTCCATCCCAGGCAACATCGCCAGCTCCTCGGCGGCGAGCGTGTCGGCGCCCTGCCACTCGAAGAGCGTTGTCATGTAGCCCTGTATCTCGGACCAGTTCTCCTCGATCATGGAGGTGTGGTCCATCTCCTGGGCCCACAAGCCCTGTGTCATCTCCTTCGGGTCCGGCCCGATCTCCGTGTCGAAGACGTCGGCGAGCGAGTGCGCAGGGTCTGTGCTCATCACGAGCACCTTCTTCCCGGCCAGCGAAGCCTTCAAGGCCGTGGCCGCGGCCACGCTCGTCTTTCCCACGCCGCCCTTGCCGGTGTAGAGGATCGTACGCAAGCTACTGGAGCGTCGTCGCCGGATCCGGCACAAACGTGGCCCCCGTCAGGAGCCCGAGCACCACGATCAGACCCAGGTAGACCGCGCCGACCGCCACGCGCTGGCGCAACGGAAGATCGTAGTACGCCCGCCCTTCCGGCGTGTTACGCGTCTTCCAGCGGTGCCAGAGCTCTGGAAGGCCGATCAGCGCGATAAACGCCATGATGGGAGCAACGAAAAACAGCGCGACCATCACGACGAGCCCGAGCAACTGGAAGAGGGGGGACATCGCCCCGACGGCCCTGCCGCCGTCGAGCGGGAGCAGCGGCGCGAGGTTGAACAGGTTGATGATGAAGTTGACGTACGCGAGCCCAAGGAACAGATGCTCTCCGGTAAGGGCGTAGAGCCCGAGGGTCGCGAGGCCCCCGAGCGTACCGAGCACAGGGCCGGCAAGTCCTACCCGCGCCTCGGCCAGGGCATCTTTGGGCATCTGCTTCATCGCCACGAAAGCACCGAGAAATGGTATGAACATCGGGGCCGAAGCCGCGATGCCTTCACGCTTGAGTTGCAGGACGTGGCCCATCTCGTGCACCCAGATCAGGACGACTATCCCGACCGCGAACCAGACGGGAAACAGCAGTGCGTAAGCCCCTATGCTGACGAGCATGGTCAGCGCCGTGCCTAGGAACTTGACCTTCAGAAGGAGGAGCGCCAGGCCCTTGAACTTCGCTAGCAGCAACCCTACCGCGGCGAGCGGCGCAACCCAGCGCTTGATGACGCTCCACAGGCCGCCTTCCGGCCTCAGGGGCTCATACCGGGGTTCTGGTCTGGGCCCTTCGAGGTCGCTGCGGAAGATGGGCTCTCTTGTCTCTTCGCCTGACGAACGATGATCCATAGACGGATTATACCGCCAGGTGACCCTAAATCGGGGGTCGTCGCTCCCGCTCCAAGCGCCGCTGCTCCTCGATGGTGCGCAGCGCCTCCGGCACGGCCTCGAGCCTGCCCTTGGGTATGGGCTCCCCACTGTCGTCGGAGAGCCCGTAGGTGCCCTCTTCTATCTTCTGCAGCGCCCGGTCGACCTCCTCGAGGCGGCGCTCGGCCTGCTCCCCTATGGAGGCATCCATCTCGCGGGTGAACATGTTCTGGCTCATGTCCCCGGAATCATGCTCCGTAAAGTCGCCCTCCTTTTCGCCGAGATCTCGCTCGTCCTCGGCCATGCCTTCGCGTATGCGCACCAGTTCGTCGCGCACGCCTAACAGCCTCTCTCGCTGGCGCTC
>DASQWQ010000077.1:0-4221 GCA_035640175.1 Rubrobacter sp. | reverse complement strand
CGCCGGTCGCATCTCGGTCCGCGTCGCCGGCCACTCGTTGGCGCTCTTCTTCCATGACGGTAGGGTGCACGCCCTGGACAATCGCTGTCCCCACATGGGATTCCCCCTGCACCGGGGTACTCTGCAAGACGGCATCCTCACCTGCCACTGGCATCATGCCCGCTTCGACCTCGAGAGCGGTGGAACCTTCGACCAGTTTGCAGACGAGGCACGGGTCTTTCCCGTGGAGATTAGAGACAACGAGGTATGGGTTGATCTCTCGCCGCGAGAGGACCGCCCGGCTTACCTGCGCCAACGCCTGAGGGATGGGTTGGAGCGCAACATCTCGTTGGTCGTGTCCAAGTCGGCCATCGGGTTGCTGAGCGGCGGAGAAGATCCCGCCGAACCTTTCCGCGTTGGGCTGGAGTTCGGCAGCCGATACCGACGAGCGGGGTGGGGGCAAGGACTGACCATGCACACCTGCATGATGAACCTCTTACCTCACCTAGCTCCCGAGGATCGACCACGGGCTCTCTACCACGGACTCTCCGCCGTCTCACGTGACTCCGCCGGGGAACCACCACGCTTCTCCCTACGTCCGCTGCCCACTGAGACGGTGGACCTAACCACGCTCAAGGTCTGGTTCAGACGGTTCGTCGAGGTGCGCGACTCAGAAGGGGCCGAGCGCTGTATCGTCTCTGCAGTGCGCACCGGGGCAGATCCCGCCCAGATGGGAGATCTGCTCTTCTCTGCCGCCACTGACCATCGCTACCTAGATAGCGGACACGTTCTGGACTTCACCAACAAGGCACTAGAAGCACTCGACATCGCCGGATGGTCGCATGCTGAGGTCGTCCTCTCTAGCCTGGTCGAAGGATATGTGGGTGCGAGGCGCATGGAGGAGTCGAACTCCTGGCGCAACCCCGTGGATCTGGTAGAGATACTCGAGGCCGCCTTCGAGCAGTTGCAGGGTGCGCTAGAGAGCGGCCGGGATCGGCGCGGAAGGTGGGAGGGCCACGAGGAGCTCGCCACCGTGCTGCTGGCAGAGGATGGGGAAGCCATCGCTGAGGCGCTACTCGAAGCGCTGCGGGAGGGCGCCACCGGAGAGGAGCTAACCGGGGCGGTGACCTACGCCGCGGCACTGCGCATAGCACGCTTCCCAACCACGAACGAGTTCGGCGACTGGGACACCTCCCTGCACACCTTCACCTTCTCGAACGCCGTCCACCAGGGGCTGCGGCGGGCCCCCTCTTCGGAGCTACTGCGAGGGGTCTTCGACGCCGCGATGAGTGTCCACCTCGACCGCTTCCTCAACGTCCCGCCCTCACGTGTGCCAGTGCCCAACGGTGCGGTGGTGGCGCCAGAAGACTTGCTGGCAGAACTTTCAACGCTGCTTGATGAAAGGCAGAAGGTAGACGCAGCGGGGGAACTGGTCGCCAGCTACCTCTATAGCGGAGGGGAGGCCGACCGGCTCTTGGCCGTGATGGGTGGCCTGCTCCTCAGGGAGGACCGCAACTTCCATACGATACAGGCCGTCGAAGCTGCCTTTAGGCAGTATGCCCGTTTGCGCGGCACCACAGTAGGCGCACATGTGCTGGTTGCGGCCGCGCGTTACCTGGCAGCCCACTCTCCCACGATGCGTTCTCAGGGACAGACCTACGATATCGCCCGTCGCCTCTCTAGGGGTGAGATCCTCTACGAAGAATGAGCAACACCGTTTTCCGAAACCACAGCGAAGATCAGAGCCCAGGGGACCAACCTCCAACCAGAGGGAGTACTATGTGACGATCAATCGGGAGGGCAGCGAAGGCGGTGGACATGGTCGGCCGGATCGTCGTCGGGCTTCTCACGTCTGTGACGGGCGAGTTGATCCTACCTGGCCGCAACCCGGCGGGGATAGGCGTCGCACTTCTCCTGGAGGGGCGGACTCCCTCCCGACGCGCTTTGTCGTGGAAACTGTTGGGGGGAGCTGAATCGACACGGTTCGGCGTCGAAGCGATCCTGTGGGCCGCTCTGAGAGCGTTCGCAGTGCTCGCGATCTACCGGTTCGCTGCGAGTCTTCGAGCACGGTAAAAAGCGCCAGAAACGACACGACACCTGCATAGCCGCGGTCCATCACTCGTGAGCGTCTAATGCGGAATCAGCATGATCACTACCGCGGTATACAACCTGGGCGAGTGCAACTTCTATCCCTTGCTTCCGGCATGAGAGCGTCCGTCATTCCCGCGCAAGCGGGAATCCACTGCGGCAAGATCTACTCACGTTCAACCACAACCGATCTACCGGATCATGTATAAGCCCTCATCTAACTCATTTGGGCTAGAAAAAGTGCCGCCAAAGGGGGATGCGCCCAAGCCCCACTCTCCTGGAGACTCAGGGAATTAGAGGTAGCAGGGGCGGGGGTCTTTTACATCTTTCTTCCTCCGCCCCACCATGGAAAGGCGGAAAGGGATCCTTAATCTTGCCCACCAAAGAACCTTCGCCAGGACCCCTTGGCTCTCTCCAGTTCCTCTCGCAACCTACTCGCTTCTTCGTGCAGCCTATCAGCGCGTTCGCGTTCTTGACGGTGTCCCTCCCGCTCCTGCTCTAGCTCGGCCAGGAGCTGCTCCCTCTCTTCTCTCTCGGTTCGCCGGGCGCGGTCTAGGCGGCTCCTCAGGTGTCCTACCTGCCTGTGAAGGTCACCCAACTCGCCTACGAGCTCCCGGAGCATCTCGGCAGCCTGTTCTTGGGACTCCTCTGTAGCGCCCTCGGGTGAGGGATCGGCGGATACCCGCTCATCTGCAGCGTGTTTCGGGATCTTCCACCGACCGCTCTGCGGGTCTCGTTCTCCTTCTATCTCTCCGGTCTCGAGTCCCTCCAGGAGACGACGTTGGGGGACCTCCAGGATCTGCGCCGCCTCTGGGAGGGTATAAAAGTCCCTTGTTGGCATCGTTCCTGCTCTGTTCCCGAGTCTATCGTGCGACGGGCCCTATCCCGCGAGCATGCATACTAACAGATCTGCTTGCTCTGTTTGGCTTCAGCTAGTCAGCAGTTCAGCTTGTCAGCTTGTAGTCTGGAATCCGCAGGATCACTTCCGCGGCGTGCAAGTTGCGCGAGCGCAACTCCTACTCCCTTCCTCCCAGCATGAGAGCGTCATCTCCATCACCTCTCGTCACTGACGCCTCCTCTCCCATCATTCCCGATTCTTCTCTCGTCATTTCCACGCAAGCGGGAATCCACCGCGGCAGGCGCTCCGCGCCTCCAACCACAACCGATCTACCCAATTACGCGTCACTAAAGCGACTCGCGGAGGCATGGACCTGCTGTGAGTTGCTCATTCAGCTACAAGCGATCTGCTAAGGGCGAAAACAAAGAGCTGACAAGCTGAAATGCTGAAGTGCTGACAAGCTACTCTAGAATCCGTAGGTCGTCTCACCCGGCTGCCCGACGCTGGTCGTGAGATACACATAGGAACCGCGCTTCAGTGGGGTTCCCGCCGGCGGGTCTTGGCCCGCGATCACACCCGCGGGCACGGTACCGCTCGAGACCTCGTTTACGCCGCCGAGCAGCAAACCGGCCTCCTCCAATCGACCCTCCGCCTCTGCGTAGGTGAGGCCCACCAGGTCGGGCACCCTCGACACCCCTGGCCCTTCGCCGACCGTAAGGACGATCTTCGAGCCATCCCTTGCCAGTTCGCCTCCGCCCACCGACTGCTCGAGTACCGTACCCGTGTCCTGCTCGGAGCTCTCCCTGAACCGGACCGCCACCTCGAAGCCGGCTTTGCCGAGGCGCTCGCGTGCCACCCGCTCGCCAAGGCCCTTCAACGTGGGAACCTCGACTTCCTCGCGGCCGGATCGGTCACGCTCTCCAGCCGCGCCTCCAGCGGCGCCGGGGCCGCCGACTTCGCCATAACTCTGTAACAGGCCCCAGCCGACGACGCCGAGCACGGCGATCAGCGCGGCTAATGCCGTGAGGACCCATACCGACCTCCTGCCGCGTGCGAGACCGCCGTTGCCGGATGCGGGCGGGTCGGGTGATATCGGATCCTCCAGGGCTGCGGTGGTCGCCTCGCTCGAGGATGAGGCTCTCGGAGGCAGATCGTATGGTACCTGCCGGAGGACTTCCATTAGCTCGGCCGCACTTCCGTAGCGGTCTGCCGGATCCGTGGCTAGGAGCCTTCTGACTATGGTGTCCATGGCCTCCGAAATCCCAGGGTTTGCCTCGCTCGGACGGCGCGGCGGCCCCTTCGCGTGCTCGACGGAC
>DASQWQ010000076.1:0-24492 GCA_035640175.1 Rubrobacter sp. | reverse complement strand
CGGCAGCCTGAAGGACTGAGGGCGTAGGGACTCTCATTCGTCAAGCGAGCATCCGGCGGAGTACCCACAGGAGGTAAGACCATGATTGCCCAGAAGGTCCCGCATATGATCTACGGCGGCGACTACAACCCGGAGCAGTGGCCCGAAGAGGTCTGGCACGAAGACGTGCGCCTGATGCGCGAGGCCGGCGTGAACCTGGTCTCCCTGGGTATCTTCTCCTGGGCGAAACTCGAGCCCCGCCCAGGAGATTACGACTTCGGCTGGCTTGACCGAATCATCTCCCTCTTGCACAACAATGGCGTAATGGTGAACCTCGCCACGGCGACGGCCTCCCCACCACCCTGGCTGGCCGCCCTCCATCCCGAGAGCCTTCCGGTCACGCAGAACGGCGTCACGCTCCATCCCGGCGCCCGCCAGCACTACTGCCCGAGCAGCGCCGCCTACAAGGAGAGGACGGCTGAGCTGGTTCGGCGCATAGCGGATCGTTACAAGGACCACCCTGCGCTCGCGATGTGGCACGTGAACAATGAGTACGGATGCCACGTCGCCGAGTGCTACTGTGACGCCTCGGCCGAGCACTTCAGGGAGTGGTTGAGGGAGCGCTACGGCGACCTGGATACCCTCAACGAGGCGTGGGGGACGGCATTCTGGAGCCAGCGCTACGGGGAGTGGGGTGAGATCTTACCTCCCCGCAGCGCTCCTACTTTCGCGAACCCGACTCAGCAGCTGGACTTCCGCCGCTTCTCCTCGGACGCCCTGCTCGAGCTCTACGAAATGGAGAAGGAGATACTGCGGGAAGCGACACCGGATGTCCCTATAACTACCAACTTCATGGGCTTCTTCAAGCCCGTGGGCTATTGGAAGTGGGCACCGCGGGAGGACCTAGTCTCGGACGACTCCTACCCCGACCCCTCAGACCCCGAAGCCCACATAGCCGCCGCCATGAGCCGCGACCTGATGCGCTCTCTTGGAGGTGGAGCCGCGTGGGTTCTCATGGAACAGACGACGGTGCGCGTAAACTGGCGCAAGCGCAACGTCCCGAAGCAGCCTGGCGAGATGCGCCTCTGGAGCTATGGCGCCGTAGCCCGTGGTGCGGAGGGCATCATGTTCTTCCAGTGGCGCCAATCCAGGGCAGGGGCCGAGAAATACCACAGCGCGATGGTCCCGCACGTTCCTACGGAGGACTCCCGGAGCTGGCGCGAGGTCAGCAGGCTCGGAGCGGAGCTCGCAATTCTAGACGAACTCCTCGGGGCGCGTGGAGAGGCTGAGACAGCGATCCTGCTCGACTGGGAGAGCTGGTGGGCGCTCGAGCTCGACTCCAAACCCTCCACCGCCGTCAGGATGCGCGAAGGTCTCTACTCCTTCTACAAGCCGCTCTACGAGGCGAACGTCCCCGTAGACTTCGCCCATCCAGGCTCCGACCTCTCGTCCTACAACCTGGTTATCGCCCCTAACCTCTACCTCGTCACCGACGACTCGGCGGAGAATATCCGGCGGTACGTCTCTGATGGCGGGACGCTCCTGATGTCGTTCTTCTCGGGGATCGTGGACGGGCGGGATCACATCCGCCTCGGCGGCTACCCAGCTCCTTTCATAGAGCTGCTGGGCCTCCGTATCGAGGACTTCGTACCGATGGCGACAGGAAAAAAGAATCGTCTCGACACCCTCGACAGCGAATCTTACGGATGTGATCTGTGGGCAGATCTCATCCACCTCCAGGGCGCAGAATCCCTTGCCTCCTACACGGAAGATTTCTATGCGGGCACGCCGGCCGTAACACGCAACGTCTTCGGTGAAGGCACAGCCTACTACCTCGGCACCAGGCCGGAGGAACGCTATGCGAGGTCGCTGCTCCAGATGGTGTGCGAGGAGGCAGGTGTGAGACCAACGGCTGAAGTCCCACCCGGTGTCGACGCGGTTCGCCGCAAGACAGAGGACGCATCCTACCTCTTCGTGCTGAACCACAATCACGAAGGCGTAGAGATCCGGCTACCGCGGCCAGGCCAGGATCTCCTCACGGGAACGGCGCACCATTCCAACCTGGTCCTCGATCCTCTCGAAGTTGCAATATTGCAAGAAGAGATAACACTATGAGGTAGCTGCGAAAATGGAGAGCCGTAGGCGCCGTGTGCGCATGTTGACACAAAACTACGACTTGACTATATTGGCTTGTGTAGAGCTTGGTCTGGGGAAGGGCGGGCCCGAAAACGAAGGAGGCAAGCGAGTATCCGACTCGCACGCTGGTCTTAGCTACGGCGGGCGTGAGAGCGCTCTTTCGCCTGCGCATCCCCGGACACAAGGATAATGAGAACCTGGTGATGGGCATCGTTCGGATCAGGAGGACCAAATGAAGCGGACGTTGACAAGGCGTGGCTTTTTGAAGGCGGGTGGGGGAGCGCTGGCTGGCGCGTATGTCCTCGGGCTCGCCGGGTGCGGTGGCGGAGGCGAACAAGGCGGGACTGCGAAGAGCCTGGAGTTCTGGGGCTTCGACGAGGGGCGGGTGAACTTCGCCAAGGCGGCGTACAAGTCCAAAGCGTTCAAGTCCAAGCACGGGGACGTCAAGATCAACTTCAGGATACTGCCCTACGAGCAGATGCACAACAAGCTCTTGACAGCGCTGGTCTCGGGCGAGGGCGCACCGGACATAGCTGACATCGAGATCTCCCGCTTCAGCCTGTTCATAAAGGGCGACCATGTGCCGCTGCTCGGTCTCAAGAAGCGCATGGGCGAAGACATCAACGACATCTACAAGCCAGCCGCCGTCGACCCATGGAGCTGGAAGGGCGAGATCTACGGCGTCGGAAACGAGCTGAACACCGTCGTCATGGCTTACCGCAAGGACATACTGGAGAGCGCAGGCGTCAAGCTGCCCTTCGAGACGTGGGACGATGTCATCGCGGCCGGCAAAAAGGTTTCGACAGGAGACCGCAAAATGTTCGCCATCCACGACCTCTCCTTCGGCGATCACTATATGATGATGCAACACGCAGGCACGGCGTACTTCGACGAGAACGGCAATTACAATGGGGACGACCCCAGAAGCATCGAGGCGATGCAGTTCCTCCACGACCTCGTCTACAAACACAAGATCGCCGCCATAGCACCGGCCGCAGCCAACAACAACTGGGCGCCGCCACAGTACATGGCGGCCTTCAGGGCCGAACGGTTCATCGCGACGTGGGGACCGCCGTGGCACCTGTCCTACTTTATCGACCAGGTTCCGGACCAGGAGGGCGAATGGACCGTGCAGGAGCTCCCCGAAGGGCTTGGCGAAAGCAGGCCGACGGCCAACTACGGCGGAACAGGCATGGCGATCACGGAACAGTCAGGGAACCCACAGGCGTCGTGGGATCTCATCAAGGCGGCCAACCTGACGAAGGAAGGGGTACTGTTCGATTTCAAGGAGCGTACCGCTTACCCGGCGTACAAGCCGGCCTACGACGAACCCGCACTCGCTGAGCCCAGCGACTACTTCGGCGGCGCCAAGATCGGCCAGATCTACTCTGATATCGCCGACGCCCTCCCTGCCTTCCGCCAGTCGCCTGTGTGGGCGGACACTACCCTGGCGATACAGCGCGATGTGATCACACCGGTCATGAACGACAAGACGGACGCCAAGACCGCGCTGACCGAGATGAAAGGGACGGTCGAGGACCTGCAGAAAAACCAGTAGTTGGGGGCGAAGGGCGGACGGGAACAGGTCCGTCACGTTCCTCGGAGAGGTTGGGTGGCGATGCAGCCGCAACTCGATGAGGCAGGGCAGGCGGGAGCCCGCAAGACGCCGCCTCGCGGGGCCACATCCAAACGCCGGTGGGGCGGTGGACGGCGCTCGGCGGTGGCACCATACCTCTTCTTGCTACCATTCTTCGCAATCTATTGCGCTTTCTTGCTGTATCCAACCTTCAGCGCGCTGTGGCTGAGCTTTCAAAAGGCGGTCGCCCTGGATACGCCCTCGTTCATCGGGCTGGACAACTACGTGAGGCTCGTACAGGACGAGCGCTACCTTCACGCCTTGCGAAATACCACCGTGTACGCGCTGGCGAGCGTGTTCATACTCAGTCCCCTGGCGCTGGCCGTCGCGCTCGCCATACGCTCCTTCCTCGTCCCCTCGGTGAACCTCAAGAGCTTCTACCGGATCTCGCTGTTCCTGCCCTTCGTCACTTCGCTCGTGGTGATCGCGCTCATGTTCAGCCTGGTTTTCAACAAGGACTTCGGTCTGCTCAACTCTTTTTTCCGCTCTGTCGGGCTTCCCGAGCTGAACTGGCTGGGGTCCGAGCGGCTCGCGATGGTATCCATCGTCCTGGTTGGGATCTGGACGTACCTTGGCGTGAACTCGCTGTACTTTCTGGCGGGACTGCAGAACATACCGCACGAGCTGAACGAGGCGGCAGCGATAGATGGGGCCAACCGTCGGAAGACGTTTCTCTACGTCACGCTTCCGCTGCTGCGGCCCACGATCCTGTTTGTCGTTATCCAGGCGACCATCTTCAGCTACCAGCTCTTCGAGATACCGTTCTTGCTCACCAACGGCGGGCCCTCGGACGCGACGCTGTTTCTCTCGCCGTACCTCTACGAGGTCGGCTTCTCCCAGTTCGACCGTGGCTACGCCGCGGCGATCGGGTACTCGATGGCGATCATAAGCATTTTTCTGACCGTCATACAGCTGCTCCTGTATCGGAGGTTCAACAGATGATAACGGGCCACAGGGCGGCCACCCGTCTCTGGCAGGTACTCGGCAACGCGGTCTTGTTGGTGGTCATCTTCCTTACCATCATGCCCTACGTATACATGGTCAGCGCCTCTTTCAAGCCTGGCGAGGAGATCTTCTCCATCCCCGTAAAGATATTCCCCGACAGCCTCTATTGGGGCAATTACGATCTCCTCTTCGGGAAGACGAACTTCGTCCGCTGGTTCTTCAACAGCGTCTTCATAGGCGTATCGCGCATGATCCTTGCCGTGCTGATCTCGCTAATGGCCGGCTACGCCTTCGCGAAGTTCGACTTCCGCTTTAAAAACCCCCTGTTCATACTGCTTCTTGCGACCCTAACCCTGCCTATATACGTCCTGATCGTGCCCCTCTACTCGATGATGGTGACCTTCGGCTGGACCGACTCCTACATCGCGCTCATCCTGCCGCTCGCCGCCCAGGCGATAGGTGTCTTCCTCTCGCGTCAGTACCTGCTCTCGATTCCCGACGAGATACTCGACTCGGCCCGAGTAGATGGGGCGGGGGAGTGGGGCATCTTCTGGCGGATAATAATGCCTCTGTCGCAGCCGGTCATAGCGGTGATGGGAATCCTCTTCTTCACCGCTTCCTGGAACGATTACATCTGGCCGCTTGTAGTGCTGACAAAGGATCAGATGTACACCGTCTCTTTAGGGCTCCCGACCCTGGTCGGCCCCTACAGCCAGGAGTACGGGGCAGTCATGGCGGGATCCTTCCTGAGCGCGGTGCCCATCATGATCATATTCCTGATCATGCAGCGGCGCTTTATCGAGGGGATCACCCAGGGCGCGGTCAAGGGCTAGAGACCCAGCAACCTCTTTGGATAGAAGGAGAGAGCATGGCGAACGGCACGGCCCCGTTGAGGGTGCGAGGCAACCGCATCGTGGACGGCGAGGGGAACCCAGTCGTGCTGCGCGGCTTTGGCCTCGGCGGGTGGATGAACATGGAAAACTTCATAACCGGCTACCCTGCGAACGAGGAGGCCCAGCGTGAGGCCGTCCGCGCGGTGCTCGGTGAGGAAAAGTACAGGTTCTTCTTCGACCGTTTCCTCGAGCATTTCTTCACCAAAGGGGACGCGCGGTTTATCTTCTCGCTCGGGCTGAACCTGCTAAGGCTCCCTATGAACTACCGGCACTTCGAGGACGATATGCGGCCCTTCGAGATCAAGGAGGAGGGCTTCAGGCACCTCGACCGGGTTATAGAGCTGTGCGCGGAGCAGGGGATCTACACGATCATCGACCTGCACGCCCTGCCAGGCTATCAGAACCAGCACTGGCACTCGGACAACCCGACCCACAAAGCGCTTCTCTGGAGGCACAGGCACTTCCAGGACAGGACCGTGAACATCTGGGAGCACATAGCCGATCGCTACAGGGGCAACCCGTGGGTGGCTGGCTACAACCCAATAAACGAGCCAGCCGACCCGAGCGAGCAGCTAATCATGCCCTTCTACAGGCGGCTCTACGAGGCGATCCTGGCCGTTGATCAAGACCACCTGATCTTCCTCGAAGGCAACCGCTATTCGGTGGACTTCCACATGTTCGGTGAGCCGTGGCCCGGCGTCGTCTATACCAACCACGACTACGCGTTGCCAGGCTTTATAGACGGCGGCCCCTATCCCGGTGTCTCGCGCGGCGAGTACGTTGACAGGGATGTTCTGGAAAGGACTTTCCTACAGCGCAGCTCTTACATGCTCGAGCACGACGTACCCTTATGGGTCGGCGAGTTCGGGCCCGTCTACCTGGGCGACGAGGAGGCGGACCGGATGCGCTACCAGCTCCTCCGGGACCAACTGGAGATCTACGACCGCCACGGCGTGAACTGGGCCATTTGGACGTACAAGGATATCGGCCTGCAAGGAGTCCAGTACGCCGCTCCAGACTCTCCGTGGGTCGGGCGCATCCGACCCATAATTGAGAAGAAGGCCCGCCTCGGTGTGGACGCCTGGGGCGGTACTGACGCCGGCGTCAGGCACGTCATGGCACCGCTTGAGGAGCTGTTTGCTGATGAGTACCCGAACTACGAACCGTTCCCATTCGGAGCCGAGCGGGAGATCGAGCTGCTCGTGCGCAACATCCTGCTCGCCGAGCCGATGCTCCCTGAGTACGGAGAACTTTTCAGGGGTATGGACGAGGGCGAGGTCGACGTGATGATGCGCTCGTTCTCCTTCGAGAACTGCGTGAGGCGGGAGGAGCTCGCCTCTATCCTCTCCGAGCACGCCGTAGATAGCGGCGCGCGCAGTTGACCACCACCGGCGCAGTAGAGGGAGGCACAGGCTTGAACTTTCCAGAGAACTTCTTGTGGGGCACGGCGACGGCTGCCTACCAGGTCGAGGGCGCCGTGAACGAAGGTGGCCGCGGCGCGTCCATCTGGGACACGTTCAGCCATACCCCTGGCAAGGTCGTCCACGGCGATACGGGCGACATCGCCTGCGACCAGTACCACCGCCTGGAAGAAGATCTCGACCTGATGTCCGAGCTCGGGATACAGGCCTACCGCTTCTCCGTGGCCTGGCCCCGCATCCAACCCGAAGGGAGCGGTCCAGCCAACAAGAAGGGCCTCGACTACTATCGGCGCCTCGTCGATGGCCTGAGGCAACGCTCCATCGAGCCGATGCTCACGCTCTACCACTGGGACCTGCCGCAGGCGCTGGAGGATCGGGGCGGTTGGACGAGCCGGGAGACGAGCGAGCGCTTCGCCGACTACGCCGGTATCGTCTACGAGGCCCTCTCGGATAGTGTTGGGTTCTGGATCACCTTGAACGAGCCCTGGGTCTCGGCCTGGATGGGATATGGTCTCGGCGTTCACGCCCCTGGCCACAAAGACAGCGCCAGGGCGCTCGCCGCGACCCACCACCTCCTGCTCGGCCACGGCCTCGCGATGGAGAGGATGCGCTCCGCCGAGGACGGCAACCAGCTCGGTGTCACTCTGAACCTGCATCCGGCCCGCCCCTCGCGAGACCATAGAGCCGATAGGGAGGCCGCCCGCAGGGTTGACGGACAGGCAAACCGGCTCTACCTGGACCCCCTGTTTCGCGGCGATTACCCGGAGGACGTGTTCTCATACTACAGAGAGCGAGGCGTGGACCTCTCTTTCATCCGGGAGGGGGACCTCGACAGGATCTCCGTTCCCATCGATTTCCTTGGGGTCAACTACTACTTCCGCAACACCGTCCGCGACGCTCCTTCGGAAGATGGGCGGGACGGGCCCTTCGCCGACCTCGGAGCCCGCCCCGTCGTGCCGCACGATGCGGAGAAGACCGCTATGGGCTGGCCTGTGGAGCCGGATGGCCTGACGGAGATACTGCTCCGGATCAAGGAAGATTATGCAGATCTGCCCATCTACGTAACCGAGAACGGGCGGGCCGTCCACGACTACATAGATCCTGAGGGAGACGTGGACGACGAGGAGCGCGTCTCGTACCTGGACGCCCACTTCAGGGCAGCCCACGCGGCGGTGGAGCAGGGCGTCGACCTGCGCGGTTACCTGGTTTGGTCTTTCCTGGATAATTTTGAGTGGGCCGAGGGATACTCCAAGCGGTTCGGAATCGTGTTCGTGGAGTACGGAACGCAGCGGCGCGTCCCCAAGTCGAGCGCCCGCTGGTACTCTGACGTCATTCGGCGCAACGGCCTGGAGTAGAGAATACTCTGGAAAGGACGGGACTTTGGAATACAGAGACCTCGGGCAGACGGGGATGCGCGTCTCGGAGATCAGCCTCGGCACCTGGGCCTTCGGTGACGGCTGGGGTACTGTAACTGAGGCCGACGCCTACGCCGCGCTGAACCGCGCGGTCGATCTCGGCGTAAACTTCCTCGATACGGCGGATGGCTACGGTGACGGACGCAGCGAAAGGCTCATCGCTAGGCTCCTGAAGGACCGCCCAAACGATGAGATCCTGGTCGCAACCAAGGCCGGACGACGCCTAGATCCCCACACCCCGGAAGGCTACGATTACGATAACCTGTCGGCCTTCGTGGAGCGTAGCCTGGAAAACCTCGGGGTCGAAGCCCTGGACCTGCTGCAGCTCCACTGCCCGCCGACGGAGACGTACCGTCAGGACTCGACCTTCGAGGCGCTGGACCGGCTGCAGGAAACAGGAAAAATTCGTTACTACGGCGTGAGCGTCGAGAAGGTCGAGGAGGCGCGGATGGCACTCGATTATCCGGGCGTCGCGACCGTCCAGATCATCTTCAACGTCTTCCGCCAGAAGCCGGCAGAGCAGTTCTTCCCGCTCGCCGAAGAACGCAACGTCGGCATCCTAGCCCGCGTACCCCTCGCCAGCGGCCTCCTCTCGGGCAAGATGCGTTCGGACCGCGTGTTTACCGAAGACGACCACCGCAACTTCAACCGCGACGGCGAGGCCTTCGACAGAGGTGAGACCTTCGCAGGCGTGGACTTCGAGACGGGCCTTGAGGCCGCCGAGAAGCTAAAAGGGCTCATGCTTGAGGGCAGCACGCTGGCGCAGCTCGCGCTGCGTTGGATCCTGATGCACCCGGCCGTCTCCTGCGCCATCCCCGGTGGCAAGAACCCGTCCCAGGTCGAGGACAACGTAGCCGCCGCCGAGATGCCCCCGCTCTCCGACGAGACCATGCAACGCGCGAAGGAGATCTACGCCCGGTACGTCCGGGCGGAGGTCCATCACCTCTGGTAAGCGGGGAAGGGCAAAGGCATCGTTGCCGCCACGGTCCGTACCTCTCTTCGAGCAGCCGTCCCTGAGTCTTTAGATGGCGGGACAGACTTTGTCGGGACGGGGGTGCCGGGTCGTCCGAGATCTCCCACTAGCCGCACGCCCGAGAGCCCGCCCCGGGGCATCGGTTTGCTGTATATTCCTACGCTCAGCGTTCGCGCCGTTTCAAGGGGAGGAGATTCGTGAGCACCACGCCGCGTCCCGAATATCCGCGTCCGCAATTCCGCCGTGAGGGCTGGACCAACCTCAACGGCGAGTGGCGCTTCGCTTTCGATGACGAGGACGCCGGGCTCACCGCGGGCTGGTGGAACGCCTCCGCGCAGGACCTAGGGACGGACAACGCCCCCTTCGACCGGACGATAACCGTACCGTTCTGCTTCCAGGCCAAACTCTCCGGCATCGGAGACACGACCTTTCACGACGTGGTCTGGTACGCCCGCACGTTCGAGCACGCACCTGCAGACGGTGAACGCTTGCTGCTCCACTTTGGCGCCGTGGATTACCGGGCCACGGTCTGGGTCAACGGCGCGCACGCGGTCTCGCACGAGGGTGGGCACACGCCGTTCTCGGCGGACATCACGCACGCCCTCCTCGAAGGGGAGAACGTCGTGGTCGTCAGGGCTGAGGATCCCAGTCGGGACGTGACGGTCCCGCGGGGCAAGCAGTACTGGCGGGAGAGGTCGGAGGGGATCTTCTACACCCGCACCACCGGGATCTGGCAGACCGTCTGGCTGGAGCGGGTGGGACGCCGGCGGATAGACTCCGTGAATCTAACCCCGGACTTGGACGCGGTCGCGTTGGACGTGGAGGTCGGCGTCGAGGGCTTCGAGCCCGGCCTCGCCATGCGCCTGACCATCACCTACGAGGGCGAACGCGTGCTCGACGACCGGGTCGGGTTACAGTCGGCGCTCGTCGAGCGCCGTCTGCCGTTGGTCACGCGCGGCGAGCAGCCCGCGTCGCCGTACCCTGGCAGGTGGGGCAAGCCGCCATACTGGAGCCCCGAGGAGCCGAACCTTCTGGACCTCAGGCTCGAGCTGCTGGACGCCGAAGGCCGGACGCTGGACATCGTGGACAGCTACTTTGGGATGCGAAAGGTAGAGGTACGCGACGGGAGGGTCTACCTGAACGACCGTCCCCTCTACCAGCGCCTCGTTCTCGACCAGGGTTACTTCCCCGACGGCATCCTGACCGCCCCCACGGACGACGCCCTGCGCCGGGACATAGAGCTGGCGAAGGAGATGGGCTTCAACGGGGCGCGCAAGCACCAGAAGGTCGAGGATCCCCGGTGGCTCTACTGGGCCGACCGTCTCGGTTTCCTGGTCTGGGGCGAGATGGCGAACGCCTACCAGTACTCGCCCGACTACGTGCGCCGGATCACCGCCGAGTGGCAGGAGGCCGTTCGGCGCGACTACAACCACCCCTCGATCGTCGCCTGGGTGCCGATGAACGAGAGCTGGGGGGTGCGGGAGCTCGCCACGGACCCCAGGCAGGTCGAGCACCTGCTCGCCATGTACCACCTGACGCGCTCGCTCGACGGCTCGCGGCCCGTGGTGTCGAACGACGGGTGGGAGCACGCGCTGACAGATCTGTGCGCGATCCACGACTACAGGAACGCGGCCGTGTTGGGCCGGCGCTACAGGACGATCGAGTCGAGCCTCGCAGACACCGAGAGGTACCCCGTGTACGCGCCGGGACATGAGTATCGGGGCGAGCCCATACTCATCACCGAGTTCGGCGGCATCGCCTTCCGGACGGCGGACCCGGAGTCCTGGGGCTACCGCACCGTCTTCGACGCCGAAGGGCTCCTGGAGCGCTACGGGACCTTGGTCTCCGCGCTGCTGCAGAGCGAGGTCGTGCAGGGCTTCTGTTACACGCAGCTTACCGACGTCGAGCAGGAGATCAACGGCCTTCTCACCTACGACCGGCGCCCAAAGGCCGACCTCGCCCGCATCCGGGAGATCACGACCGCGAGCGGGAAGGGAGCCAGAGACGGGGAGCGCCAGGGGATCGAGCCGTACGAATCATGAGCCTGGGTGTCGCGGGAGGACCACGTCCGGCGCAAATAGCTCCGGATCTCCGCGGGCCAAACCCATGAGCGAGCGGACTTACACTAACCCCGTCCACGGCGGCTACCTGGGCGACCCTTTCGTGCTCAAGCACAACGGGGAGTACTACGCCTACGGAACCGTGCCGCTGCGCGAGCCCGCCGTGCCGGTGCTGCACTCCAGGGATCTGGTGAACTGGCGCCAGCTGGGCCATGCCCTCACCCTGCCGGGCGACGCCTTCAAGGCCCTCTGGGCGCCTGAGGTCGCCTACGACAACGGCACCTTCTATATGTACTACTCCGCGGGCGGAGAGGAAGGAGAGGGCCACCAGTTGCGCGTGGCCCTCGCCTCTCACCCGGCTGGCCCATTCGAGGACAGCAACAGGGTTCTCACGCCCGACGATCCGTTTACCATAGACGCCCACCCGTTCCGGGACGACGATGGCCGGTGGTACCTCTACTACTGCCGCGACTTTCTCGAACCCGACGGAGAGGGGCGCGTCGGCACGGGGATCGTGGTGGACCGGCTGGTGGGCATGACCAGGCTCGCGGGTGAGCGCCGCACGGTCGTACGGCCGCATGCGGATTGGCAGCTTTACGAGCGGCAGCGCGAATGGTACGGGCGCGTGTGGGACTGGTACACCGTGGAGGGCGCTTTCGTCCGCAAACACGACGGGCGCTACTACTGCCTCTACAGCGGCGGCGCGTGGAGGGAGCCAAATTACGGCGTATCCTACGTGTTAGCGGACCACCCCATGGGGCCGTTCGCCCCCGAGGCAGACGCCGAAGGGTCGGGCATACTGCGCACCTCACCGGGACGGGTAGTCGGACCGGGGCACGCCTCTGTGGTGCTCGCGCCCGATAACGTCCACGAGTACCTCGTCTACCACGCGTGGGACCCGGGGCACACGAGTCGCCAGATGCGAATAGACCCGTTGAACTGGGGCGAGGGGGGGCCGTGTTCCACCGGCCCGACGCTCGGCCCGCGGCCCGCGCCGCCGCTGCCCCTGTTCCGCGACAACTTCGACGGGCCGGGCGGCACGCCGCCAGGTCCGGGCTCCTGGCAGGTAGATGGGGGAGACTGGCGGCACACAGACGGCGAACTCGTCCAGCGGGATCCTGGTGCTCGGTCGGCCACCGCGCAAATCGTCGGAGTCGCGCTTCACGGTGAGTCTTTGATCGAGGCGAACGTGCGGCTACTAGAGGCCGGAGACGAGAGCGGCCGGTACGGCGTGTCTCTGGAACACGGTCCGGGAGATCTAACGCTCCTGATGTTCGCGGCGGACGGGTCCGGACTGTCGTGCGACCGGGTGCGGGACCCGGGGGAGACCGGCCCCCGCTCGAGTCCGCTGACCCTCGGCGCCGGCTTCAGGAGCGACGCCTACCACCGGCTGGTGGTGAGCGTACGTGGGGGCGAATTGAGGGTGTGGGTGGACGGGGTACGCGTAGCGTCGGGGATCGAGACGCGGCCGGGTGCCAGCGGCGTCGGGCTGATCACGAGCGGGGCCTCGGCGGCTTTCGACGGGGTGAGCGTTGCTCCCTACGTGAGGAGATAATAGTTGAGGGCGCCGGTCGGTGCCGAAGATTGAGGGGATTCATAAATCGCCATTCTCCGGCTAAACTGGGATCGATAGCCGCCGAGTAGGAGACCGGCGCCTTCTTCACCTATGGCCGCCTGCCAAGGGCGGACCTCGCGCGCAAAGGACGTAACGATCCGTGAGAGGTCGAAAAAGCGAGCATCTGTTAACGCAAGGTTAAGAGTCTGCAAGCGAACCTTTATAAACTCCCGGACACCATTGATCGGGATGGCCACGTACGTTAAAAAGATTACAAAGCGACCGCTCGCTTTAACGGGAAAGAGGGAACATGGCAAAGCAGAACAGAACTACTGGCCACCGGAATGTTCGTGTCATGAGTAGGGGCCGCTTCTTGGGTGGGGCCGCGGCGGCGCTCGGGGGGTTGGCGCTGGCGGGTTGTGGCGACGTCTCCCTGGCCAGCAAGGTACCGACCGTCGATTTCTGGAACCTGTTCGGCGGCGGCGACGGCGCGCGGCTGAGCGAGATGACGAGCGACTTCCGCAGCAACTACCCCGGGATAGAGCTCGAAGCCACCACGCTCGCCTGGGGCGCCCCTTACTACACCAAGCTCTCAATGTCCGCGGTCGGCGGTCGGCCGCCCGAGGTCGCCATCTTGCATCAGTCGCGTCTGCCCGCCTACGCCCCGGCGGGTTTGCTGGAGCCGCTGGACCCGCAGTTGCTCTCCGACTTCGACATCGGCGTCGACAAGTTCCTGCCGCAGGTGGTGGAGGACTCCAAGTACGAAGGCGAGATCTACACCATCCCGCTGGACACGCATCCCTTCGTGCAGTACTACAACACCGACGTTTGCAAGGAGGCGGGGCTCCTCGGGCCCGACGGTACGCTAAAGCCGCTGGAGGGCCCGGACGCGGTCCTCGGGGCGCTCGAGAAGGCGAAAGAGGTGACCGGGCATCTGGGCCTCTCGTTCTACCCGGCCGACACGGCCGGGCCGTGGCGCCTCTGGTACACCCTCTACGGGCAGCTCGACGGCGGGGCGATCCTGTCGCCGGATGGGCGGGAGGTGACGCTGGACGAGGAGAAGGCCGCACAGGCGCTGGAGTTCATGGTCGCGCTCACGCAGGACGCCAAGGTCGTCCCCGCCAACCTGGACTACGGCGGCTCGGTGGCGCAGTTCCAGAGCGGCAGGGCCGGATTCCACTGGAACGGGGAGTGGGAGGTCACCACCTACCTGGACGCAGAGATGCCCTTCAGTATGCTACCGTTCCCCAACGTCTTCGGCGAGAACCACACGTGCATGGCCGACCGGCACACCTTCGTGATACCCAAGCAGTCCTCGCGAGACCCCGCCGATATGGAGGGCTCGCTCCAGTTCATAAGCTCCATGCTCAAGAACAGCCTTACCTGGGCCAAGGGCGGGCACATCCCGGCCTACCTGCCCGTCACCAAGACCGACGAGTATCGGAACTTGGAACCTCAGAGCAATTACTCGGAGGTGGCCGACAACGTCGTGCTCGATCCCGAGGCCTGGTTCTCCGGCTCGGGCTCCGCGATGGAGCAGCGAATATCGGCAGAGATCCAGGCGGCGATGGCCGGCGGGGCGAAGCCCCAGAAGGCCATCGCCAACGTGCGCGCGATACTGCAGGAGCTGGTCAACATTCCCAAGCCGATATAGGGGCCGGGGACTACTTCTTAGGGAGGAGTAAGGCATGGCGGTAGCAGGAGCCAAACAGGTCAAGCACAGCAACAAGCCGGGCGCGCAAAGGAGGATCGACTTGGCGGGGTTCCTCTTCGTGCTGCCGTTCCTCTTCTTCTACGTCGCCTTTTTGGTGTGGCCCGTGATCCTGGGCTTGAGGATGAGCTTCTTCGACTGGAGCCTCGTGGGCACGGGTACCAGGCAGTTCCTCGGGTTCGCCAACTACCGGGAGCTTTTCAGCGACCCGGACTTCTGGAGCTCGCTGTGGCACTCGGTCCTGTTCACGTTGCTCGTCGTCCCGGCCATGACGCTTATCGCCCTCGGGCTGGCGCTGCTGGCAAACCGCGCCATCCCCGCGCGGTGGTTCTTCCGGGTCTCCTTCTTCGCGCCCTACGTCCTGCCCTCCTCCGTCATGGCGCTGATCTGGATCTGGATGTACCAGCCGGGGTTCGGGTTGATCAACAGCTACCTCACCCGGCTCGGTCTGCCTGAGGTCTCTTGGCTCACCGACCCGCAGGTCGCCATGATCTCGGTGGTCCTCGCCACCGTGTGGTGGCAGGTCGGCTTCAGCTTCATACTCTACCTCGCGGGGCTGCAGGAGATCCCCAAAGAGCTCTACGAGGCGGCGGCCGTGGACGGGGCGGCCTCCCTGACCCGGACGCGCTTCATCACGTTGCCGCTCCTCAAACGCACGACCATCCTGGTCGTCGCCCTGGCCGTGCTCGCCTCGCTCAACGTGTTCGACCAGATCTACATCATGAGCACCTCGGGGGGCCTCGACTACGGGGCGACGCGCTCGCTCATCGTGTACGTCTACGAGCAGGGCTTCACCCTGTACCGGGTGGGCTTCGCCGCGGCCATGACCTACGTGTTCTTCCTGGTCGTGCTGGCGGTGAGCATCAGTTCGTTCGTGCTGAACAACCGCAGGAGGGATGCCTGATGGCCGTAGGAGCCAAAGCCCCGCAAGACACGACCGAAGCCGGCACGCAGCGTCGGGCCAGGGCGCTGCGCTGGCTCGCCTTCGGGGTGTTGCTCCTGGCGGCTATAGTCTGGCTCATCCCCCTGGCGTGGGCCGTAGACACGGCGCTCAAGCCTGAGAGCCAGACCACGGCTGTGCCGGTCTCTTGGATCCCCGAGGGGGGGCTCTCCGGGTTTACCCTCGAGTCCTTCCGGCAGGTGCTGACCGCCGGGGGCCTGGTGCGCTGGTACTTCAACAGCGCGCTGACCTCCTCGATCATCACCGCCGCGGTCTTGCTCCTTACCAGCCTCGCGGCCTTCGGTATCTCGCGCGTCCCCTTCCGGGGACGGACCGTGGTGTTCTGGGTGATCATCGCCGGGCTGATGGTCCCCCCGCAGATCCTGATCGTACCCCTGTTCACGGAGATGGACGCCCTGGGCTTCGTGGATACCTACCAGGGCATCATCCTGCCCCAGATCGCCTCTCCTCTGGGCGTGTTCATCTTCAAGCAGTTCTTCGACGGCATCCCGCCCGAGCTGGAGGAGGCCGCCGTCGTGGACGGGGCGGGCCGCTTCAGGGTCTACTGGCAGATCTGGTTGCCGCTCGCGAGGCCGGCGATCGCCGCGGTGGGTATCTTCACCTTCGTGCTCTCGTGGAACAACTTTATCTGGCCCTTCGTGATCGTGACCAACACGGACATGATGACCATACCCGTGGGACTGGCGACGGTGCAGAGCTCCTACGGCCTCCGCTACGCCGACATCATGTCCTCGGCCGTGCTCGGCGGGTTGCCGCTGATCATAGTCTTCTTGTTCTTCCAGCGCCAGATCGTGCAGGGCATCGCCGGCACAGGCCTCAAGGGCTAGCCCAAAAATCGCTGCGGGCCCGCCCGACTTCGGAGAGGAGACCCACTGACACACGTATCGTTGCGGGAGGTCGCCTCGAAGGCGGGGGTCAGCTTCCAGACAGCCGAGAAGGTACTCAACGGCAAGGGTTGGTCTCGCCTCAGAGGAGGGAACTCCTCCTCGATGCCGCCAGAGGCCTCGGATACATGCCGAACGCCCTGGCCTGCAGCCTCGTTACCAGGAGCAACTGCACTATAGGCATCGTCGCCAGCGACCTGAGCGCTGCTGAGCTCGCCCGGTTCGCGGCCCATCCTACTGCCGGGCCGGCTCGTGCGACGCGTCTCGTGCGGCGCCGGAGAAAAGTCGACGAGGGACCATTCATCGGAGAGGAGTAGAGGATGGCGAGGATCAAGGTTGACCCCGATCGTACGGTCGGCACGCTGGACCGGAGGGTCTTCGGGGGGTTTATAGAGCACCTGGGACGTTGCATCTACGGCGGCGTCTTCGACGAAGGCTCCCCCCTGAGCGACGAACGCGGCTACCGGCGCGACGTGCTCGAGGCCGCAAGAGGCTTGCGGATGCCCCTCCTGCGCTGGCCCGGGGGGAACTTCGTCAGCGGCTACCACTGGACCGACGGCATCGGTCCGCGCGACGAGCGTCCCAGGAAGACCGAGCTCGCGTGGTTCACCGAGGAGCCCAACCGCTTCGGCACCGACGAATTCATCGAGTACTGCCGCGTGCTCGGCACGGAGCCCTACATCTGTGTCAACATGGGCACCGGCACCATAGACGAGGCCCAGGCTTGGGTTGAGTACTGCAACGGCACCGGCGACACCTACTGGGCGAACCTGCGGCGCGCGAACGACCACGAGGAGCCGTACAACGTCAAGTACTGGGGCCTCGGCAACGAGATGTACGGGGAGTGGCAGATCGGGGCGCTAGAAGCCGAGGACTACGTGAAGCGGGCCCGCGAGTTCGCCAAGGTGATGAAGTGGACGGACCCGGGCATAGAGCTCGTGAGCTGCGGCCTGAGCGGCCTGACCGACTGGGACCGGCTCGTTGTGGAGAAGCTAGCCCCTTTCGTGGACTACCACAGCGTCCACATCTACACCGGCAGCGACGACCACTGGTCGAACGTCCTCGCCCCGCACCAGGCCGACCGCGCGCTGCGCACCGTCCGCGCTACCATAGACCGCGCGCGCTACGAAGGACGCATAGATCACCCCATCCACGTCGCCTACGACGAATGGAACGTATGGTTCCGGGAGCGAACCGCCGAGTCGAAGCTGGAGGAGCGCTACACCCTATCGGACGCCCTTGCGGTCGCCACCTACCTCAACGTCTTCGCCCGCAACTGCGAGACCGTCAAGATCGCCAACCTCGCCCAGATGGTGAACGTGATCGCCCCGATCTTCACGAGCGAAGACGGCTTGTTCCTCCAGACCATCTACCACCCCCTCAAGCTCTGCGCCGAGCACATGCAGCCCGTCGTGCTCGACGCCTACGTGGAATGCGAGAAGCATACCCTGCAGGACGAGGCCTCCTCCTGGCCGCACCGGGTCGCGGACATGGGCCCTTTCGACGTGCTGGACGTCTCCGCTACCCGCGACGATTCGGGCCGCGACCTGACCCTCGTCGTGGTGAACCGCGACCCCGATCGCGAAGCCAGGACCACCATCCAGCTCACCGACGCGGTCTTCGACGGGACCGTCACGACGTACGAGGTAACGGGCGATGAGCCCGGCGTCACCAACGACTTCGGCCGGGAGAGGGTCGGGGTGAGCGAGCGCTCCGTGGAGGCGAACGGAGGTTCTCTGGAGCAGAGTTTTGCGGCCTGCTCGGTCACGGTCTTGCGCGCCAGGCTGGCATGAGCACGCTCGGTTCGGCGCAACGCGCGCAGGCAGTAGTAGACACCTCGGATAGCCGCCACGCCCGCTTGAGGGCTCTACCACCAGGCCACGTGCGGCTCGCCGACGGCTTCTGGGAGCCGAGGCGGCGCATCAACCGGGAGGAGACGCTCCCATCGCAGTACGAGCACATCGAGGCGACCGGCCGCCTGGACAACTTCAGGCGCGCCTCCGGCAAGGTTGACGTCCCCTTCCGCGGCCTTTACTTCAACGACTCCGACGTGTACAAGTGGCTAGAAGCGGCCTCGTGGTCGCTCGCCACGGACCCCGACCCCGGCCTGGAGCGGATGGTGGAGTCCGCTATAACCGAGATTGCAGACGCCCAGAGGCCGGACGGCTACCTCAACACGTACTTCACATTCGAGAGGGCCCACGAGCGCTGGACGGACTTCGACCTGCACGAGATGTACTGCGCGGGCCACCTCATTCAGGCCGCCGTCGCCCACTTCCGGGCGACCGGCACGCGTCGGCTGCTCGACGTGGCCGTCCGCTTCGCCAACCACATCTGCGACCGGTTCGGCCCCGAAGAGAAGGGGAAGCAGCCGGCCATAGACGGGCACGAGGAGATCGAGATGGCCATCGTCGAGCTCTTCCGGGCCACCGGAGAGCGGCGCTACCTGGAGCAGGCCGAGTTCTTCGTGGACGCGCGCGGGCACGGTCTTCTCGGAGAGCCCTACGGCCGCTTCGACCCGTCCTACAGCCAGGACCATAAGCCTTTCAGGGAGCAGGACGAGGTAGTGGGCCACGCCGTTCGCGCCCTGTACCTGTACTCCGGGGCCGCGGACCTCCACGCGGAGACGGGGGAGCCGGATCTTCTCGAAGCCCTGGAGCGGCTGTGGCGCAACATGACGACGAAGAGGATGTACGTGAGCGGCGGGCTCGGCTCGCGCCACGAGGGCGAGGCGTTCGGCGAGGACTACGAGCTGCCAAACGAACGCGCCTACGCGGAGACCTGTGCCGCGATAGCGAGCGTGATGTGGAACTGGCGCATGCTGATGATCTCGGGTGACGCTCGTTACGCCGACCTCATGGAGCACACGCTCTACAACGCCGTCCTGCCGGGCCTCTCGCTCGACGGCAGGCACTACTTTTACCAGAACCCCCTCGCCGACAACGGGACGCACCGCCGCCAACCCTGGTGCGGCTGTGCCTGCTGCCCGCCCAACGTCGCGCGCCTGCTGGCCTCGCTGCCGGGGTACTTCTACGGTGTCTCAGACGACACCATGTGGGTACACCTGTACGCGGAGGGTTCGGCTACCTTAGACCTCGGAGACCGCACCGTGCGGCTAGCGCAGCGCACGGACTACCCGTGGGACGGGAACGTCGAGATCGAGGTGGCAGGCGGGGGAGACTTCGGGCTCATGCTGCGGGTGCCCTCCTGGTGCGAGCGGGGCTACGCGGTCGAGTTGAACGGGGCGGCGGTAGACGCCCCCCTCTCGTCCGGATCGTACGCGGAGATCCGGCGCACCTGGCGGAAGGGCGACACCGTGCGGCTGAAGCTACCGACACCGGTCCGGTTCGTCGAGTGCCACCCGCACGTCGCCGAGAACGCGGGCCGCGTGGCGCTGATGCGCGGCCCGCTGCTGTACTGCGTAGAGCAGACGGACCTACCGGGTCTCGATCCGCGCGACCTCGTCGTGCCCGTCGGCCCTGAGCCCTCAGTCCGCTTCGAGCCGCTCCTCCTGGGCGGCGTGACCGCGCTGACCGTCAGGGCCGAAGTAGTCGCGCCCCAGCCAGCCTGGGAGAGCCGTCTCTACCGCACGGCGAACGCCCTCCCGGACGACCGGCGGGCCGAAACCGTGGAACTCAAGGCCGTGCCCTACTACGCGTGGGCAAACCGCGAGCCCGCCGCGATGCGGGTCTGGCTGCAGAGCCGGTGATCCAGGGGAGGAACGCTGAAAAGCCGCAGTGCGTCCCGATCACGTCCGAGGGTCGACAACGACGAAGATCTAGAAGGGCCCGAACCCCAGAGTCTTCGCCGTCCGCCGCGCGGAAACGAAGAGAACTCAGCCTGCCTGTAATACGTTGGCTCTAGCTGGCACGGTGGTAGTCCGAAAACCAAACAACAATTCTTGCGTTTGTTCAGGTTGACCCGTGATTTGCCTACTGTTAACGTGATAGGTATGGATCAGCGGGCGGTGCGGGGGTGCCCGGCAGCCTAGAAGGAGGAATGCATGAAGGGGTTTCCGGTGGCGGGTCGTAGGCTAACGCGGCAGGATTTCCTGCTCTTGAGCGCGGGCGCCGGGGCGGGCCTCGTGCTGGCGGGTTGCGGCGGGGGGCCTCAGAGCAATCCGGCCGTGCAGGGCGCGGGCGGAGGCGGCGGCAAGACCTACGACGGCCCAAAGGTGGATCTCGCGTTCTGGAACGGCTTCACCGGTGGCGAAAAGCCCTTCATGACGAAAATGGTTGGGGATTTCAACTCCCAGAACAAAAACATAAACGTTAGCATGAACATCGTGGACTGGACCGTTTACTACGAGAAGGTCCCTGCCGCGGTAAACACCGGCGAGGGACCCGACGTGGGGATCATGCACGCTGACCAGATAGGTACCAACGCAGCGCGGGCCGTGGTTATCCCCCTAGACGACGTGGCAAACGCTTTGAATCTGAAGGAGAGCGATTTCACACCGCTCGTCTGGAACGCCGGTCTCTACAACAACCAGCGCTACGGCATACCCCTGGACATCCACCCGCTGGGGTTCTACTACAACAAGGGTACGATGGAGAAAGCGGGTCTCGACCCCAACAACCCGCCCGAAACCAGGGATGACTACGAGGCCGCGCTCGAGGAGCTCAAGGGCGCCGGCATCGAGGGACACTGGATGAGCCCGTTCGAGTTTACGGGCGTGCTCACCTTCGAGACGTTGCTCTGGCAGTTCGGGGGCGACCTCTACAACGAGGGCGTCACCAAGGCCACCTTCAACTCCGACGCGGGCGTCGAGGCCCTGGACTGGATGGTGAGCTTCGTCGAGAAGGGATACAGCCCCAAGAACGTGGCCCAGGACGCCGAGCTTACCGCGTTCACGAACGGCGACAACGCCTTTATGTGGAACGGCATCTGGAACATCAATCCCCTCAACGCCGTCGACGGGCTCGATTGGGGTGTGAGTCCGCTCCCGCAGATAGGCACACAGAAGGCGACCTGGGCAGGCTCGCACAACTTCGTGGTCATGAACAAGCGGCCCTTGGATGACAACAAGGTGCAGGCCTCCAAAGTGTTCATCAACTGGATCAGCGAGAGGTCCGCCGAGTATGCCAAGGCCGGGCAGATCCCGGCGCGCAGGTCCGCGCGCGAGAGCCAGGCGTTCAAGAACCTCGAAGAGCAGTCCACCCTGGCCAAGCAGCTTCCCTACGTGCACTTCATCCCGGCGGTGCCCGGTATTTCCGACGTGGGGCCGACGACCTTCTTTAAGGCGGTCAACGAGGCCGTGCTGTTGAAGACAGAGCCCAAGGCCGCGCTCGACGCCGCCGCCAAGCGGGCCGACCAGCTGCTAGAGGAGAACCGCCAGAAGTACCAGGCGTAGGCATGTCTACGCAAGGGATAGAGCAGCCCCACGTCCAGCAGCCGCCGGGCAGGAAGCCGCCCGGTAGCCGCCGGAAACCGACGGACGCAAGTCCCCTCACGCCGTACATATTCATGGCGCCTTACCTGGTGCTGTTCCTCATCTTTATCGTGATACCCGGGGTCTTCGGGATCTGGATCAGCCTCCACAACTGGGACTACCTCCTGCCCGGGAAGCCCTGGGTGGGCCTCGAGAACTACACGAACCTGCTCTCCTCGAACTCGACCACGGGCGGACCCTTCTGGAACAGCATGGAGGCCACTGGCAAGTTCACGCTCTACTCCGTGCCGCTGCTCGTGGTCATCCCTTTGCTGGTAGCCCTGATACTCAACCAGAAGATCCGGGGGATACAGTTCTTCCGGGCTATGTATTTCGCTCCCTACGTGCTCGGGGTTGCCGTTATCGGCATCCTGTGGCGTTACCTGCTCGACCCGAACATCGGGCTCGTCAACTACTACCTGGGCGCCAAGATACCCTGGATCACGGCGTTGCCGTGGGCCTGGGTATCCCTCGTGGGGGTGACGGTCTGGTGGACGCTCGGGTTCAACACCGTGATCTACCTGGCGGGCCTTCAAGACATAGACCCCGCGCTCTACGACGCGGCCAAGGTGGACGGCGCCAACTCGTGGCAGCAGTTCCTCAACGTGACCCTGCCGGGGCTTCGGCCGATCCTCCTGTTCGTGGTGACGGTGACGATCTTGGCCTCCGCCAACGTTTTCGGCCAGCCGTACATCATCACCCAGGGCGCACCGGGCGACGAGACGACGGTGGCGATCATGTACATCGCCGAGACGGGGCTTCGGCAGTTCAACATGGGAGCCGCGTCGGCGATGAGCTACGTGCTGGCCCTCGCCCTGATACTCGTCAGCATCGTGAACTTTGTCGTCTTCCGCAACAGGGGGGATTGAGATGGCCCAGACGACGGCCAGCACGCAGGAGAAACCGGCTCGCAGAGACCCGGCGCAGCTCGCCAAACTCTTCCTGCGGTACGCGGTGCTGATACTGTTGACGGTGGTGTTCATCGCCCCGCTGCTGTGGATGCTCTCGACCTCGCTGAAGCCGCTTGCCCAGACCACGCAGTTCCCTCCGAGCTGGATACCGCAAGAGTTTTCGGTACAGGGCTACTCGACGATCCTCACCACCAGCTCCCAGACGCCCGTGCCCCGGTGGTTCGTCAACAGCCTGGTCGCCGCTACCGCGCACGCGGCGCTCGTGCTCGTCACGGCGTCGATGGCGGCCTACGCGCTGGCCCGGATGAATTTTCGCGGCAAGAACATACTGTTCGCCGGAATCATCGCCACGCTGTTCGTCCCGCAGTTCGTGTTTCTGATGCCCAACTACCTTATCGTGGACTATTTCGGGTGGTTGGATACCCTTCTGGCCGTTATAGTGCCGGGGGCGGCCGGGGCTTTCGGGGTCTTTTTTCTCAGGCAGTTCTTCCTGTCGCTGCCGCAAGAGCTGGAGGAGGCGGCCCTCATAGACGGGGCGAACAGGTACCAGATCTTTTTCCGTATCATCCTGCCGCTCTCAAGGGCTCCGCTGGCGACCCTCGCGGTGCTGAGCTTCCTGGTCAACTGGAACGACTTCCTCTGGCCGGTCTACGTGCTCTTCAGCCCGCAGAACCTGACCTTGCCGCCCGGGCTCTCGATACTGAACGAATCCTACAACGTGAAGTACAACGTCATCATGGCCGGCGGCGTGATCGCTAGCATACCGGTCCTCATACTCTACCTGTTCGCACAGCGCTACATCATCGAGGGCGTCTCCCGCAGCGGGCTGAAAGGATAGAACGTTGACGTCGCCAAAGAACGTCGGTTTCGCAAAGTTCTTCGGCCTCGGGATCGTACTCGCCTTGAGCGTACTCTTGGCTTCCGGCCGACCTCGGAGTTCGACCACGTCAGGGTATACCGTCCTTGATCCGGCGGGTCGGTAGGCCGCGCCGCCGAAAGGAACCATTTGGGAGAAGAGATTGTGGTGGAGAAGGAACGGGATACCAAGGAGGACGGTCGCTACATGATCTACTACTGGTTCGAGCCAGATGGTGGAGAAGAGGAGTGAACCAGCTCCGGTGGGACCCGACCCTGCGCGAGTGGGTCGCCTACGCGACCCACCGCCAGGATCGCACCTTCCTGCCGCCTGCGGAGTATTGCCCCCTGGACCCGACCAAACCCGGCGGCTTCCCGACGGAGGTGCCAAGAGAGCACTACGACATCGTGGTCTTCGAGAACAAATTTCCTTCGCTGGCCCGCGGCGCGCCCGAGCCCGACGAGAAGGGTACGGCTCTTACCCCGACGGCCCCGGGGCGCGGGGTCTGCGAGGTCGTCCTCTACTCCGACGACCACGAGGCCACGCTCGCGGGGATGAGCGAGCGCCGCATCCGGAACCTGATCGAGGTCTGGGCCGACCGCTTCGCGGAGCTCGGCGCCCGCGAAGAGGTCCGCTACGTCTTTATCTTCGAGAACAAGGGCGAGGCCATCGGCGTTACCCTCCACCACCCGCACGGCCAGATCTACGCCTACCCCTTCGTGCCA
>DASQWQ010000075.1:0-2135 GCA_035640175.1 Rubrobacter sp. | reverse complement strand
TACTACGACGACCCGAGCTTCCCCCAGTGGGACGATGGGGAAGTGCTGACCGGTCCGCGCGACCTCCTCTCCTACGGCGGCGAGAAGTACATGGTCGCCAACGACCACGATGGCCAGGTGATGTACTACCGACGCGACCTGCTGGAGGACCCGAAGCATCAGAAAGCTTTCCAGGAAAAGTACGGCTACGAGCTGCGGCCCCCGCAGACGTGGGACGAGTTCGGGGACGTGGCCGAGTACTTCAACGGCAAGGACCTCAACGGCGACGGCCAGGGTGACTCCGGACTTACGATGCACCTGAAGGTCGGCGGCCAGGGCATGTTCCATTTCATGTCCTTCTCCGCCCCGTACGTCATCGGCCCCGAGAACCCTAGCCTCTACTGGTTCGACCCGGAGAATATGGATCCGCTCATCGACAGCCCCGGACACGTGCGAGCCCTTGAGAAGTTGGTGGAGCTCACCGAGTACGGGCCCGGCGCGATGACGGCCTGGAGCCTGGGCGAGAGCTGGGACCACTTCCTGCGCGGCGAGGCGGCGCTCACCTTCACCTGGGGTGACCTGGGCGCGCTGGCGCAGCAGCAAGGGAGTCAGGTGAAGGGTAAGATCGGGGCCGCCCCCATCCCCGGCACGTCGGAGTACTACGACATCGACGCCGGCGAGTGGGTGCAGACCGACCAGACGAACGTCGTGGGCAATACCACCGGCGGCTCCTGGGCCGGTGTCATCTCCAAGTTCTCCGATGCGCCCGAGGCGACCTACTATCTACTGGCCCTGATGGCGACCAAGGAGAAGTCTACGGTCTACGCCGCCCGGGGTTGGGACGGGGTGGACCCCGGTCGATCCTTCCACTTCCTGCCACCGGACGGCAGCGCAAGCATGGAGAATTACAACAAGGCTGGCTGGAACGAAGGCGACGCCGAAGAGTACACCACCGCCTATTTCGACAGCTTCAACGCCGAGCAGCAGTTCCCATATCTGCGCATCCCGGCCACCTTCGAGTACTGGACCGCGTTGGACATCTCACTCTCCGAGGCGGTCACCGGGCAGGCGGAACCGGAGGAGGTGTTGAAGACGACGGCCGAGGAGTTCGATAGCATCACCGAACGCCTGGGACGGGAGGAGCAGCTGGAGATCTACAAGACGTCGCTCAATTTAGACTAGCGGATTTCCCCGTTCGGGCAGCGCCGGTGCAGCCGGCGCTGCCCGCCAGAGACCGGAAGGGGTGTTGCGTTGGATAGCGCAGGCGATGATCGCCGATCACGCGAGTACGAAATGAACCCGAAAGCAACGCCGTCGAAGACGCGCGCGGATCGCACGAAGTTCCTCTTTATCGGTCCCGCGGTCGTCTGGATCTTGGCCTTCACCATCTTCCCGCTGCTCTACGCCCTCTACACGAGTCTCTACAGCTTCCGCTACGGCCAGCGCTTGGGCTTCACGGGCCTCGAAAACTTCGCCCGCCTTTTCACCGACAGCAACCTGCTCTCGTCCTTGCGCATCACGCTGACCTTCGTCGTAGGCACCGTGACGGTGCAGATGGTGCTGGGGGTGGCGCTGGCGCTCTTGCTGAGCCGTGAGATACGGGGCAGCAACGTGATACGAGGGGTAGCGACGCTGCCGCTGTTCGCCACGCCGGTGGCGGTAGGCTACCTCGGCATCACCCTGTACTACGAGCGCAACGGACCGCTAAACTCGCTGATTCGGGCTTTGGGCGGGGAGAACATCCCGTGGCTCTCCGACCCAACCTGGGCCCTCGTGGCCGTGATCTTGGTCGACATCTGGCAATGGACCCCGTTCGTCTTCCTGATCACCCTGGCCGGGCTGCAGAGCCTGCCCTCGGAGCTGTACGACGCGGCCAGTGTTGACGGCGCGTCCGCCGCCCAGAACTTCCGCTTTTTGACGCTACCCCTGCTGGCTCCCCTTCTGTGGTTGATCTTGCTCCTCAGAATGGTGGAGGCCTTCAGGGTCTTCGACATCCCGACCAGTCTGACGCTGGGCGGCCCGGGACGCGCGACCGAGGTCTACAGCCTGTACACGTACCGGACGGCGTTGCGCTTCTTCGACCACGGGTACGCCGCGGCCCAGGGGATACTGCTGCTCGTGATCGTCATGTTCATCGTGACCCTCATCTTCACCCG
>DASQWQ010000074.1:0-4017 GCA_035640175.1 Rubrobacter sp. | reverse complement strand
CGAGCTGGACGCTCGCCCAGCCGAAGCGGCCTGGATCCAGGCCTGCCTCTTCGAGGCGGTTTCGGAAGTAGTCGTTGTGGGTCTTCTCGCAGCCGTGCTCGAGGAGCAACCCGAACCTTACGGTGGGGCTGGCGAGGTGACCGAGCACAGTGCGGGAGTAGATGGTTTCTGCCGAGCCTGCGGACACGCCGCAGCCCTCCGTGTGGGGCAGGGCGACGAAGCGGGTCACTTTGCCCTGTGTGGCACCGTGTTCGTTCAGGCGGTTGGCTATGCGGCGTGAGATCTGCCCCGAGCAGAGGCTCGTAGGCATAACGAGCCCGACCTGATCCAGGACCGGCCCACGCCCACTCCCTATGGCCTCGAAGGAGAACTCGACGTCAGGAGCACTTTCCTTTAGGGACAAAGGCTCGCCGCCCGGCTCGGGCCTGTTCTCGATGCTATCCAGGTTCTCGTCGCTCGTCTGCTTCCAGTCGCGCCAGATGGAGACCTGGGAATGGCCTGCACGCTCACCCACGGTCCTCTCGCCCGAGGCGGCCTCGAGTGTCCGTTCGAAAGTCTCGCGGCCCAGCTCATCCATCGGGGTGCCGTCCAGGTAGGCGCCGGCGTTCACGTCCATGTCTTTGGAGAGGAGCTCGTAGCGGCCGGTAGTGGTGACGAATTTTATGGTCGGGACGAAGGGGAAGTTGGTAATGGAGCCGTTGCCCGTGGTGAAGAAGATCATGTTCGCCCCAGAGGCGACCTGCCCGGCGACGCTCTCCAGGTCGTTACCGGGGCTGTCCATAAAGTAGAAGCCGCCCTCGTCCATCCGCTCGGCGTACTCGATAATGCGGTCGATGCGCACGTCATGATGCTTCTTCATCGCAGCCCCCAGGGACTTGATGGAGATGTTGTAGAGCCCGCGGTAGTTGTTGCCTCCAGATGGGTTGTCTTCGGCTGTTTGCCCGTGCCAGGAGACGCGCTCCTTGAACCGCTCGACCGTAGAGAGGAAACGCTGCGCGGTTTCGAGGTCCTTGACGTTCTCTAAGACGAAGTGCTCGGCCCCAATCAACTCGTCCGTCTCGGCCAGATTGGCGATGCCGCCGTTCCTTACGACCTCCCTGCTCACCCACGCCACGAGCGGGTTCGCGGAGACTCCGGAGAAGGCGTCGGACCCTCCACACTGGAGCCCTATCCTAAGCTCGGAAGCCGGCTCTTCGGTGCGGTGCGCCGCGTCCACCTCCTCCAGCCATCCCTGCACGACGGATTTGGCCCTTTCGAGATCCCGCCTGAAGCTCCCTTCCAAGCTCATGAACTCGTGCGGCAAGTCGTCTATCGGGTATATATGCTCTTGCAGGTACGCCCCGAGCATCCTGTTCGTCACGACCTCCTTACCGCCGTGGTCGAGCACGAGCACGGCCCCCACGTTCGGGTTGACCATGAAACCGCTCAAAGTCCGCAGAAGCAGGTCCAGGTTGTTCGGTGTGCGCTCCTCCCCACCCTCCGTGTGGGCGACGCAGACTATGCCGTCTACGTTCTCGTATGCGTCGGCGACGCCGTTCATCTCGAGCTCCAGCGCCCTGACGAACCCGGTGAGCCTCGAGGTGACGCCCATCACGACTATGTAGTTACGCGTCCCGACGCCCCTACCTGCACCGCGTCTATAGCCCATGAAGGTGCGTGGCTCGCTGTGGAGGGGGACCTGCTCTCCGGGGCGGAAATGCTCCTCGTCGATGACGTAGGGCTCGAGTTCGGCGTCGCTGAAGTTCGGCTCTTCGGGCAACTTCAGGCCGGCCACGTCCTGCCCTCCCGGGACGCGCCTCCCGCCCTGATCGGAGGTCCCTTCAGGATCCTCGTCTTCGCCGCGTTCGGGCGAGACCCGGAAACGCTCACGTAGAACGCGCAGTATCTTCTCGTTGCACGCGTAATCGCCGGACGCGAGGTCCCTTGTTGCGCGACCGAAGCGGAGACCCCAAGAGAGCAGGTCCTCCCCTTCTGCTATGGGCTCGACGGCGAAGCGGTGGCCTTCGAGGACCGTGTGGCCGACCGTAAACTCCGAGCCCCCACGGGATACGCGCGTCCCCGCCTGCAGCCTGCGGGTCGCCATAGCCACGTTGTCGCCTGGCGCGGGGAGGCGTCCGACTTCCTGGAAATCCCATACTCGTTCCTTCACAGCGGTCCCTCCCTTATCCTTTCAGACATACGCTCTCGCGACGAGTGTATCGCAGCGGGCCCTACGGCTCGGGATGGTAACTGGCAGGACGCGTACCGGGAGGTGTCGGCGGTCTGGTGGAGCGGCAGGCGAGGCGTCTGTTGTAGACGTTGGCCATGTTCTCGGCCCACTCGCGTGCCGGGAAGTCTCCGTCTTTCTCGAAGCGGGCCAGCCAGTCATCCGGGTCCTCCTCCCTGACTACCAGGAACGCCGTCTCTTCCTCGCGTACGGCGAGTCTGCCTTCTATCTGGAGGACTTGCTCGTCCATTCCGCCTCTACCTCGCCGTGCTCGACCAGCCATCCCAACGACTCCTTCACGGCCTGAAGCGAACTGAAGCGAGGCTGGTAGCCAAGCAGGCGCCCGGCTTTGGCGATGCTGCAGTTGGGACTGTGGGTAATGTGATCCCATGTCCCTTCAGCCTCCTCCTCGGACACACCCTCCCGCCACTCCTCCCAGGGCAAGAAGCGCAGGCGGACCGGCTCCCCGAACCACCCGGCGACCGCCTCAGCGTAGCCACGCAGGGTCAACGCGGCCGGAGAGACGACGTGGAAGCTCTCCCCCACCGCGACGCTCCAACTGTCGAGCGACTGCGAAAGCCTGGGCCATGTCGTCGGCGTGCACGTGATGCACCGTCTCCATCCCGAGGTTGGGGAGGGCCAGTTCCTCCCCCCTTGCCAGCCGTTCGAAGACCGTGAGGTCGAAGTTCCCGGCGGGGTTAACGGGCGCCCAGCCCGGTCCCACTATGTGTCCGGGATGCAGGACTGTAGCAGGGAATCCACCGCGCCGCGCTTCGGCGAGCAGGTACGCTTCGATCCTGGCCTTCTGGACACCATACTCCCCGAAAGGACGGCGCGCCTGACCCTCTGTGGTCGGCACCTTTGTGCTGTGGCCATGCACCCAGATGGTCCCGCAGTGCAGAAAGTGAGATATCCGCCCCCGCAGCGCCTCGACCAGTTGGCGGGCGCTCTCCGGCGTAAAGCAGATCATGTCTACCACGACGTCCGGCTCCAGCCCGAGTACCCGCTCCCCGAAAGTTCCTTCGGCCTCCTCAGCCTCGCGGTCCAGCGTCACCTGCTCGACGGACTGCCAGGCGGGATGGACCTGATAAGGCTCCCTCTGCCCGCGGCTGATCGAGACTACCCCGTGTCCCGCCTCGACCAGCCGGGGCACAAGGAAGGTGCCCACGTGCCCGCTACCCCCGATCACCACAACGCGCATCAGCTACCTCCTAATAATCTCTAGGATCCGACCCAAACTCCGCCAGCTAGAGCCTAACCTTCACTTTGTCCCCGTCCAGGAGCACCTCGTAGGAGCGGAGGGTGATGTTCGGGTAAGCGAGGCATCTTCCGGTCGGCACATGGTATTCGAGCCCGTGCCAGGGGCAGGCCACGATCTCGCCCTCGTTTACCCACTCGAACTTCCAATCGTTCTCGCTCCTTGCGACGAGGGTGCCCAGGGGCGGCTTGCCCTCGCACAGTGGACCCGTCTGGTGCGGGCAGACGTTGGGGAGGCCGTAGAGCTTGCCGCCGATGTTGAAGACCCCGATCTCACGCTTCCCTACCTTCACGACCCTGTGAGTACCCACCGGGAAATCTGAGAGGTCGCCTAAGACGTGCTCTTCGCGCTCTCTACTCATCGCAGGCTGAGGCGGTTGCCGCCGGCATCGATACTGAAAAGCCGACACGCATTCTCTCCGAAGACCTTGCGCCTTACCTCGTTCGTAAAGGGAATCTGGTGTACCTTCGAGGGGTGGTCGAAGTCGTGGTGCGGCCAGTCGGAGGCGAAGATGGTGTTGTCCTCTCCATCGTACAGGTTCAGCATCGTCACG
>DASQWQ010000073.1:0-2193 GCA_035640175.1 Rubrobacter sp. | reverse complement strand
CCGCAACATGGTGCTCGTCACGGCGGCCAACAACATGCCTGCCCCTAGTTTCCCGTCGCTCTACTCCTCGGTCGTATCCGGCGCCTCCCACGACGGCAAGGACCCCTACCTCTTCTACTACAACCCGAGACGGCGTTTACGGCGCGGCCCAGCCCGGCTCGGTCCCCTTCCCGGTGGTGCTCTCCGGGATAAGCAACTGGCTGTGGGTGCCCGCCTTGGGACCTCCGGGGACCTACCTGCTCCTGCTGTTCCCCGACGGGAAGCTACCGTGCGCGAGGTGGAGATCCCTCGCGTGGCTGTCTGGAGTGGTACTCGTGTTAGCTAGCGTTGGGGGCATGCTCTCCCCTGGACCTTTGGATAACCTCGGGGGGTGCGCAACCCGTTCGGGATCGAGGGGCAACCTTGGGTGACTACTGTATCGTATATTGTTCTCCCGCTGCTGCCCCTGTGCATGCTCGCCTCGGCTCTGAGCCTGGTATTGCGCTACCGGCGTTCCGGGGGGAGGAGCGCCAGCAGATCAAGTGGATAGTCTTCGCCGCCTCGTTGGTGTCCCTTATGTACCTGATCGCCATGGTCGCTTCGTTCATCCACCCATCGGGGGCCTGGACTACCGCGGGTTCGGTGTTGTGGTTGAAGCTCCTGACGTATGTAGCACTGCTGAGCTTCACGGCGGTCCCGATCGCCGTGGGTTTGCCGTCCTTAAGTACCGCCTTTACGACTTAGACGTCCTGATCAACCGCACCCTCGTCTACGGCTCCCTCACCGCCACCCTGGCGCTGGTCTACCTCGGGGGCGTGGTCGGCCTGCAGGCCGCCTTCCGCGCCCTAAGCGGCCAGGAGTCCACCCTGGCCGTCGTCGCCTCCACCGTGGCGATCGCAACCCTGTCCAGCCCGCTGCGTCGTCGGATGCAGGCGCTCGTGGATCGGCGCTTCTACAGAAGGAAGTACGACGCTGCAAGGACCCTCGCCGCCTTTAACTCCCGGTTACGAGAGGAGACGGACCTGAACACCCTGACCGACGACGTGATGAGCGTGGTGCGAGAGACCATGCAACCGGCGCACGTCTCGCTGTGGCTGCGCCCCGATACGGCCCCGAAGGGGGAGCGGGCGGACTAGCGGCCCCTTATGCGCCCGAGTGCGTGGAAGGTACCCTACAGCATCAGTTAGCCCTGACCTGCTCAGCGGCCTCGATTTGACACCTTTCGCCCCTCTTTTTGAGCATCTTTGTGATGCTTTCGCCCCTCAATTCGCCCGCCGAGCAGTGTTTAGCGGGTCGTTCCGCATAACTGATGCTGTAGGAAGCTTTCTCCGAAGTTCGCCAAGGATGAATCCCGAGGTGGTCCACAGCTAAGCGCCGTTGGCCAGCGGTAGGCGAAGGAACATGCGCGTCCCCTCGCCAAGGCGGCTCTCGGCCTCGACGCTGCCGCCGTGGGCCTCGGCTATGGTCTTGGCGATAGCTAGGCCCAAACCCGAACCTCGCTCCTCTGAGGAGCTCTCGCCCCGGTAGAAGCGCTCGAAGATCTGCGGCAGTTCTTCCGGTGGTATGCCGGGGCCTCGGTCGGCGACCTCGATCAGTAGTTCGCCCTGACGCGTCGACGAAGAGAGGGTTATCGACCCTCCCGGCGTGCCGTAGTTGGCCGCGTTGTCGACCAAGACGAGCACGGCCTGCTCGATGCTCTGTGCGTCGCACCCCAAGCGCCCCTCGCCGCTCAACTTCGTCCGCAATGACGTGTCTCGCCTGCTGACCAGGGCTTCCGCTCGCCGTGCCAACTTGTTCAGCAGCCACGCGACCGGGACCATCTGCTTGTCTAGGGGGAGCGAGTCGGAGTCCGAGCGGGCGAGAAACAGCAGATCCTCTACCATCCGCGACATCGAGCCCGACTCCCTCACTATTTCCTCCAAGATCTCCTCATGCACGCACTCGCGCCCGAGTTCTAGCCCCACCTCGGCGTTGCCCCGGATGACGGTCAGAGGTGTCCTAAGCTCGTGGGAGACGTTGGTCATGAACTCTGTCCTCGCCCGCAAGAGTTCCGCGAACGCCTCCTGCGCGCGCTTGCGCTCGGTTATGTCCCTGAAGTAGACAGCTAGGCCACCCTCGGAAGGATAGGCGTTGATCTCTACCCAAATGCCCTGCCACGGGTTGAACTCCTCAAAATGCACAGGAGTTCCAGACCTCATCGCTCGATGGTACTCT
>DASQWQ010000072.1:0-7546 GCA_035640175.1 Rubrobacter sp. | reverse complement strand
TAACGAGGCCGAGGGCAAGGAGGGCGGCGCCGTCTCCACGGGTGAGAGCCACACCGCAGACGACACCGAGTCCTTCCCGGCGAGCGACGCCCCGGCCGGCGCTGCTGACGTCACCAACGAGGGTGGGGGAGACCCGACGTCAGGCGGCGAGCCCGAAAACGGCAAGCCTGAGGCCGAGCCTTCTGGCGCCATCACCGTAACGGTGGACGGGGAGGAACTCTATCTCAGGCACGGCTCCGCCGTTATCGCCGCCATAACGAGCTGCACCAACACCTCCAATCCTTCCGTGATGATGGGTGCCGGCCTACTGGCCAGGAAGGCTGTCGAGAAGGGGCTCTCCGTCGCTCCACACGTCAAGACCAGCCTCGCACCGGGGTCCAAGGTCGTCACGGAGTATCTGCAGACTTCGGGGCTTCTGGATCCCCTGGAGCGGCTTAGGTTCGACGTCGTCGGCTACGGGTGTACGACGTGCATTGGGAACTCAGGTCCGCTGGCCGAGGAGATCTCCGCCGCCGTCGAGGAGAACGACCTCGTGGTCGCGGCCGTACTCTCGGGCAACAGGAACTTCGAGGGCCGCATCAACCCCGACGTCCGCGCGAATTACCTGGCCTCCCCGCCACTCGTCGTCGCCTACGCTCTGGCAGGCACGGTGGACATAGACCTGTCCAAGGACCCACTAGGCGAGGACGAGGGCGGCAACCCCGTGTATCTCCAGGACATCTGGCCTTCACAGGAGGAGGTGGCCAGGGAGATCGAGAACGCCCTCGACCCCGAGATCTACAAAGAGCAGTACGCCGACGTGTACACGGGCAACGAACAGTGGAACGCCGTGGAGGTGCCTGGCGGAGACCTCTACGAGTGGGACCCCGACTCGACCTATATACAGGAACCCTCGTTCTTCAAGAATATGGGACCCGAGGCCGAAGACCTGGAGGACATCGAGGGCGCACGCGTACTCGTGAAGGTCGGGGACTCTGTGACCACCGACCACATCTCGCCTGCCGGTGCCATCCCTTCGAAGATGCCGGCGGGGCAGTACCTGATACAGAATGGCGTGGACCCGCGCGATTTCAACTCCTACGGCTCCAGGCGGGGTAACCACGAGGTCATGGTGCGTGGCACGTTCGGCAACATCAGGCTCCGCAACCAGCTCGTGGACAAAGAGGGTGGCTACACCCTACACCTCCCCGACGGCGAGGAGACCACGATCTACGAGGCGAGCCTCAGGTACGAAGAGGAGAACGTGCCGCTCGTTGTCCTGGCCGGCAAGGAGTACGGGTCGGGCTCGTCGCGCGACTGGGCGGCGAAGGGCTCGTTTCTGCTCGGCGTCAAGGCCGCTATCGCCGAGAGCTTCGAGCGCATTCACCGCTCGAACCTGATCGGCATGGGCGTCCTCCCACTACAGTACGCAGAAGGCGAGAGCGCTGAATCCCTAGGGCTGAGCGGCCACGAGTCCTTCGATATCTCAGGCCTTGGCAGCCTCGAGCCTGGCAAGAAGTTGACCGTTACGGTCACCAGCGACGAAGGCGAAGAGAAGAAATTCGAGGTGAAAGCGCGCGTGGACTCTCCGGTCGAGGTCGAGTACCTCCGCAACGGCGGCATCCTGAAGACCGTCTTACGCCAGATGCTCAAAGAGGAAGATTAGAGCCCAGATAGGGGGGAGCCCGCATGCCGGAGAAGGTGCTCGTAACCCGTGAGATACCCGATGCCGGGCTCCGTCTCCTCGAAGACTTCGACGTCACCGTCCTCTCAGAGAGCTCGCCCGAGCGCGGCGAGCTACTCGAAGCCGTCCGCGGTGCGGCCGGCATCCTACCGACCGTCACAGAGAAGATGGACGCGGAAGTCATGGACGCCGCCGGAGACGGGCTGAAGGTAATCGCCAACATGGCCGTCGGCTACGACAACATAGACGTGGAGGCTGCGACCGAACGCGGCGTCGTCGTGACCAACACCCCCGAGGTCCTGAACGAGACGACCGCCGACACAGCCTTCATGCTGCTGCTCGCCGCCGCGCGCAGGCTCGGCGAGGCGGAGCGTCTCTTGCGCTCCGGCGGGTGGGACGGTTGGGGACCGAAACAACTGACAGGCCCCGACGTTTGGGGCAAGAGGCTCGGGGTCGTAGGATTCGGCAGGATCGGACAGGCCCTCGCCCGCCGCACGAGGGGCTTCGATATGGATCTCGTCTACCATGACCAGTACCGAAACGAGGGGGCAGAACGCGAGCTAGGAGCACGGTACCTGGAGCTCGACGAGCTACTGCGGACGTCCGACTTCGTCTCCATCCACACCCCGTTGACGCCGGAGACTACACACCTGATCGGCGCGGATGAGCTGGAGAGGATGAAGCCCGAAGCCGTCCTCGTCAACACCTCGCGCGGTCCCGTCGTGGACGAGAGCGCCCTGGCCGACGCCCTCGTGGAGGGACGCATCTTCGCCGCCGGGCTCGACGTGTACGAGGAGGAACCCGAGGTCCATCCAAAGCTACTGGAGCTCGAGAACGTCGTCCTCGCCCCGCACATCGGCAGCGCCTCCATCGAGACCCGCGACAAGATGGCCGCCCTCGCAGCGGAGAACTTGGCCGCCGTGCTGCGTGGCGAGGAACCGAAAACTCCGGTCAACGAATAACGCAGGCACTTGGCGGAGCCGGTTCGAGACAGGTGGGCCGCGTGGTTGCTGGAGCGGCGCCACGGCGGGGACCCCGAAGACCTGAAAGCCCCGTTGGACTTCCTCGCGCCCGTGCGCAACCGGGTGCTCGCAAACGCTGCGCTCACGGGTGGAGAGACCCTGCTCGACGTCGGGGCTGGCGACGGCCTTATAGCCTTCGGTGCCCTCGAAATCGTCGGGGAAGGCGGGCGCGTCGTCTTCAGCGACATCTCCCGAGACCTGCTCGACCACAGCCGCTCGCTCGCCCGGCAGATGGGCATGCTCGACTGGTGCGAGTTCGTGCGCATCGGCCGACGACCTCTCGGCCTTTGAGGATGCCTCCGTCGATGTGGTCACTACCCGCTCAGTCCTCATCTACGTGAAAGACAAACGGCGGGCGTTCGAAGAGTTCCACCGCGTCCTCAAGCCAGGTGGACGGCTCTCGATCTTCGAACCGATCAATAACTTTACCTACCCCGAGCCGCCACACCTCTTCGGAGGCTCCGACGTGACGCCGGTAGCTGACCTCGCTGAGAGGGTGAAGGCAGTCTACACTTCGCGTCAGCCCCCGGAGGAGAGCCCGATGCTCGACTTCGACGAGAGAGACCTGTTCGACCTGGCCGAACGTGCCGCCTTCAAGGAGATTCACCTGAACTATGAGGCCAAGACCGTACCCGGTAATCTCAAGGACGACGCACGTGACTGGGAGACCGCCCCCCGGAGCGCGCCCAACCCGCTTGCACCCACGCTAGGTGAGGCGATGGCCGAAGCCCTTACAGGAGATGAAGCTGAACGCTTCGCGGCGCACCTGCGCCCTCTGGTAGAGAGCGGCCAGCGAAAGAGTCGCGATGCTGTCGCATACCTCTGGGCTGTCAAGTAGGAGGAGTGACGAATGAAAGAGAGAGAAGAAGTCGCCGTCGTCACCGGGGCCGCCCGCGGCATCGGGCATCGGGTATCCTTCGTGCTGGCCGAGGAGAGGTTCCGGATCGCTGCCAACGAGCTGCACGAACCGGAGGAAACGCTGGAAGCGTTACGGTCCACCGGCACCGAAGCCCTATCTGTCCCCGGCGATGTGTCGGACGAGGCGGCGGTACGCGGCATGATCGAGAAGGTGATAGGCGGCTTCGGGCACGTAGACTAGCCGCGGTTTGCAGAAGGATTGTGGGCATTCTGCAAACCGTTTCAGTCCGGTATCGTTACCTTCTCCAACCCTTCCTCGGCAGGAGGATACCGTGGGTCCATCGCTTCCAAGGTATCCGCGATGGTGCGGGCGACGACGAGGTTGCGGTACCACTTCTTGTTGGCTGGCACGACGTACCAGGGGGCATGCTCGGTCGAGCAGTTGCTGAGGGCATCCTCGAAGGCCTGTTGGTAGGCATCCCAGAAGGCGCGTTCCTTTATGTCGTTCGAGGAGAACTTCCAGCGTTTGTCAGGGTCGTCGAGACGGGACTCGAGGCGTCGCTTCTGCTCGTCTTTGGAGATGTGCAGGAAGAACTTGAGGACTGTTATACCGCTGAGCGAGAGGTTGCGCTCGAAGGCGTTGATCTGGTCGTAGCGCTCCCTCCAGATGTCCTCGGATACGAGCCCCTTCACCCGCACAACGAGCACGTCCTCGTAGTGGGAGCGGTTGAAGATGCCGATCCTGCCCTTTGCCGGGGCGCTCTTGTGGTAACGCCACAGGAAGTCGTGGTTGGCCTCTTCGGCACTCGGGGCCCTGAAGGAGGATACTCTGCATCCCTGTGGGTTGATCCCGCCGAAGACGTGCTTGATGGTACCGTCTTTGCCTCCCGTATCCATGGCCTGCAGCACGATGAGCATACCTCGCTCGTTCTCCGCGTAGAGACGCTCTTGGAGATCCTGTATGCGCCTGCGTTGCTTCTCCAACTCCCTGGCGACGTCTTTTTTCTTCCGGTAATGCTCGGTCTCGTCGGGGGCTATCGCCGCTAGAGAAGCCCTGTTGCCCGGCTCGACCCGGTAGCGTGGGTAATCAGGCTCGGGTGGCGGGTCCTCCACCACGACCTTCTCCGGCGCCTTGGTCTGAATAGCGCTGCTGGTGTCTTCGTGCGTGTCATCGTTCTGATTCAAAATGCTCCTTCCCCGTATGTACGGGTAGCATACCCGGTTCCTCAGAAATTAAGCGCCAAAGCAGCCCAACTCCCTCAAAGAGGAGAAGGCTACGAGTCGTTCCTGACGAAGATCGAACGGGCCAGCGGCTCACCGAGGGTGTAGACCTCCTCCTCGTCCTCGACGATAACCACACCGTCCAGGGCCCTTACCTCCCTGACCCTCAACAACCTCCCTGGAACGAGGTTGCGATCACCGAAGTAGTCGAGCATCGCAGCATCCTCGTTTCTGACCTTGGAGATGCGGAGCCGTTGACCCGCGACGGCCTGGCTCAGGGTAAAGGAGTCGTCCACCTCAAGTGTGCCTTCTGCCGAGGGAATTGGGTCCCCGTGCGGGTCGTGATCCGGATGTCCCAACAACTCAGCCAGACGCTCGGTGAACCCGTCTGAAACCGCGTGCTCCAGCCGCTCGGCCTCATCGTGTACCTTCTGCCAATCGTAACCGAGGTGCTCGAGCAGGAACGTCTCGATGAGCCGGTGCCGGCGTACTAGCCTCAGGGCCTCTACCCGTCCACGCTCCGTCAGCGAAGCCCCCTGGTAACGTTCGTACTCGGCCAGACCCATCTCCTGCAAGCGCACGAACATGTTGGAGACGGAGGCAGGTGAGACCAAAAGCCTGGCCGCAACGTCCTTTGTCGAGGCGCTGCCTACCCCCCCAAGGTCCCATATGGCCTTGATGTAGTCCCCGACCGACGAGGAATAGGGTTTTTCCACTATGGGATCAGTCATAAACAATCTACATTATAGACCTGCCATGCTCCGCTCAACGCTTCACGTGGTTATTAGCTTATGCTATATTTGCAATTAGATAAAGCTAAAAAGCTAGGAGGCGGTGGACATGGACGCTCGAAGATCCTCGTTGGGGCTGGCGGTAGCGTTGACGATAGGCGCGGCGATGGTCCACGTGTGGGCCATGCCCGAGCATTTCGAGGAGTGGTGGTTCTACGGGGTCCTGTTCTTGCTGGTAGCGCTACTGCAGGGTTTCTACGGCGTGGCGTTGTGGCTGTGGGGTGGAAGGACGGTCTTTATCCTCGGCATGGGGGGCAACCTCGCGGTCGTCGTTTTCTATCTCGTGACGCGCACGATGGGCGTGCCGTTCGGGCCGCACGCTGGGGAGGTAGAGGCGGTGGGGGGCTTGGATCTCGCCGCGACCGTGTTTGAGGTAGCACTCATCGTCACGCTGACTCTACTGTACCGGCGGGGCACCCCGGTTCCTGTGCGGGAGGCGGAGGTTACACTGGCAGAGGGTGGAGAGGCCGCCGCTCTCTCGCGGCGGGATTTCCTTCGGGTGACGGGGGCGGTAGGGGCTTTCGGTGCCTCTGGCGCCGTGCTTGGCGCGCATGTCGAGCGGGCTTTCGGGCAAGGAGCGCATCACCAGGGCGGGCACGTTGCGAGCGCAGAGGCCGGGCACAGCTTCCACGGCGGCAACGGGGTCGTTGGGGATGTAGATCTCTCGCGATTCGATCCCACGAAGTTCTTGAGGGATTTCTACAGGGGAGGAGATCAGGGAGGGCGGGAGGACCGTCAGGGAGTTCGAGCTAACGGCGGAGGAGACCGAGATAGAAGTCGCTCCCGGCATCGTGTATCCGGCCTGGGCCTACAACGGGCAGGTTCCTGGTCCCACCTTGAGGGCCACGGAGGGGGAGCGGTTGCGCATCCGCTTCAAGAACAACAGTCCGCATCCTCACACCATCCACTTCCACGGCTTCCACCCTGCCAACATGGACGGGGTCTTCGAGCTCGTAGGTAAGGGGCAGGAATTCGTGTACGAGTTCGACGCCGAGCCGGCCGGGCTGCATCTCTACCACTGCCACACATCGCCGCTCAGGAAGCACATCGAAAAAGGTCTCTACGGGGCCTTCATCATAGACCCTGAAGAAGGCCGTCACGAGGCCGACGAGATGGTCATGGTCATGAACGGCTTCGACACCAACTTCGACGCCTCCAACGAAATCTACGCCGTCAACACCGTTGCCTTCCACTACCAGCGCCATCCCGTACAGATACAGAAGGGGCGTTTGCTCCGGGTGTACGCGGTCAACGTGCTGGAGTTCGACTTCATAAACAGCTTCCACACGCACGCCAACTTCTTCCACTACTACCCGACGGGCACAAGGCACCCCAGGAGCGGGGAGATCGAACCCTCTGAGCTCACGGACACGAAGATCTTCGGCCAGGGGGAGCGCGGGATCCTGGAGTTCCGCTATGGTTTCCCTGGCAAGTTCATGTTCCACGCCCATGTCAGCGAGTTCGCTGAGCTCGGCTGGATGGGCCTCTTCGACGTAAAGGAGTAAGTCGATGGGAAGCAAGGGACGCGCACCGGCTTGGATCCTCCTTGGTCTCCTGCCGCTCCTGGGCCTCGGGGTCTTGCTAGCCCTGATCGTGCTGAACGGCGCGGGCGTCGGCCGCAAAGACACCCCCCCCGTGGAGGACCTAACCGTACGGCGTGTGACCCTGCCGACGGAGAACGAGTTGGTCGTGCACGTCACCAACGGCGGCGCCGACCCCGTGACGGTGGAGCAGGTTGTGGTCAACGACGCGCTCTGGGACTTCAGGGTAGAGCCGGAGGCCGAGATACCGCGCCTCGGCTCGGCTAACGTGACGATCCCCTACACCTGGGTCGAGGGCGAGGCGTACGAGATCGTGCTCATCTCCGATACTGGTACGACCTTCGCCGCCGAGGTGCCCGTGGCGCTGACGACTCCTGCCCCCTCGGGGGAGACCTTCTCCCGCTACGCCCTCATCGGGTTCTACGTCGGGGTGGTGCCGGTGGCGCTGGG
>DASQWQ010000071.1:0-15794 GCA_035640175.1 Rubrobacter sp. | reverse complement strand
GAGGCCTTGGGCCACGAGGACGGGTTCCCTGGCAGTTTCATGCTCCCCGCCGAAGCCGGTCACACCCTCCTTTTCGACCTCTGCGAGCTCCCGGCCGAGCATGTGGGCGATCAGTTACAGCCTGGAGAGGTCGGCGAGTTTCCCGGTGTGCGCCACTCGGCCGTCGCGCAGGACCGTCACGCGGTCGCAGATCTCGTAGAGCTCCTCGAGGCGGTGGCTAACGTAGATCACGCCGACCCCCTCCTCGCGCAGCTGCCCGATCACGCCGAACAGTGTCTCCACCTCCCGCGCCTCCAGCGACGAAGTCGGCTCGTCCATGATGACCACCCGCGCGTCCACCGAGATGGCCCGCGCGATAGCAACCATCTGCTGGACGCCGAGGCCAAGGGAGCGCAAGGGAGCGGTGACGTCCGCGCGAATGCCGTAGCGTTCCAGGATCTCGGCCGCTTGCCGATTCATGCGGGCCCTATCGATCAGGCCCAGCGAGTTGCGGGGCTCGCGCCCGAGGAAGACGTTCTGGGCCACGCTGAGGAGCGGGATCAGGTTGATCTCCTGGTATATGGTGCTGATCCCCGCCGCCTGCGACTCGCGCGGCTCGGCGAAAGAGACCTCTTCGCCATTAAAGAGAATCTGGCCCTCGTCGGGCCTGTACACCCCGGTGATAACCTTGATCATAGTAGACTTGCCCGCGCCGTTCTCGCCGACCAGGGCGTGCACCTCTCCTGGCCGCAGCTCGAAAGAGACGTCGTCGAGGGCCAGTACGCCGGGGAACCGTTTCGTCACCCGGCGCACCTCAAGGATAGGGGAGTGCCGCTCCATCGTTCTGGCCTCCCCTAGTAGGTCTGGTCCAAGTTCTCCTGGGCGTTCTTCTTGGTATACACGTCATCTTGGACGATGATCTTCTGTGGGATGGGCTTCCCGGCCAGGAACTTCTCGATGGTGTCGAAAGCCAGCGGACCGAAGCGGGGGTTGGTCTCGATCACGACGTTGATGTCACCCGTGATTATCGCCTGCACGGCCTGCCGGGTACCGTCGATGGAGACTACCTTGACGTCCTTCCCGGGATCCTTGCCGGCGTCTTTGAGGGCCTGGATGGCTCCTAGCGCCATCTCGTCGTTCTCCGCATAGACCGCGTTTATGTCGGGGTTGGACTGTATGAGCTGTTCCATGACCGTCTGCCCCTTGGTCCTGAGGAATTCCCCGGTCTGGGAGGCGACGATCTCCATGTTCGGGTACTTCTTGAGCTGCTGCTCGAAGCCCTCGGTGCGGTCGATCGTGACCGAAGCACCGGGTGTTCCCTCGAGCACGGCGACCTTGCCTTTCTCGTTGGTGAGGTTGGCCATGATATCGGCGGCCCGTTTCCCCTGCTCGAGGAAGTTCGAGCCCATGAAGGTTATGTAGTCCTCGCAAGGTGTTCCCGCCGTCTCACGGTCGATCAGGAAAACCGGCACCCCGGCCTCTTTCGCGGCGTTGAGCGCGGGGTCCATGCCCTCCTCCAGGAGCGGAGCGACGATAATAGCGTCCACATCCTGGGCGATCATGTCCCGTATGTCGGAGATCTGCTTCGACGCCTGCGAATTGGCGTTGGTATATACGAGCTCCTTGATATTCCGCTTCTTCGCCTCGCTCCTTATGGACTCCGTCTCCGCGATGCGGAACGGGTTGACCTCCTTCTCCGATTGCGAGAATCCGACGACAGCGTCCTGGAGTTTGAGATCCGGCGGCTTGACTTTGCAGACATTCCCGCTGGCTTGCGCAATGTCCTGCTGGGCCTTCTTTCCTCCGCTCTCTGCACCCTGACCCTCCGTTTTCGTGCCCGGAGGTTGGCAAGCTACGATCAGCAACAAGCCTACGACCGCGGCCGCTACCAGGCCCACTATCCTCGTCAATCTCAAAGGTTCACCCTTTCTTCGACTGCCGTCTACTCATTTGCCGCCTGTCAGCTTACGCTATGGCGAGCCCCCGTTCTACCTGTCTGCACCTCTTGCTTCTGCTCTCCCGGCAGGATCGACCCTGGCCCGGAGCGGTGAGCACAAGCCCCACAAAGCCCTCACGTCGTCTTCCGAGCGAAAAGCGTACTCGCAAAACGTATCCGTTGAGGTCCTGCTCGCTACCAACCCGCATCACAGCCCCCGTCGGCGGGAAGTAGCTGTACGAGACCGCGAGCCAACACGAGGCTTACCTCGTCACCATGCCCCCAGGCGCAGGTTGGCGGCTTCATCACCCACAACTGCGTTATCCGGTCGATGTCGGCAACGCGTGCGCCCTCGTAACCGTGACTCTATACTACAGCTTTATTCATTTCAGAAGCGCCGGCCATTATGATCATCACCGGCCTTTTAGCCATTTAAGCGCCCCATCCTGCATAGGTTGGTTATTCTCAATGCCAGCCGTACTCGCTGGTCCGAGGTTCGGCAGCTGCGTAACGCCGCAGTGTCTCACGATCGAAGTGCACTCCCAGGCCCGGATCGTTCGGAACGGCAACGATCCCCTGCTCGTCGGGCCTGATCGGCCGGTCGAGCAGCTCGGTCCGCAGGGCGTTCGGGTTCTGGTCGAACTCGAGCAGGTACGAGTTGGGTATGGAGGCGATAAAGTGGAGGTTCGCCGCTAGGCTCACCGCAGTGGAGAACACGTGTGGCACGCACGGCATGCTGGCCGCCGCAGCAAGCGCCGCGATTCTGCGGCAAGCGGTTATGCCCCCCGACCAGATGACGTCGGGCTGCACGATGTCTACGGCTCGATCGGCTATAAGGTCCCTGAAGCCTGCCAGGCCCGTCCGGGTCTCATAGCCGGCTATGGGTACGTCGATGGCTGCCGCCAGCGTTGCGCTGCCTTCACGATCGTCGGTTGGAACCGGTTCCTCGAACCAGTGGACCCCGAGGCGCTCGAACTCGCGTCCGGCCTCGAGTGCCGTGGGCTTCGTCCATGCGTTGTTGGCGTCTACCATGAGGTGTACGTCGTCGCCGATCGCCTTGCGTACAGCGCCGACGCGCCGCAGGTCCTCGGCGAACGTTACCGTGGCGAACTCGGGAGCGTCCATGTGCACCAGCGGGTTCACCGGGGTGTCGGTGGTACGTCCGACCTTGATCTTCACGTGCTGGAACCCCGCCTCGACGTACCCCCGCGCCTCGTCTGCCAGCCCCTCGGCGTCCTTGCCCTCCGCGTAGAATCCGGCGCTGGCGTAGGCTCGTACCTCGTCGCGGTAGCCACCGAGCAGACGGTAAAGGGGGAGGCCGGCCATCCGAGCCATTAGATCCCACACCGCGACATCGAGGCCGGAGACGGCCGCCGGGAGCAATCCTCCGTCGCCATGCTGGTGGGAGCGGCCCATCATCACCTGCCACAACCACTCGGGCCTGGTAGGATCCTCCCCGAGGATGCGGGGCGCCAGTTCGTCGTGGATCATGGTTTCAACTACAGAGGCCGGACCCCCGTAGATAGCAGACTCCCCGAGTCCGACCTCTCCGTCATCGGAACCCAACTCCACCAGGAGGGCCGCGCGAACCGGCATGTAATGTATAGAGTCCGACAGCGGCTTATCCAGCGGGTACGTAACCTGATGTGTCTTGACGTACGCAATCTTGGACACGGAATCCTCGCTTTCTCCGCCGACGACTTCAGGCACCCGAGCTACCTAGAGAGCGCTCACGCGGTCTCCACTGCGAGTTAACCCGCTTCGTCGTCCTCGGAAGTAGTCGGTTTGTGGGTGCGCGACGCTAATAACCGCTCAGTGCCCTCCCCAGTTCTGCTTTCCCACTGCATAGAACGTCATCCTGCAGCAGCATCGTAGCAACCGGTTTGTGCACACGCCACACACGACGGCATCTCAAGAAGGGCACGATGTTCACTATAGTGCCGACATCTCTTTCAGAAATACCTGTTTGCGGGTGAAACATGACTAGGGGGTGAAAACTGAGAGCGACTCCGCTCGTCTATCACACTAGGAGTACCAATATGTTCGACAATGAATGTTTATTGGTCACTGATCTCATCCGGTGATCCGCTCTGAGCGTCCTCGCTTAGTAGCTGTCCTCTAGACTCAAGTAGGTGAAATCACTTTGGCAAGGTTTCTCGTAGCGACTCATCCGATCACAGGTCACGTACTCCTGCACTGCTCCTAGCGCCTCAGGCTACGACAAGACAAGGTCAACGACGGCGACCGCTTGGACACGGTCTTCGGGGGTGGGGGAGGCGACTGGTGCATCGTTGACTCCAGGTCCGAAGCAGGCACGGGCTGCACGAGGGTGAGCGTCCGCTAGAGGCATATCGTAGGCAGCCGCTTGAGGAGAGCCAAGCCTGCGGCGTAGTAACGCGACGTCACGGTATTTCGTTTGGGGAACGGGGCTCCTTTCGAGCCCCGGTTTTGTAGTTGTTGGTACGGGAGCGTCCCGACAAGCGGCGTGTGGAAGATTTGGCCCTTCCTCACACTGTGGCTTCAGGTTTCAGGATTTCCCTGGGAACAGAGCTGGATGAGCAGGCTGTGTACTGGGTTTGTGGTCCAACCGATGTGAAGATTGCTGTCAAAGGTACATCCTCCAGGTGAGCTTGTCCAGAACGCTGGCGGCGGGTAACCAAGCGCCTCGATACGTGAGAGATGGCCTTACCCGAGGGTCTGATCTCCCCTCCCGTATGCAGGGTCTGCCAGCATCTTGCGCAGTTCCTGTATCTCGCCCTTCAGCCTCGGTATTTCCTCTGCGGACAGGGTTCTGACTCCTTCTTCGATCCGGTCCAGCTTCTCTCCATCCTGGGAACCTTCGGATTCCCTCCCTCGATGGTCGAAGCCTTGCAGAAGCTCTCCAAGGCGTTTCGCGGATTCCTCGAAGGTCTCCCCGCCGGGTGCCCAGCGAAGCAGGCGCTGTAGGCCTGTTCTGAAGAAAAACCCGAAGATGGCGACCAACAGGATCGTGCTACCGAAGCTGGCCAGCAACTCAGTGACGACCTCCCTCAGGATATTCTCGGGACCGAACAGCCGCGACACCACGATAACCGAGATCCCGAAGATGGCTACGGCCATGAGCCCAGGGACAGAGAGCAACCTCGGCAGCTTCGGGGATTCGGGATCTTCTGTGGGCATCTGATCTCCCTCCTTCGTTCATCCACACTCCCTGGCAGCCTACCGAATCAGCCGATGAGATGGAACGAGATCCAGGTCCCCCCGCCCCCGACGACGGCGCCGAGCGCCAGTTCGACGGGCGTGTGGCGGCCAAGCGCGAGCCTGGCCCAGTACACGGGCGGCAGGAGCGCGAAGGCCGGCAAACCCCACGCGCCGAAAACGTAAGCCAGGCAGACTGCGGCGCCGGAGATACCGGCGGCGTGGAGGGACAGGTTGCTCATGGGCGTGATCAGCACGAAGCCAAGCGTGGCCAGCGCGTAGGAGAGGAGCGCGGCCCTGAGCTCCGCCGGTCCGCCGAGAAGCGAAACAACTACGAAAGCCGCGGCGTGCAGCGCCGCGACTACCTGCAAGGGACCGACCCGCTCGACTCGCGGGATGGCTCGTGGGTCACTGACCTTTCCTGAGCGGGTGAGATACACGAGGTAGAGGAGCGAGAGCCCGCTGGTCAGGAAGATGCAGAGGACGGCCCAAAGCAGGCCCCGCATCCCTGCGGCCTCGACTCCGACCGCCAGGAAGAGCGGAACGGCGATGACCGGCAGGCGGGTTGCCGCTGAGATGAATTCGGCCAGCCTGAGGCGGTTCACGCTCCGGGGATTGTACAATGCCGGGATCTTGGTACGCGCGGCGCAGATAGCGGAAGCAGTCGAAAGGATGGCCCCATTATCCCTGGCCGAGGAGTGGGACAACTGCGGTTTACAGGTTGGCGACCCGGAGGCAGAGGTGAACCAGGTCCTGGTCGCGCTAACGCCGCTGCCCGAGGTCTTCGAGGAGGCGGAGGAGAGGGGTGCGGACTTCTTGCTCTTCCACCATCCCCTTATCTTCGATCCACTCAAGACCATAGTCACTTCATCCTATCCTGGAGGCCTCCTAGCCAGAGCTATCCGTAACGGTCTCACAGTCTACGCAGCGCATACGAGCTACGATGCAGCCCCCGCAGGCGTGTCCGTCGCCCTGGCAAGGACACTCGGCCTCGACGGCCCGCTGCGCGTACTGTCGCCGAGAGGAGCCCTGCGGAAGCTCGTAGTCTTCGTTCCGGAGCATAACGTGGACGCCGTGGCGAAGGCGCTCGCGGAGGCTGGTGCTGGTGCGATCGGGGACTACACAGAATGCACTTTCAGAACGCAGGGAAAGGGTACCTTCCGCGGAGGAGAGTGTGCGAACCCTTATCTTGGGGAGAAGGGCCGGCTGGAGGAGGTCGAGGAGGTGCGCGTCGAGACCGTCGTCCCCGCCCACACCGTACGGCGTGCCGTAGACGCCGCCATCGCAGCCCATCCCTACGAGGAGGTGGCGCTGGACGTCTACCCTGTCGAGGGATCTCCTGAGGGCTGCGGCTACGGAAGGCTAGGGACTCTGCCGGATCGGCTCACAGCCGAGGAGTTACGCGAACACGTCTCGGAGTCGTTGGGCTTCCCTTCACGCCTCGTCGCAGACGCGGGACGAAGGATAGAGACCATCGCTGTCCTCGGGGGATCAGGCAGTTCCTTTATCCCCGAGGTAGCCGCCTCGGGCGCACGCGCTTACGTAACGGGGGACGTCGACTACCACGACGCGTTGCTTGCAGAGTCGCTTGGCCTGACCGTGATAGACGCCGGACACGCCGCCACGGAGCTGCCTTCGCTCGAGCCGCTCGCCCTGCAACTAACGGAACTCGTGGGCGTGACTGTCGAGGTCAGCCAGGTGCGACGCTAGAGCGGTTTGCTTCGCAAATCAAGGCTTCAGGCTACAGGTTTTAGGTATCGGCCTTCATGAAACGCTCGAGCTCTTGCTTGGTTGGCAGGGCGCGCATGGCGCCGTAGTCGGTGCAGGCGAGGGCGCCGGCGGCGCAGCCCATCAAGGTTGCCTCGCGCACCCTGTCTTCTTCCAGCGGTTTGCCTGAGAGGTGGACGAGGGCGGCGGCGAGGAAAGCGTCTCCCGCGCCTGTGGCGTCCACGATGTCACCCACGTCGAAGGTGGGTACTTCGCCGCTGAACTCTTTGGTGACGTAGAACGCGCCTTCGGGTCCCTTGCTTACGAGCACCAGGGAGACACCGCGATCCAGCAGCATCCCGGCGGCCTCCTGAACGTCATCGGTTCCCAGTAAAGGCGAGAGCTCGTCGTCGCCCAGCTTGACGATGGTGGAGAGGTCGAGTAGCGGGTTCACGGCTTCCCATGCGGCCTCGGCGCTCTCCCACAGGTGCTCGCGGAAGTTGACGTCGAAGGCCAAGGGAACATCGAGCTTGCGGGCGAGCTCCGCGATGCGGTGCGTCGCCGAACGAACGGGCTCACGGATGAGGGGGATGCTGCCGAAGTTCACGAACGACGCTCCTGAGACCAGATCCTCCGCAACGTCCTCGGGCGAGAGCAGCTCGTCGGCGGCAGGGCTGGACCGGTAAAAGGTGAACTCGCGGTCCCCGTCAGCGCCAATCTCCACAAAGGCCAGCGAGGTGCGGGTCGGCGGACTCTGGCGGCTGACAGCGGATGTATCAACGCCCTCGGATTCGAGTGCCCGCAGGATAAAGTCTCCGAAGAGATCCTCGCCAACGCTGCCAACGAAGGCGGCCTCAGAGCCGAGGCGGCAAGCGGCGACCGCGACGTTCGCCGGCGCACCCCCCGGCCTCGCGACGAAGCCCAGCTCGACCGCCGAGATCTCCTCTCCCCTGTAGATATCCGAGACGACCTCGCCCAACGCGACTATCTTCCCCAAGACTTCCTCCCGACCCTGTGTCTGGTTCTCCACCGGCTAGAACTCTACCTCGCCCAGAGCCCGTATCTCCTCGTCTGAGTACCCGGCCTCCCGCAAGGGCCCTACGACCTCGCGTTCGAGGTCAGGGACGTAGCACGCCACCAGGTTGGCCTTCCCGATGCTGGAGGGGATCACACTAACCTCTCCTATCGCGGCGGGCAGAACGCAGCTCTCGGCGCGTCCGAGTGTCTCGGAACCGCCCTCGTACTCTAGCTCCACCGACCCTTCGCCGACGTTCGAGAGCGTGAGGAAGCGCAACGGGTGCCAAGGTTCCGTGTGGGCCTCTGTGAGCGTCCAGCGTTCGAGGGCGAAGTGCGGTCCTGCGCAGCACAGGACGCGCCTGTTGGCGTCGCCTTCGAGCAAGAGTCCAGGGGTCGGACGGGGCAGGTAGTCCGTCTTCAGCTCGTCGAGGGTGGCTTCTATGTTCGCGTCCCATTCCTCCTCGCCGAGGCGGTTGCCGTAGAGGTCAAAAGGCATCACGAACTGGCCCAGGTCCGAGGTTTGCTGGACCTCGAGGACCAGGGTGTCTGGCCCGAAGGTGTGCAGGATGCCGCCGGGCACGTAAACGGTGTCGCCGGCCTGGATCTCGTGGCGCGGCATGATGGCTTCGTAGTGTTGGGCCTTGAACGCTGCGACCAGTTCCTCTCGCGAGAGGTGATTCTCGACCCCAGCGAGTATCGTTGCGTCGTCGGCCGCCCACAGGATGTGCCACGCCTCCGTCTTGCCGTGGGGCTCGCCGTGTCTCTCCCTTGCGGTCTCGTCGTCAGCATGCAGGTGGACGGGCAGCCTGTTGGAGGCGTCGAGGAACTTGATCAGGAGCGGGAAATGCGGCCCGCGCCAGCCCTCCCCCACCAGCTCATCAGGGAACTCCTCGACGAGATTGTGGAGCGTGCGCCCCGCGTAGAGACCGTTGGCGACCGTCCCTGTAGTCTCACGGTAGTCGCTGATCTCCCAGGTCTCAGCCACTACGCCTTCGGGTGTGTACCTCTTGCCGAGCATCTCGGGGATCAAACGCTCCCCGAAGTAATAATCGCGCACGTGGTAACTCAACTTGATCGGGTAGGCATTCACACCCCATCTCCCTATCCCCTCGCTTCTCGGCAGGGGTATTCTACACTGGTCGCTACGGTCCCTGATAGCAGCCCGGGGTGCACGAAGCCGGCGATTGTGAGTAGATAAGGGGGACAGATCCCGACCTGGGAGAAGACTCTTGGCCCTCTACGAAACGGGCGATGCTCATGCATACCGGCGCCGGCGTGTCCTCCTGACAGGCGCCGCAGGCTATATAGCAGGGCAGCTCCTGCCGGCGTTCAGGAAGCGCTACGACCTGAGGCTCATCGATGTCAGGGAGACGGACGCCTCGGGCAACGGCGTCGAAGGGATCGAAGCCTTCGACCTGCTCTCGGACGAAGACCCTACGCTGGAGCCCTTGTTCTCGGACGTGGACGTGGTAGTCCATTGCGGGCACCTCAAGCCGGAAGGCGACGACCCCGAGGCGCTCTACAGAGGTGAGCGGCGCAACGTGGACATGATGCAGCGCGTCTACCGGCTCGCGCTGGAGCAGGGCGTAGAGCGGGTGGTCGCGGCAAGCACCAACCAGGCCGCGAAGTGGTACGAGCGGCCTTACTACGCCGGACTGAGAGACCGCGTCGGCCCCGAGGACTACCCGCGGCCGGACAGCTTCTACGGCTGGGCCAAGGCGGCCTACGAGCCGCTCGGCTTCCTCTACGCCTGCGGCAGCCTGGGACGAAAGCTGGAGGTCGTCCAGATCCGGATCGTCGTGCCGCGCGAGATCGACGCGAGCCTTTTCGAGGACGAGCCGCCCGAACGCTACGTACGCGAGCTCGCAGGCTATATCAGCGAGCGCGACATGCAGCAGCTGTTCTGCAAGTCCGTAGAGACGCCAGACATAGAAGACGAACACGGCGTCCCTTTCCACATCTTCTACGGCGTCTCGGGCAACGCCAGAACGTTCTGGAGCATAACCAACGCCAGGAAGGCTATCGGCTACAAGCCCAGCGACGACTCCGAAGTGCACTTCGCCGAAGACATCGTCCGACTGCTACATCGAAAGGAGCTGGACGCATGATCACCGACCTTGGACACCCGGCCTTCGCGACACACGACGTAGATGAGGCCATCGGCTTCTACGGGATGCTCGGCATCGAGGAGGCTTTCCGGCTGCACAACGACGACGGCTCACTGATGCTCGTATACCTTCACGTCTCGGGCGACCGTTTTATAGAGGTCTTCCCCGGCGGACCTTCCCCCGACCCGGACAGGGAGCAGAGCTTTATGCACATCTGTTTGCTGACCGATGACCTGCATGCGGCCGTCGAGCATCTGCGGGAGAACGACGCGCCCATAGCCCGCGAACCTGCAATCGGCCGCGACGGCAACTGGCAGGCGTGGACGCGGGATCCTGACGGCAACCAGATCGAGCTCATGCAGCTCTCCGAGAAATCGCCGCAATGGCGGAAGGCTCGTTCCGCCGAACGCGGCGGGTCGTAGGAGAGGCGTGAACTCTATGCTCGGTCGCGCACGGCTCAAAGACTTTGCTCCGGGTGAGGGAGTCCGGGCCGGGGCTTTCCAGGAACGCTTTGATGAGGAAGGCTGGATCCCAGTCTCCGTACCAGGGGACGTCCACCGGGCTTTGCTTGAGGCGGGGCGCATCGAGAATCCTTTCTACGACCGTAACGAAGATTGGTGCGCCTGGATCGAGGACCGCGAGTGGTGGTATCGCATGAGCTTCGACGGACCCCACGAACCACTCCAACCCGACGAGCGGCTGCGCCTCGTCTTCCACGGCCTCGACACCTTCGCCACCATCTACCTGAACGGCGAAGAGCTTGGCCGCCACCACAACATGTTCCGCGAGGCCCTCTTCGACGTCGGTGATCTCGTACGCTCAGGGGAGAACACCCTCGCCATTCTGTTCGACCGGCCGCTCGACCACGTCGGCGAGGAGCACCCCGACCAGTGGGGACGAAATCCCGAGCGCGTCTTTATGCGCAAGGCGCAGTTCGGCTTCGGATGGGACTGGGGACCGAGGCTCCCGACCGTCGGCATCTGGCGCCCGATCGAACTCCGCCGCGAACTTCGTGCCTCCGTCGAAGGCGTCCACTTCTACACCCTGGACATAGATCCAACAGGCGAGTGCGCCGCGGTCGCCGTGCGCGTCGCACTCGAGCGGTTCGCTGCGCACGGTCCTCTCGAAGCTACCATCACGCTCACAGCCCCCGACGGGGGCCAGGTCGCAGAATCCTCTCTCGTCTTCGATGGCGAAGGTTCCAACCTCACGGCGTACCCGACAGTGGAGAACCCCCGCCTGTGGTGGACCCACGACCTCGGCCAGCCCGTCCTGTACGCTCTGAGGGTGGAGCTACGCCAGGAAGGCGATGTACTCGACCATAACGAGTCGAAGGTCGGTATAAGAACGCTGGAGTTGGATCAATCGCCCGACCCGGAGGAGCCAGGGACGCGCTTTTTCCGGTTCGTGTTGAATGGCGTACCGATCTTCGCCCGCGGTGCCGACTGGGTCCCCGCCGACTCCTTTGTCGGCGCTATCGAAGATGAACGCTACGAGAACCTGATCTCCTCAGCCCGCGACGCCAACATGAACATGCTGCGCGTCTGGGGCGGAGGCATCTACGAACACGACATCTTCTACGACCTGTGCGACTCCATGGGCCTCCTCATCTGGCAGGACTTCATGTTCGCCTGCGCCGTCTATCCCGAAGAACCTGCCACTTTCGTCTCCGAGGTCGAGGCGGAGGCCCGCTACCAGGTGCGCCGCCTGCGGAGCCACCCATGCCTGGCTCTGTGGTGTGGCAACAACGAGAACCAGTGGATCCACGACCGCACCTTCTGGGACCGCGAGGACACCACCGTCCCTGGCGCGCTCTACTACCACGAGCTCCTGCCGCGCGTCGTCGCCGAGCTCGACGGACGCACCCCTTACTGGCCTGGTAGCCCTTTCGGGGGCGACGACCACAACGACCGTCGTCAGGGCAACGTCCACAACTGGGAGGTCTGGCACGGCAACTTCCCCCGCCGCTTCGGTGAAGAGTCACGCCGGGACCCTACGCCGGAGAACGTCTCCTACCTTCGTTACGCCGAGGACATGGGGAGGTTCGTAAGCGAGTTCGGGATGCACGCGGCGCCAGTACGCGAGACTCTTCGGCGCACGATACCGGAGGACCAGCTGTATCATCACAGCCCCTCGATGGACCACCACAACAAGGACGATCCCAAAAACAAGGGCGACAACCTCATGCTGACCGTGACGGGCTTGCCAAAAGACCTGGACGAGTACGTAGACTTCAGCATGATTTCACAGGCCGAAGGCCTGAAGTTCGCCCTCGAGCACTTCCGCCGCCGCAAGCCCCACTGCTCTGGCACCCTCTTCTGGCAGCTAAACGACTGCTGGCCCGTCCTCTCCTGGAGCGTCCTCGACTACCACGGCTTCGGCAAGGCCGGCTACTACTACGCGAAGCGTGCCTACTCCCCGCTCCTCGCCTCCTTCAAAGCGCTACCCGACAGCTCCATAGAGCTCTGGCTCACCAACGACACCCTCTCGAAAGTGGAAGACAACGTCACCGTGCGTCTCAGAACTTTTGCAGGAGAGAAGATCTGGGAGGAGAACCTCCAGGCACACGTCCCCGCAAACTCCAGCCGCCTCGTCGCCCGCTGGACCGCGGACCGAGTATCCAGTTCCCCCGACCGCTACCTCTCGGTAAGTTCAGACCATTACCGCTTCCCCTCCAACCGTCACTTCTTCGCGCCCATCAAGGACCTCAGGAGAGAGCCCGTCGAGCCGGACGTAGACATCACCCAGACCGAAGAGAACGAGCTAAAGGTACGTCTCGGGGCCTCGGCTTACGCCTATTTCGTCCACCTCGAGGTCCCTGACGGGGCCGTACGCTTCTCGGAAAACTACTTTGACCTGGAGTCGGGGGAGGAGCGCACGATCTCAGTTACCAACGAACAGAGAGATCTCAAGCCGGAGAACGTCAAAGTCAGATGGCGCTGATACCTGTTGCCTGAAACCTTCTTCTATTGTCGGCGGGCCAGATAGACGCCGAGGAGGACCACGACCCCGCCGACGATCTTATTGATCCCCAGCGTCTCGCCGAAGAACACGATACCCGATGTGACCCCGACGACGGTGATGAGGTACTGATAGACGAGCACCCTGTTCGCCCCAATGCGGCTTATCCCCCTCTGCCACGCCGAGAACGCGAAAGCGGTGGCGAAGACAGCGGAGTAGGCGACTGCGGCCCAGGGTCCGGCTCCCACGCTCCCCCACTCCAGGCTCAGAAGCTGTGGAGAGGAAATCAGCAGCAGGAAAGGGATCCCGAACAATACAGGATAGGTAGCGACCGTGAGCGGCGTATGGCGCTCTAGCAGAGGCATCGAGAAGACCGCGTAGGCGCCCACGCAGAAGGCGGCGATCAGGACCAGCAAGTCCCCGACGAAGCTGGCATTCCCTGACATCAGCCCGTCCAGGACGACCAATACGACGCCCAATATGGAGAGCCCGACGCCGAGCACCCCCTTCCATGTCGGCGACTCGAGGCCGAGGATCGCGCCAAGCAATAATCCCCACACCGGCGCCGTCGCGAAGATAAGGCCCGTGCTGCCGGCGCTGGAGAGGCTAACGCCGAACGTGAAACCCGTCTGGGCCGTCGCCACGCCGAAGCAGCCCAGGGCAGCCATCGGGAGCATGTCGCTCCTTCGGAGCCTGCTCTTCGGTTCGAGGAGCCTTAGAACGAGCAGTAGCAACAGGCCACCGACCGTAAAGCGCAGGGCGACCAGCAACAGAGGTGGGATAGTCGCGGCGGCATACTTGGTCGCGGCGAAGTTCAGGCCCCAGAAGGTAGCGGCCAGGACCAGCGAGACCTCCGTCGCCACCGCAGCCCTGTCCTTGAGATCAAACACAGGAGCGGATTGTACCGTGTGAGAGAACAGCGAACCTGGCAGGGTTCGCTCTTATTGCCGGTCTAGGGCGCTCTCCACGTCCTTAACGGTGATGAGGCCACCGGAGCCGGTGCCCTCGACCCGGGCGCCCTCCGACAGTTGAGCACCCGATAAGTCCAAGCGGTTTGCCTGCACCTCTATGCGGACACGAACTCCGAATTGCGCCGGAGAAATAAGGCCGTCGTGGTCCACCTCGCGTGGGCCGATCTGGTGAGCAGTCGGAGCTTGGAGTCGCACAGCTTGGAAGCCAGCGCAGCGGGTGTTTGCTACGTCTAGCTCCCCCGACGGAGCAATCTCGACACACGATCATGGGTGAGTTCGCGCCATGCATGGCGACATCTGACTCGAAGCGACACTGTTCTAAGACGAGAGGCCCCACGATTCCGTTCGCTGTGAACGATTGGGTAAAGGAGCAGTTCGAGAAACCGATCGAAACACGTTCAGCGCCAGCATTAGAAAAGTCCACAGGATCAAAAAAGTTGCAACTTACGAAATGCGGTGGTCCTGCATCGAAAACGTGAACTGGGCGGTCAGCGAACCCTTAAACGTACAGTCGCGAAAGGTCGTAGGCTGGCGCACGACTGCGCCACTGAGTGCAAGGGAGTGCTAAAAGCTGTATTCATTAAAGTCCAAGCGAGCATCAACCTCTGCCCCTTGTAGGAGAATCGGCACCTGTGCACTCTGCCCACTAAGAAGTTCGGGGCTCGATATAGCATCGGCAAGCTCTTGGTCGACCGCAACGCCGTTTAGTATGAGCCCCTGAGGGCTACCTAGCAGCCCGCTAAGGTATCGACTCCTAATTTCAGCGCTAGCATACCGAAGACACCTTGACGGTTGAATGACTGCCTGGCCAAGTGCCTCATCAAGGGCAACCATCGATCGGCATCTACCATGTGCTCGGCGGCGCATACTACGAAGTTACGGATCCCGAGGGCTCCTTTGCAGCCGGGACGACCGCCGCTCGGGCAGGGTACAGGTCAGTAACGACTGTCTTATTGGCTAAAGACACCGGGTATCAGGAGGTGCAGGTCTCCAAGCCGACGTAGCTAGCGAACTGCACAAACATCACGAGGGACCCTGATGGGTGGACCGCTGCCGAAGCGGCCAAGTACTGTATCGCTATCACCTCGCACCCTCGATGGTCACCATTCTTCCCGGTGTATAGCGTCCCGCATATGCTGCACCAGCTGTCTGGTGGTCAGTTCCTCATATGGCAGCTTCATCTTCTTCGGCTTCCGGTTGGATCGCCGCGAGGAGCTGGGTTATCGTAGCGGCATCGTACATGGTTGCAACTTTCCATCGTCGAGAATTCTCAAAGGGAGTACCCCAATCACCGCATGGATGCCACGCGCTGTAAGAGTGATTTCCTAAGGCGATTCGCCAGAGTCTGCACCCTTCGACGCTGTATCTGGGCGCAACCACAGCGAGACGCGCCGGTTGCATAGTCCCCCTCACCCCGAAGCAGCTCGTAGCTTAGCGCATCGATCACCTCACACGCTTGGGTTGCTGTACCGCCTCACCACTTTCCGACCAGAGAGCATGCCCCAGCCATGCCCACCCCGCACCTAGAATCGCCACTGCTACCGCGCGAAGCCATTCTGGCCCAACGCCGACAAAGGCTATCCCAAAGAATCCCAGTGCACCGATTATGATCAGCAGTGCTCCTCCGCTTGGTAAGGTGTTCACACGCATGGTAGCCATACTGAAAAGCACCGCGCCTATGAGCACCAAGTATTCTAGTGGATGAACAATGTCATTCAACGCCTCTTCGTTAGCCCTAAGCACACCATCAATGTAGACGATGGCGAGACCACCGAGGGTGATCAACACGGAGGCGGTAACGATCAGAATAAAACCTACTGTTCCTAACCACCCAAAGCGTCCTTGCCTTGTCTGCCAGAGATAAAGGCCTACTAGTCCTACCGCCAGAAATGCGTGGGCGGGGGAGTCTAGCGTGTGGAATGCCCAATGAAGATCCCC